>CAZADH010000050.1:0-26515 GCA_964483805.1 uncultured bacterium
GGCATCGAGGCATTGCGCGCCTGGCTCGGCGAACGCCCCCACTGGGTCCGCAAGGTCGCGCCCCCGACCGTGTTTCTCGGCCGCAACGGCACGCCGCTGACCACCCGCAGCATCGCCCGGCGGCTCGATCGCTACGTGCGTCAACTGGCGCTGATGAAGAAGATCTCGCCGCACACGTTGCGCCACAGCTTCGCCACCCACCTGCTCGACCACGGCGCCGACCTGCGCGCCGTGCAAGAGATGCTGGGCCACGCGAGCCTGACCACGACCCAGATCTACACGCACCTTTCCCGCGAACGCCTTCGCGAAATCTATCAGAACACGCATCCGCGGGCCCAGGTCCGCGACGCAAAACCGCCCCAGGAGCCTCCCCATGAGTGAAAGCGTCGCCATGCACGGCACCACCATTCTCGCCGTCGTCAAGAACGGCCGCGTTGCCATGGCCGGTGACGGCCAGGTCACCCTCGGCAGCCACGTCGTGAAGGCCGGCGCCAAGAAGGTCCGCCGCCTGCACGGCGGCAAGGTGCTCGGTGGTTTCGCCGGGCACACGGCCGATGCCATGACCCTCTTCGAGCGGTTCGAAGCCAAACTCGAGCATGCTCAGGGTCACCTCGCCCGAGCCGCCATCGAGCTTTCGAAAGACTGGCGCACCGACCGAGCCCTGCGCCGCCTCGAAGCCATGCTCCTCGTCGCCAACCGCGAGCAGATCCTGGTGATTTCCGGCCAGGGCGACGTCCTCGAACCCGATACCGGCGTGGCCGCCATCGGGTCGGGGGCACCGATTGCCGTCGCCGCGGCCCGTGCCCTGGTCGCCCACACGACCCTCGATCCCGAGGCGGTCGCCCGCGAAGCCCTCGGCATCGCCGCCGACATCTGCATCTACACCAACAACCAAATCACGGTGGAGACCCTGTCATGAGTGCAAACCGCGTGCCCGACCTCGATCGCCCCGAATTGACCCCTACCCAGATCGTCGGCGAACTCGACCGCTATATCGTTGGGCAGCAGAAGGCCAAGCGCGCCGTGGCGGTGGCCATGCGCAACCGCTACCGCCGGCAACGGTTGGCCGACGAACTTCGCGAAGAGGTCCGCCCCAAGAATATCCTCATGATTGGCCCAACCGGCGTCGGCAAGACCGAGATCGCCCGCCGCCTCGCCAACATGGCCAATGCGCCGTTCCTCAAGATCGAGGCGACCAAGTTCACCGAAGTCGGCTACGTCGGCCGCGATGTCGACTCGATCATTCGCGACCTCGTCGAGGTCGCCATTCGCATGGTCAAGGTCAAGAAAATGGACCGCGTCGCCCCCAAGGCGCGCGAACGCGCCACCGAAAGACTGCTCGATGCCCTGCTCCCATCGGGCCAGAACGGCGATCCGGCACGGCATCCGCTCAGTGGCTTCACAAAAGACTCAGCAAATCCTGGCGAAATGACGATAACTCGAGAAGAGGATGAACCCATGGCGCGTACCCGCGACAAGTTCCGCCAGAAACTGGTCGCGGGCGAACTGGATGACAAGGTGGTCGAGATCGATGTCACCGAGCAGGCGACACCGATGGTGGAGGTGATTTCGCAGTCCGGCGTCGAGGAGATGGGCTTCAACCTGCAGGGGTTGCAGAACATGTTGGGCAACATGTTCCCATCGAAGAAGCACCGGCGTCGGCTCAAGGTTCGCGAGGCCCGCGAGATACTGTTCAACGAGGAGGTAAACCGGCTCATGGATCAAGACGAGATCCACCGCGAGGCGATTCACCTCGCCGAACAGGCCGGCATCGTCTTCCTCGACGAGGTCGACAAGATCGCGGCGTCCTACACCAGCAAATCGGGGCCCGACGTGTCGCGCGAGGGCGTGCAGCGCGACCTGCTGCCACTCGTCGAGGGCACGACCGTCACCACCAAGTATGGTATGTTGCGCACCGACCATATCCTGTTCGTGGCCGCCGGCGCCTTCAACGTCAGCAAACCGTCCGATCTGATTCCCGAACTGCAGGGCCGGTTCCCCATCCGGGTCGAACTCGAGAAACTCTCGGCCGACGATTTCCGCCGCATTCTCACCGAGCCCAAGAACGCCCTGACCCGTCAATACGAAGCATTGCTCGCTGTCGACGGTATCGCCCTGAGCTTCACGCCCGAAGCGGTCAGCCGCCTCGCCGAACTGGCTCAGGAAGTCAACACCAGCCACGAGAACATTGGCGCCCGCCGCCTGCATACCCTGCTCGAGCGGTTGCTCGAAGAGATCAGTTTCACCGCACCCGATCGGCCATCTGGCCCGTTCGTCGTCGACGCCGAATACGTCGACCGGACGTTGGTCGATCTGGTCAAGAACCAGGACCTCGCGCGGTTCATCCTCTGAATCGACCGTACACGGAGGAACATACGATGTTTCGAGAAGTGACCGGCACTGCGACCCTCGACCTGCTGCGCAAGGGGCTCGATGTCTCGGCGATGCGCAACAAGGTGGTCGCCAACAACATCGCCAACGTCAATACACCAGGTTACAAACGCCAGATCGTCAGCTTTGAAGATGCGATGGCCAAAGCCTTTGACGGCAAACAGGAACTCGCCGGCCGCCGCGAACGCGACGAACACATCCCCATCGGCGAACCGGGGTGGCGCGAGATCGGCCCCACCCTGATCACCGACCGGGCCCACCTGATGCGCAACGACAAGAACAACATCGACATCGACGTCGAAATGACCGACCTGGCCAAGAACACCATGACCTATCAGGTGGCCGGTCAGCGCATCTCCTCGATTTTTTCCGACATCAACGACGTCATCACCCGGGCAGGGAGGTCGTAACGTATGGCACTGTTCCGCGCCCTCGATGTCGCCGCCTCCGGCTTGACCGCCGAGCGGCTCCGCATGGACGTCATCTCGAACAATATTGCCAATGTCAATACAACGCGCACCGAGCGGGGCGGCCCGTTCCGCCGGCAACTGTGCATCTTTCAATCGCGCACCGCCTCGCCCAACTTCCCGGCCAAGGAACGCACCCTGCCCGAACAGGTCGGCAAGGGCGTGCGCGTCTCCCGCATTATGGACGACCAAGCCCCGTTCCGCCTCGTCTACGAACCCAACCATCCCGACGCCGACGCCAACGGTTACGTGAAATACCCCAACGTCAATGTCGTGCACGAGATGGTCGACATGATCACCGCCTCGCGCGGCTACGAGGCCAATGTCACGGTGATCAACGCCACGAAAGACATCGTCAATACAGCGCTCGGCATCGGCCGCCGCTGATCGTAAGGGAGGATCGTAGCCAGTGCGGATCTTGAACGACAACCCGTTTCAACACGTCGGCCAGCTCGAAGGCGACCGACCGAAGGTCAACGCCCGGGAACAATGGGACGCCTTCGGGCAGAAACTGCGCGCCGCTATCGATGAGGTCGACGGCCTCGAAAAAGAGTCGCACCAGATGACGCAGGACTTTGTCCTGGGCCGTATCGAAAATCTTCACGACGTCATGATCGCCGCCGAGAAGGCCCGCACGGCGATGAATCTGACCCTCGAGGTCCGCAACAAGGCCCTCGAAGCTTACAAGGAAATCATGCGCATGCAGTTCTAGTTCGTTTGGGGGTCGGTCGGTCGAGGCCAGAATGCCCGATGCGATCGAGATGGGACGCTGACCGAAAGCCGGGCACCACCGCAGGGCACCAGACCATGCGGCCAAGAGCAAAGAGCAGCCGGAGCCGGGCGAAACGGCAGTGATCAAGGGAGTAGGGAGAAGACGTGACCGAGTTTCTGCGGCAGCTTTGGGATTCGATCAACAAGTTGTCCCGCGGGCAGAAGATTGCCCTCGGGGGCACCGTCGCCCTCGTCGTCGTGGCCATTGTCGCTGCGACCATGATGGGTGCTCAGAAAGAGTACGTGCAGCTCTTCGAGGAAGAACTGTCGGCCGAAGACGCCGGCAAGGTCTCGACCAAACTGCGCGAACTCAACGTCGAGTTCAAGGTCGGTGCCAAGCCCACCGACCTGCGCGTGCCGCTCACTGACAAGAGCTACATCCTCCTGCAACTCGCCCAAGAGAAAACCCTGCCCCAGGTTCGCGCCGGCTGGCGCAAGCTCATCGACGAACGCTCGATTCTCGGCGGTCAGACGCAACAGGAATTCGACCTCAACTTCATTCGCGGCCTGCAAGACGAACTCGAAGCCGGACTGATGCGGTTTGCCTCGATCGAAAACGCCAAGGTCTACATCACCAAACCCAAGACCGAGGTTTTCAAAGAAGATCAACGCGAGCCGACCGCCGCCGTCGTCCTCAAGCTCAAACCCGGCTCCGACATCGCCAAAGACCAGGTCCGGGCCATTCGCCTCTGGATCAGCACAGCCGTCGAAGGACTCAAACCCCCCAACATCCGCATCAACGACGAGAAGATGCGTGATTTGACCCGCATGATCGAAGACGACGAAGAACACTCGCTCGACAAGATCAAGGCCGAGCAATACAAATACGTCAAGAAGACCGAGGCCGATCTCGAAAAGAAACTGGCCACCGCTCTCGAGCAGATCTTCGGCCCGGGCAAGGCCGTGGTTCGCGTCAACTGCGAACTCGACTTCGACAAAAAAGAGGCCGTGTCCGACATCGTCGTGCCCCCTTTCGAAGGCAGCAACGAAGGGGCCAAACTGTCTGAGAAGATCGAGCAGGAAAACTACGAAGGCAAAGATCTCACCAAAGATGGGGAGCCCGGGGTCAACAGCAACCTGCCACCCGGTGCCCCCTCCTACCCCGGCATGGAACCCGGGACGAACAATAAATACGAACGCACCGCCGCCATCCGCAACTACGACTGGACCAAGTCCAAAGAGAAATACGTCAAAGATCAGGGCACGATCAAACGCATGACGGTCTCAGTTGTCGTCGACATTGAGCCGATGAAATTAGCAACGATAATGGGAACCGAGGGCGAAGAAAAGCTTCGCGCCCTCGCCCAGACCACCGTCGGGTTCGAAAAGAAGCGCGGGGATGCGCTCTCGTTCATGGCTGTGCCGTTCAACAACGACATCGCCGAGCAGGCCAAACGCGAAATGGACGAGCGCCGACGTCAGGAGCAAACAATGTTCATGATCGTGGTGGCCCTGCTGATGTGCGTGCCAATGCTCATCGGTTCGGTCTACATCTTCGTTCGCGTATCCCGGGCCCGTGCCCTCGCCCGCGAGAAGGCGCAACTCGAGCGCGCCGCCGTCGAGGCCGAGGCGTTGCGCAAGTCCGAAGAACTGCGCCAACAGAAGTTGCGCGAGCAACAAACCGCCGAACGCATGAAACGGTTTGAAGACATCAACAATTTCTTCCCCGAAATCAAAGACCCCGAAGAGAAGAAGCGCCGCGTGCAGGAACTCCGTTACAAAGCCTACTCCTATGCCCGCGACAACGAGCGACTGCCCCCCGACTTCGACGAACTGTCGCCCGAAGAACAGTTCCTCTATCAGGAAGCGTTCCGGCGCAAGGCCGACGGCACGCTCAACGAAGGCATCGAGCGCCTTGCCCGCATCATCGGCGAGCGAGACCGCGAGCACCAGGAAGAAATGGAACGGCTGCAAGCCGAGGCCAAGACCAAAATGGAACTCGAGGAACGCGTGCGCAACCTCGTCACCTCGAAACCTGAGGATGCCATCCAGGTGCTGCGCATCTGGCTCGAAGAGTAAGCGCCCCGGCGCCGCGAACGAAAGCAGGAGACAACGACGATGGGCAAACCCGCCACCGCCGCCGCTCAAGCCCCCGTGCGACCACCGCCCCCCGGTGCGGGGGGTCAGGCCGGTGGTGCACCGGCGGTCCGTGTTTCGAATCTCAACGGCAAAACGAAAGCCGCGATCCTGCTGATCTTCCTTGGGCCCGAAACCTCGAGCAACATCTTTCAGGCGCTCAAAGACGACGAGATCGAGCTGTTGACCATCGAGATCGCCAAACAGCGCAAGATCTCGCCCGAAGACAAAGAGTCCGTGCTCGGCGAGTTCGAACAGTTGATGATGGCGCGCGAGTTCTACTCGCAGGGCGGTCTCGATTACGCCAAGAACCTGCTCGAAAAGGCCGTCGGCCCGATCAAGGCGCTCGACATTCTCTCGAAGATGGGCACGAGCCTGCAGGTCCGCCCATTCGAGGCGGCCCGGGGCACCGATCCCACCCAGCTCGCCACCTTGATCCAGGGTGAGCACCCGCAAACCATCGCCCTGGTCATGTCGTATCTGCAACCCGAAAAAGCCGCTCTCATCCTGCAGGCCATGAACGGCGAGACCCAGACCGAGATCGCCAAGCGCCTCGCCCTCATGGACCGCACCTCGCCGGAGGTCATCCGCGAGGTCGAGAACATCCTCGAGCGCAAGCTCTCGGCGATGATGAGCCAGGATTTCGCCCAGGTCGGCGGTATCGACTCGTTGGTCAATGTCTTGAACCAGGTCGAACGCGCCACCGAGAAAACCATCATCGAAACGATGGAAGTCCAGGAACCGAACCTCGCCGAAGAAATCAAGAAACGCCTGTTCGTGTTCGAAGACGTGGTGCTCATCGACGACCGCGGTATCCAGCGCCTGATGAAAGAGGTCGACCCCAAAGACCTGTCGATCGCGCTCAAGGGTGCCACCGACGAAGTCAAAGAGAAGTTCCTCAAGAACATGTCGAAACGCGCTGCCGAGATGCTCAAAGAAGAGATGGCCTATATGGGTCCGATCCGCATCCGCGACGTCGATCAGGCGCAACAGCGCATTGTCCACGTGGTCAAGAACCTCGAGGGCAAGGGCGAGATCATCATCGCCCGCCCCGGCGAAGAAGAACTCATCGGCTAAGATTGAAGCGAAGGCGAGAACACCATGGCGCAACTCAAACCCACCAAATACGGACTCGGCGTTCTGTCAGCAATACTTCAGCATTACGATCCGGCCCAGGAGCGCGCGTTGTTGGCGAACCTGGCCACGCAGGCGCCCGAGGTTGCGGTTGCCGTGCGGCAGCGGCTCATCACCTTCAGCGACCTCGCCTATGCCGACAACCGCGGCGTCCAGTTGTTGCTCAAGAGCGTTCCGGCCCGCGACCTGGCACTGGCGATGAAGGCTGCCGAACCGACCGTCGTCGAGAAGTTCGCCCTCAACATGTCACGACGGGCCCTCGAGCAACTGCGCAGCGACATCGCGGCCCTGGGGCCCCGCCCGGCCCGTGAGGTCCACGCAGCGCAAGACACCGTATTGAAACTCATGCGCGCCATGATCGCGCAGGGGCAGTTGTTCATCGAACGCAGCGCCCCAGACCACCGCATGGTCGACTAGCCATCACGCCGCACAGGCCGGGCACGCATGCCGGGCCGTGGGCTGATCCGCCAAGGAGGGCGCTTTGTCCAAAGTCATCAAGGGTTACCAGGTCAAGGTCGATCCAGAGGCCAAGATCAAGATCTCGACGGTGCACCAGGATCTCTGGCCGACGCCGCAACCCGCTCCCACCGCCGGCGACAGCGGTGCCGGTGCATTCACTCCGCTCAACGGCGAAGACCTGGCGACCGAGCGGATGACGGCGACGGCAGCCGATGCCGCCCACGACGACCTCGAGCCCGGCATGGGTCCCGACGGCGAGCCACCCGCCGGCGGCGCCCCTGGATCGGGCCCCGCGACCCCGCCACCCCAGGCGACGCCTGGCAGCCGAGCCCCGGAAGGCGGCGCCAGTCCGGTGTTGTTGCGCCGACAATCGGAACTCGATGCGTTCGAGCGGCAACTGCAGGAGTGGGAAGACGCGCTGTTGGCGCGCGAAAAACGGCTCGATGCCGAAGAGCAGCAACATCTGCAAGAGCTGCACCAGAAGCGGGTTGCCCTGGGTGAAGAGACCGACAAACTGATGGCCATGGCCCGCAAGAACGCAGAAACGCTGCTCGAGAACGCCCGGGTCGAGGCCGCCAACATCAAGCGGGCGGTCGAGCTCGAAACCGAGTCGGTGCGCGAAAAAGCCCGCCGCGAAGGCTATGCGCTCGGCGAAGAAAAGGGCGTCGCGGCCGGCGAAAAACAGGGCATGCACGAAGGAATGCTCGAGTGGCAGGGCCTCATTCAAGAGACCGAGACCATCATCCAGGAACTGCACACCAGCCGTATGGCCCTGCTCAAATCGGCCGAAGACGAGATGCTGCGGCTGATCGTCGCCTTCGCGAAACGCATCGTCAAACTCGAAACCCGCTTCAACCCCGCGGTCATCATGAAGAACATCGACGCCGCGATCGGGTTGTTGTCTGAAACCGACAAGATTGTCTTGAGAATCAACCTGCGTGACAAAGCGATGGTGCAGGCCCGCAAAGACGAATTGTTGCGCCGCCTGACCGGCGTGCGCGAATTGACGGTTCTCGAAGACCCGTCGCTCACCCCCGGCGGCGTCCGCATCGAGTCGACGTCCGGAACGATCGACGCCACCATCGAAACCCAGGCCGCCGAACTCGAGAAACAACTGCTCGCGTTGGTGCAGGCCAAACCGGCCGACTGATGAGCACTTTTCCGTTCGAAAGCTACCACGAGGTCATCAACCAGGCCCCGACGATCCGTCGCCACGGGCGGGTCACCCAGGTACTGGGGTTGATCATCGAAGCCACCGGCCCGCGCGTCGGCATCGGCGAAGTGTGCAACGTGACGAGCGGCGGCGTCAGCACCCCTTGCGAGGTCGTCGGCTTCCGCCGCGATTCGGTACTGCTCATGCCGCTTCTGCACATGGAAGGCATTCGCCCGGGCGCCGAAGTGGTGCCGACCGGCGCGCCGTTCTTGGTCCCGGCGGGCGAGGCCCTGCTCGGTCGCCTGCTCGACGGCCTGGGCAACCCGATCGACGACGGTCCGCCGTTGCCCGATGCGATCACCCGCGTGTCAATACAACGTGATCCTCCCTCGCCATTCACCCGCAAGCGCATTCAGACCCCGCTCGAAACCGGTATTCGCGGCCTCGACTCGCTGTTGACGCTCGGCCGTGGCCAGCGCATCGGCATCTTCGCCGGATCGGGCGTCGGCAAGAGCACATTGCTCGGCATGATTGCCCGCGGCAGCAAGGCCGACGTCAACGTCATCGGCCTGGTCGGCGAACGCGGCCGCGAGGTGCGTGAGTTCGTCGAAAAAGACCTGGGGCCCGAGGGTCTGCGCCGTTCGGTGGTGATTGTGGCCACCTCCGACCGCCCCGCTCTGGTGCGCGTCAAGGCCGCCATGGCCGCGACCGCCGTCGCCGAGTATTTCCGCGACCAGGGCAAAGATGTCATGCTCATGATGGACTCGGTCACGCGCTTCGCCCTGTCGCAACGCGAAATCGGTCTGGCCGTCGGCGAACCTCCGACCACCCGCGGCTACACGCCCTCGGTGTTTGCCCTGCTGCCCAAACTCATGGAACGGGCCGGCACCGCCAAGCAGGGCTCGATCACCGCTCTCTATACCGTGCTCGTCGAGGGCGGCGACATGGACGAACCGGTCGCCGACGCGGTGCGCGGTATCCTCGACGGGCACATTGTCTTGACCCGCGAACTGGCCATGCAGAATATCTATCCGGCCATCGACGTTTTGCAGAGCATCAGCCGTCTGATGCCCGAAATCACCAACAAGCGCCACTACGAGATCGCCAATCAGGTGAAAGACCTGCTGGCGACCTATCAACAGTCGGCCGATCTCATCAACATCGGTGCCTACAAGCCCGGCAGCAACCCCAAGGTCGATCAGGCCGTGGCCCGTCTGCCGCGCATCCAGGGGTTGATCAAACAGGGCATCCTCGAACGCACCACGTTCGAACAGGCTGTGGCCCAGCTCGAACAGGTCGTCAGTTGAGGTCGGCCGCACCATGAACCAGTTTCGCTTCCGGTTCGAACAGTTGCTGCGCTTGCGCAAGCATGCCGAAGACGAGGTGCGCGACCGACTGGCCGCCAAAGACCGCCAGATCGCAGAAGAACAGGCCAAGCTCGACCAGGTGCGCACCGATCTCGAGATCGGTCTGGCCGAGAAAGGCGCCGACCTTGCCGCCGGCCGCCTCGACCGTCTCAATCTCTACGCCGCCTACTTTCGCCGGCTGCAGAACGCCATCTCCTGGCACACCGACGAAATCGGCCGCCACGAGAAACAACGCGAGAAGATCGTCGCCGAGCTGGCCGAGCGCATGCGCGAGCGCAAAATCATGGAAAAACTGAAGGAACGTAAACATAAAGTATTTACAACTGAGCAGCTCAAACTCGAGCAGAAACGGCTCGACGAGTTTGCCAATCGGCGCTTCGACCAGGACGACACGCCGCAGGCATTCTGACGAAAGGACGGCCACCCCATGCTCGAACGGATGCACCACGCGATGGAGCGGATCGACGAACTCAACAAACGGTTCGCCGGCATGTCGCCCCGGCGCGGCCACCGTGACGACCAGTCGTTCCGCCAGGTGCTGCGCGCCGCCCAGGGCAGTGCGACCACGCCGGGCACCACGACCAGTGAAACCACCACGAACAAACCGGCGCCATCCCCGCTGGCGGCAATGGCACCGGCAATCAACACCGCACCGCGCGGTGCCGAACGGTACGCCGACCTCATCAACCGCTACGCATCTCAGAACGGCCTCGATCCAGCCCTGGTCACCCGGCTCATCGAGGTCGAATCGAATTTCGATCCGCGCAGCGTGAGTCGGCGCGGCGCGCAGGGTCTGATGCAACTGATGCCGGGCACCGCCGCCGAACTGGGCGTCGAGAACCCGCTCGACCCGGAAAGCAACATCGCCGGCGGCACCCGCTATCTGGCCGATCTGTTGCAGCGCTACGGCGGCAACCTGACGCTCGCGCTCGCCGGTTACAATGCCGGTCCCACCGCGGTCGACCGCCACGGTGGCGTTCCCCCGTTCCAGGAAACCCAGCAATTCGTCACCAAGATTCTCGGCAACCAGAAAGACCCGGGTCCGCGTTGACCCCGGGCGTTGCATAGGAGCAGCCGATGGCCGAAAACAAGCCTGCCAACAAGGGCGTCCCCGAGACCTCCGAGAAACCGGCGGAAGGGGTAACCGCCGCCGAGATCGCCCCGCCTTCGCGGATCTCGCGGCTGTTCAACGCCATCCTCAAGGTCGTCTTCGTCGGCACGCTCGGCCTGATCGCCGCCCTCTCGGTGGCGCTGTTGTTCATGCTCGACTTTCTCGACGTCGTCCAGTGGCGGTACAAGATCCCCGAACGCTACCGCGAGTCGACTCCGCTGAAGCAGTATTACGACTTCGTCAAACGTCATCAGATGCCCGATGAAGAGCGCTTTCGCCTCGCCCTGCGCGAAGAGCAGGAAAACACGCGACGCCTGCTGCTCGAAGGGACCGACGCGCTGCAGTCCAAGGCCCGCGAGCAGTCACAGAAGTTCGATGAACTCGTGAAGTTCCAACAAGAGAAGTACCGCCAGGATCAGCAGAAAATCGCCACCCTGCAGGAAGAAACGGTGCGGGAACGCCAGCGGGTCGAAGCGCTCGCCCGTGACCTCGAGGCTCGCAAAGCCGGCATCGATCTGTTGTCGCAGCAGATTGCGTCCGAAGCCGCCCAGATCGAGGCCAGTCTGATCCAGTTCATGGAAAACGAGAAACGGCTCGAACCCCTGCAACAGATCGCCTCGATGATGGACCCGCTCGCGCTCGCCCAGGTGTTCAACGAGACATCCGACAATAAGCTGATTTACGATGTATTGCAGGGCATGCCGCCCGAGACCGCGGCCCGCGTGTTGGCGGGCATGGACGCCGAAAAGGCCAGCAAGATCGTGCGCATCGCCAAGGAACCGCCGACGCTGCCCAGACCGGGTTCCCGCCCGTATATTCCGCCCACGCTCGCCAACCTCGTCGCTTCCAGCCAGGCCAATCTGCGCCCGTAGCCAGCCACCGGCCGAGCGAGGCGCGCCGCGTCTGCGTTACCGACGAATCGAGAAGGTGCCCGGGAGTCTACCGATCATCGCGTCAATCGTCGGCAGGCGACCACCGACACCAGGGTCACTCTGCCCCACAAAGAGCGAAGCCCAAAGCACGACCCCGGCACCAGGTTCGGTGCCGGGGTCGCGGCGTCTGGCGGCAGAGGCCGCGCAACTCTTATTTACAGCGTATTTATGAAGACCGGGTCCCCACTTCCGCCAGCGACCGGCGCAGTTCGTCGAGCGCTCTTTTGTTGGCCGAGCCGGTCCCCGACGTGCTCGTCTGTTTGTCGCCGTTGGGTGACTTGGGTTCCGGGGTTTCCTGATACAGAAGCATCATCGTCGCCTTGCCGTCGTCCGACAGTTCTTTGAGCGCTTCACTGCCCGTCCCGGCATCACTCGCGGCCGGTCCCGCTGTGGGTTCAGCGACGACATCCCGCACCTCCTGCGGCTGATCGCGCAACCCGGCCGCGGCATCCGCCGGGGTCTTGGGCATCTTGATCGCCGGCGCCGGCGCCTCGGCGGCCCCGCCCTGATGACGCTGCATGAACTCCTGCAAGCGGGAGCGCAGCTCGACCACCCGTTGCTGCATCTGTCGGGAATCGCTCTTGGTGGGGGTCGCGGCCGGCTCTTCTGCACCTGCCGGCACCACGAGGGCGGTCAGCAGTGCGGCCACGCCGATGACTCTCTTCATATTTGTTTACGCCTCCTTGGGGAGTGGGTAAGGGTCCTGCCCTCGACCGGGTTCCCGCAATCTCTATCGGCATCGAGCGCCACCGACGCCAGCCTTACGCGCAAAAAAGAAAATGCCCGCTCAACCTTCGGCGAACTTATGTCGATACAGATATTGGGGAATTCTCGTCACACGCAATCGGGTGGCGCTTCCCCGAAGACATCGAGAAAGGAGGTGCAGACATGGTGCAAACAGCCATTGGCAATGTCGGTAGCACCGGCGTTGCCACGGCGGCCCAACTGACCTCGGGGCGGACGACGCCCGGCGGCGATCGCGGGTTTGCCGCGCTCCTCGCCAGTTACTGCGACACCATGACCAGTCAGGCGCCAACCACCCAGGTGGGTGCACGAACGCTTGATCCTCTGATTTCCCAGGCCCTGTTCTCGCTCTCGGCCAAGACAAGCCCCCAGAAACCGTTGCCGGGTCCGAAACCCACCGAGCCACCCCCACGCGCCGAGAAGGCGGCGGACACCGACGCGCAACGCGGCCCGAACGCGACCGAGCGCAGCGATGACCGCGCAGCACACGCCACCGATCGTGCCGACGAACGCAATCCGATCGCCAACGACGACACGGCCAACGAAAACGTGCCGGCCAACGGCGCCATCCAACCGAGCCTCGCATTGCTGCAACAACTGATTGCCGAGAAACTTGCGGCGCAAACCAGCGACGACACCAGCACCGCAACGCCGGCGACCGACGCGCTCGCGCAGCGACAGCAACTCGACGAACTGCTGCAGAATCTGCAACAAGGCAATGATCCCGACGGTCTGGCGCAGATGCTCGAGCGGCTCGCGGCCGATCCCGAGGCCAAAGAAGCCTGGCAGTCGTTGTCGCCCGAAGAGGGAAAACAACTGCTGACCGAGTTGCTGAGCGACAAGAAGTTCCAGGCCCGACTGGATGCGATGCTGACCGCGACGGCAACCGATTCCGCGAGTTCTGCTCAGGTTGCCACCGACGTCGCCGCAGCGAACAATGACGCACCCGTCTCCACCGACACCTCTGAGCCGAACGAAAGTCAGAGTGCCCACGAACAATCCCGCTCACGCGACAACACCGAAACCAATTCCACCAAGGCCGCGGTCAATCTGGAACGCCACAGCTTCGCCGACAGCGAGGCCGCAGCCCGACTGGCTGCAGCGGAACGGTACGACTCGCACCGCAACGGGACTCAGGCCAACGCGATCATTGCCGAACTGAGCCAACAGACCCAGGAATCACCGGACACCGAGGTCACCACACCCGCCCCCGCCCAACCCGCCAAGGCGCCGGACCCCGACCTCGCCGCAGCGATCGAGAAGGCACTGGCCAGCCGTGCCGGTGCACCGACGGGGAACGCAGACGGGCAACGCCCTGCGGACACCCGCGTCGAGGGCGCACACTCTGGTGAGTCCGTGACGGCGGTCGCCGGTGCGGTTCGTGCCGGAGCCGGCTCGCACGGCAGCTCGGGCAACAGCATGGGTGGATTCTCGCACGGCGGTTCGCAGCAGGCGCAGAGCACTGCCGCATCGACCCCGACCAGCGCCGGAGCCCCGCTTGCCAGCACGATGCTGCAATCGGACATTTTCCGACAATTGATGGACAAGGCGAAACTCTGGACGCTCGGCGACAAGGAAAAAGTGCTGACCGTTCAGTTGCAGCCTGAAGAACTCGGCCGTATCGATCTGTCGTTGACGTCCAAGGATGGGGTGGTCACCGCCCGGGTCGCCACGGAAAACCCCCAGGTAAAAAACCTTCTCGAACCTCTGACAGGCCAGATCAAGAGCCATCTCGAAAGCCTCGGCATACGTTTCGATCAGTTGAGGGTGGACGTCAACGCCGGAACACCCGATGACAGTAAAGAGCATTCGGATTCCAGCAACGACCGTTTAACCCTGGCAAGACTGGCGCGACGGCATCGAAACCGCTCCAGAGTGGAAGCGGCGGAGGTGGCGGTGACCGGGGACACGACCGACGCACCCATCCGCGGAGCTCGCACGGCGTCGGGGCAGATCGACGTAACGGCCTGATTCGCAGGGCGCGAGACGGCCAGGTCGATCGGTGACAAGAGCCGTGGCCGGAAGTGAAACATAAAGAAGAACTCAGGAGGCAACACAGTGGCACTGGAAATCACCAACACCACCGATCCGATGCGCGGGTCCGATCAGACCACCCGCGTTCCCAAACAGAACCTGGGCAAAGACGACTTCCTGTTGCTGCTCACCAAACAGTTGCAGAACCAGGATCCGCTCAATCCGATGGACAACACCCAGATGATCGCGCAAACCGCGAACTTCTCGACCCTCGAGCAGATTACCAACATGTCGAACAACCTGTCGAAGTTCCTCGATTCGACCAACAGTTACAAGACGCAGGCTGTCGCCATGCTGGGGAAGACCGTTTCGGCCAAGGTCGAGGGACAGAGCGATTCGCTGGTGGGCCAGATCACCGCCGTCCGATTCGAGAACAACGAAGCCATCTTTGGCATCGGGGACACCGAAGTCAAGATGGCCGACATCGAAGCGGTCGCGGCCGGTTGATCACAACTCGCTAAGGACACACGAAGGACACCCCCATGGATCTCCGTTTGATGCTCGGCAAGGTTGGCGGCACTGCTGCCACGACGCGGCCCGGCCAGACCGGCAAGGCAGCGGCGACGACGGCGGGCGACTTCTCGCTCAGCCTCAACCAGGCCCTCGATCGCGTGCGCACGCCCACCGACCTCAAGGTGACGGCCCACGCAGCCACGCGACTGAACGAGCGTGGCATCGACTACGGTGCTTTGAAAGAGCGTCTCGAGAGTGCAGTGGCGGAATTGGCGACGAAAGGTGCCAGGGATTCATTGGTCGTGCTCAAGGAAGGAGCATTCGTCGTGAATGTGCCCCACCGCACCCTCATCACCGCGCTGGCCCCGGATGACATGCGCGACCGCATCGTCACCAACATCGACAGCGTGCATCTGAAAGAGAGCTAGACCGGCACAGCCGGCAGTGAACCAGGAAGGCAAACAACACCCCCGGAACCCTACCGCCGACCGGAAGCAGGCAGACGAATCCACGGACAGCCCACCAGAAAACGCGGCTGCCGTCACAGGCAAACGAACGGACCGGTCGACGAACAGAAAGGAGCAACAGCCATGAAGATCCGACCCAGCGACTAAGTCAATACAGAGTATTGCCATGGCATGGGCTGGACCCCGCGTGGGGAGGCCCCCGCCGTCCGAGTGACCGAGGACGGCCCATGGTCCGGTAACGCGTCGATGACCGGGCGGCCCCAGACCTTCTTTCTGCCGCTCCCCGGGTGCCGCCCGGGTTGTCGATCCACGAGACCGCGCCCCATCCGCCCCCCTTTCGCAGTTGCAGCCAACATCCTGGTCTGCCGGCGAGGCACGGGTCGAGCGACCGTCAGAGTCGCCCCCGTCAGTTGCTCCCGGTGACCAACGCGGAGGTCAACACCTATGATGCGTTCATTGTTCGTGGGAGTAACGGGACTACGTCAGCATCAGACGAAGATGGACGTGATCTCGAACAATATTGCCAACGTAAATACAACCGGGTTCAAGAAGGGGCGGGTGCTGTTCTCCGACCTCTTCTCGCAGACCCTGCGCTACGCCCAGCAGGCGTTCGGCGGCGTCGGCGGCCTCAACCCGATGCAGGTCGGCAACGGCGTGCAACTGGCCTCGATCGACACGATCATGACCCAGGGCACCCCTGAGACCACCGGCAAAGACACCGACCTCGCCATCGAGGGGAACGGGTTCTTCGTGGTCAACACCGGCACCGGCAAGAACGTCTACACGCGCGACGGCAACCTCGCCATCAATCCGAACTACGACCTGGTCAACTCCGGGACGGGTTACAAGGTGCAGGGGTGGTTGTCACAGCAGAATCCGGCCACCGGCAACCTGGAACTGAAAGACGACGGTGTCGCGCCCTACACGATCAACCTGATCAAGTATCTGAAAAAGCACGCGCACCAGACCAACAATATAACGTATGCATCGAACCTCGATAGCTCGAGCGACGAGCGCGACATCGTGCTCGGGCAGGACACGCTGACCTTCAAGGATTCGACGGGCAACTTCCAGAACCTCAAGTTCAAGTTCAAGAAGCTCGACAGCAAGAACTGGGTGTGGTCGGCCATGAGCGACACCCAGGGCGAGGTCGCCACCGGCGGCATCACCACCGACGAGAACGGCAAAATGCTGGTCAGCACGGTCACACCGGCCGGCACCCAGTCGACCGTCGGCGTGCCGTATTTCACCTACGACCCGGACGGCACCCCGGCACCAGCCTCGGCGACAACCCTTCTTGGCACCGTAACCAATACCGGCAACGGTGCGGCCGGAACGGTCACCGCCTCGGGTTCGGACATCCGGGACGAGAACATCACGATCACCTACGATGGCGGCGACCCGACCCGCGCCCTTTCATACCGGGTTGTCGGCGATCAGCGCGGATTCATCGGTTCGGGCTTCCTCGGTGGCACGCAGGCCCGCATCGACGGCAATCCCGTTAACTTCGATGTTCAATGGATGCCTTCGCAGGCGCTGTCGTTCCAGGTGACCGACGCGCAAACAATGGCAACGGTCCCGCCCTCGACCAAAGAGACGCGGGCCACGGTCACCTTCAACGCCTTGACGAACTTCACCACCTCGCAGATTGTCGACAAGATCAATCAGGCCATGAACAACAGTGGCGTGCGTGCGACGGCGTATTACGATTCCGTCACCAAGAAATACTCGATCGTCAGCAACGACACCGGCAGCAACCGCACCCTGATGATCGACAACGTCACCGGCCCGATGGCCGACCTCGGCTTCGACATGAGCACGATTGGCCGCACCCAGGTGCAATCCACGATGGACTTCAGTTTCTTCGGCACGGCCTTCACCGGGACCCGCGACTACACCGCAGAACCCATCGCCGTTGCCAACCCGGTCAACTTTCAGATTCGCGACCAGCACTCGCACCAGGCCAACGTCTCGGTGCCGGCCGGCAACTACACCCGCGCCCAGTTGCAGTCGCTGATCCAGACCGAACTCACCAACAACAACATTCCGGCCACGGTCACGTTCGTCGACAGCAACGTCGATCTGATTCCCGACCAACTGCGGATCAACGCCAACACGGGCGAAAAGATCCAGATCACCGACGGCCTGGGGCTGACCACCGAACTGGGCATCGTGCCCAGCAATCAGTGGACCCCGCCCCGCGACATCGCCTTTCGGATCACCCGCCCCAACAGCCAGGTGGCCAACATTTCGATCACCCAGGCGGGCGGCCCCTACTCGGCGCAGCAACTGCAACAGACGGTACAGAACCAGATCGACGCCTCGTTTGGCGCAGGTGTGCTCGCAGCCAGCTTGTCAGACAGTAACAACGACGGCGTCGCCGACAAATTGGTGTTCGACTCGGCCAACCCGACCGAAAAGATGATCTACGACAATACCCAAAACATCTCGCTGCTCGGCATCAGTTCGGGTCTCAATGTCATGGGCACCGGCGGCGCGAAACCCGAGGTGTTCAGTAATGGCGTCGACTTCACCAACGACGCGTGGGATCCGGTCGGCCAGGTGCAGTTCACCGTGCGCGACCGCGACGGACACACCGCATTGGTCACCTTCCCCGACCAGGTGAACGGGGCCAACCAAATCTACACCCGAACCTCGATTGTTTCGACGATCAACACCGCACTGGCAAGCAACAATGTGGCCGCCTCGGCGAACATGATCGACACCAACAACGACGGCACCCCCGACCAACTGGTCATTACCGGCACGCGCACCGGCGCCGGCGAGAAGGTCATTCTCTCGAGTGTCACCCGCCTCGAACAACTGGGGCTGCCCAACATCGAACAGACCGGAACCGCCGCGGTATCGCACTTCAACACCGGTGGCCTCGACTTCACCCTGACCGAGGGCACCAACCCGTGGCTGCCCAACGAGACCATGCGAATGCAGACCTACGCCGCCCGCGGCCAGGCCAACTCGGTGAACGTCTACGTGCCGCAGCCTACGGCCGATCAGGTTAAATTCGCGGTGCAACAGGGCACCGAGACGTATCAGATCACCGGTGCGGTCCAGACCGGAGCGATTCACAAGACCAACATTACGATTTACGACTCCCTGGGTGGGCCACATGTGCTCGAAACCGTGTGGGAACACACCAACAAGGCCAGCCATGAGTGGAACTACAAGATCCAATATGAGAAATCGGACCCCGAGATCCTCTCCTGGTTGAAGGATCCGGCCAACGGCGTCACCGATCCGGCCAATCCCACCGATGCCGAACTGGACCGCGCCAACGAAGCACTGATCACCAACCGCCGCGGCACCATCTTCTTCTTCGACAACGGCAAAATCGACCTAGGCAAGTCACTGGTAAAAGACGTCTCCATGATCCCGATCGGGAGCAACAAGCTGACCGTGCATCTCGACAAGGCACTGATCACCCAGTTCGACAGCCCCTTCACCACCGCCGCCCGCGAACAGGACGGTTACGAGATGGGCCTGTTGCAGAGTGTTTTCTTCGAGCGCGACGGCACGATCAAGGGCGTCTACAGCAACGGGCAGAAACAGCCGATCGGCCAGGTCGCCCTGGCGTCGTTCAGCAATCCCGCCGGTCTCGAAAAGAACGGCAAGAACATGTATGACGTCTCGGCCAACTCGGGACTCGCGCTCATCGGCAAGGCCCTCACTTCGGACCGCGGCAGCATCAACGCCGGCGCGCTCGAGATGAGCAACGTCGACGTGGCCGAGGAATTCACCCAGATGATCGTAACGCAACGCGCTTTCCAAGCCAACTCCCGCGTGATCACCACCTCAGACGAGATGCTCGTCGAAGTGGTGAACCTCAAGCGGTAAACGTATTGACAACGTAAGGCGACGATGGTGATGCATCCATGATCAAGGTCAAACGGATCAACGGCACACCCCTGGTCATCAATGCCGAACTGATCGAGACCGTGCAGGCGACGCCCGATACCACGATCACGCTGACCACGGGTCGCGTCCTCGTGGTGTCGGACAGCGTCGACACGGTCATTGCCGGGGTCATCGCCTATCGCCAGGAGACCATGGGGCGACGCCTGGTCGCCGACCAGAAATGACGAGATATCCAGCCCTACACTGTGCCACATCGAGGTGGACCATGCGCCAACGAGGGGGCACGTCCTTCGGTGCCCCGTGCGTTGACCGCATAAAATGCGTATGATAGGATCGAAACTGCATGTCGAATAAGGTCAAATATGCGATTGTTGCCGTTCTCGTTCTCGTCTTGATCGCCGTGGTCGTGGCCCTCTCCTGGACCACGTCGAAGAAAGCCGTCAGCGGACCGAACGAGGCGCCACCGCCGCCCGGCGCCGAAGAGGCCCAGAAGAAGGGCCCCGAGATCGGTCGCTTCGATGTCGGCGAGTTCGTGGCCACATCGC
Organism: uncultured bacterium; assembly: GCA_964483805.1. Lineage (GTDB taxonomy): Bacteria > Muiribacteriota > Ozemobacteria > Ozemobacterales > Ozemobacteraceae > CAZADH01. The sequence continues at coordinate 19,978 of CAZADH010000050.1, forward strand.
GCGATGACGACCTGCACTACATCAAGATCGAAGTCCAGCTCGGTTACATGGGCGACCTCGAGAAAGAGTTGACCACCCGCAAATCAGAGATCCGCGACGCCATCGTGACCATCCTGATGAAGATGACCGTGCAGCGGGCCAAAGAAGACTACATCGACAAGTTCCTGCACAAAGACATCGAAAAGAAAGTGAATGAGTTGTTGGGGGCTACCACGGCCAATAGTCGCGTGGTTCAGGTCTGGATTCCGCAGTTCCTGATCAACTGACGAGCCCAACATGCCGATAAACTTGACGGGATTGCGCAATACTGTGTAATCGAACCGTGCCGCCGGGCCGGTCGGATTCGCGGTGGCCCGCGATGCCCCGGGGTTGAGCCCCGATCTTCGCTCGTGGAGTGTGGTGCCCAGTGGCCGAAACGCTATCGCAAAACGAAATCGATGCATTGCTTTCGGCCCTGAACGCGCAAACTGGACCGGCCCCCGCCGAGAGTTCTGCGCCCGCCCCCACTCCCGCCTCACTCGCCGCCGGTTCCGAACCTGCTCCCCGCATGGGCGGCGGCGGTGGCGGCGGCTCGCTGCCTGCTGCCGCGTTGCTCGAAATCGACAAGCCCAAGAAGGGCAAGATCTACGATTTCAAGCGCCAGACCAAGTTTTCCAAAGAGCAACTGCGCACGATCCAGATGATCCATGAGGGGTTCACGCGCCACCTGTCGACCTACCTGTCGACGACATTGCGCGCCTACGCACAAGCCACGATCGTCTCGGTCGACCAGTTGACCTTCGAGGAGTTCATCCGCTCGATCTTCTCGCCGACGTTCATCACCGTCTTCCATTCCGAAAAGCTCGACGGCAAGGGGATCATGGACATGAACCTCAACGTCGTGTTCGCCATTCTCGATCGTCTGCTCGGCGGCAACGGCACCCCTCTCGATACGCCCCGGCAGTTGACCGAGATCGAGGGTTCGGTCATGGAACGGATCATGGTTCGCGTGCTCACCCTTCTGCGCGAGGCCTGGATCAACGTCGTCGATCTGACCCCCCGTCTCGACTTCATCGAGAGCAATCCGCAGTTCGCCCAGATCGTGCCCCCCAACGACATGGCGCTGGCCATCGGCATCGAGATCAAGATCCAGGAAGTGACCGGATTGATGAACCTCTGCATGCCGTATGCCACCGTCGAAGCGATTGCGCCCAAATTGAACGCTGCGTCCTGGTTCGCGGCAATCCGCAAGGAACCCCTGACGACCAACGTCGATCTGCTGACCAAGCAGATGCAGGTGGTGAGCCTTCCCATCATTGCCGAACTGGGCACGGCAACCTTGACGCTCCAGGATCTGCTCGGTCTTCAGGTCGGCGACCTCATTCTCACCGACCGTCTGATCAAAGAGGATCTTGACGTGCGCGTCGGCAACCGGGTGAAGTTCAAGGCCCGCCCCGGCATCCTCGGCAAGAAGATGGCCATTGCCGTCACCGAGGTGGTTGCGAAGACCGAGGAGGACATTCTGTGACCGACCTTCTTTCCCAAGCCGAAATTGATGCCCTGTTGAAAGACGCCGGCGGCGGCGGTGGTGGCGAACCTCCCGCGCCTCCTTCCGGCGGCGGCGAACCGCCCGCACCTCCTCCTGGTGGCGGCGGTGGCGGTGGCGACGACGGCGGTGATGACGAGGCCGATCTTGCCAATCGGCTGACCCCCGAAGAACTCAAGCAACTGACCGAGGTTGCCAACCTGTCGCTGGGCGCCAACAGCTCGGTCGTGCAGATGCTGGTCAATCGCCCGGTCGAGATTGCGCCGTCGCAACTGCGCATCGTCAGCTACAAGGGCCTGTCCCGCGAGTTGGCCAGCACGCCGTGCCTGATTGCGCGCATCGGTTACACCGAGGGGTTTGACGGCAACTCCTATCTGCTCTTGACCAAGAGCCTGGCTGCACTCATCGGCGACCTGATGATGGGCGGCGAAGGGCAGAACCCCGAGTTCCAGGAAATGCACATGAGTGCCGCGGGCGAATTGCTCAACCAGATGATGGGCAAGACGACGACGACACTGTCGGAAATCTTCAAAAAGCGCGTTGACATCGCACCGCCCCAGGTCGAACTGGTCGATTTTGCCAAAGGTCCGCCGAACATGTCGGAATGGCACGAGAGTGCCGTCTTTCTCCGCATGGGCTTCAACCTCAAGATCGGCGATCTGGCCGAGGCCGAGATGATCCAGATCCTGGCCATCGACTTCGCCAAACTGATGGCCGGCGAACTGGTCAAACCACCGGAGCCCCCGAAAAAAGCCAAGCCGGCACCGCCGCCTCCCGGCCCGTTGCCGACCGCAGGCCCGGCCGCCCCAATGCCGGGTGCAGATCCCAACGCGGGCCAGCCCGGCATGATGCCCGGTATGATGCCCGGTGGGATGCCGGGAATGATGCCGGGGATGATGCCCGGTGGCATGCCCGGCATGATGCCCGGCATGATGCCCGGTGGGATGCCGGGTGGGATGCCGGGTGGCATGCCCGGCATGATGCCCGGTATGATGCAGGGCGGCATGCCCGGTGGCATGCCTGGGATGATGCCAGGAATGATGCAAGGCAACCCGGCGCAGTTTGGCATGCTGCAAATGCCGATGGGAGCAGGGTTGCAGTCAAACATCGACCTGCTTCTCGACGTCCCGCTGCAGATTACCGTGGAACTCGGCCGCACTCAAAAGTTGATCAAAGATGTCCTTGAACTTGGCATCGGTTCTGTAGTAGAGTTGAACAAGCTTGCAGGCGAGGCTGTTGAGGTCTTCGTCAACAATAAGCTGATCGCCAAGGGTGAGGTGGTTGTGATTGACGAGAACTTCGCCGTGCGTATCACCAGCATCGTCAATCCGCAAGATCGGCTGCAAGCGCTGTAACAGGAGGAGTTGGTAACTCATGGGCAAGACGATCTTGATCGTAGACGATGCCGCATTCATGCGCATGATGATCAAGGACATCCTCACCAAAAACGGCTATGAAGTGGTCGGCGAAGCCCAGACCGGAAAAGAAGCTGTCGAGTTATACGGCAAGCTCAAGCCCGATCTCGTCACCATGGATATCACCATGCCTGAAATGAACGGCATCGATGCGGTCAAGGCGATCAAAAAGAACGACCCGACCGCGCGCATCATCATGTGCAGCGCCATGGGCCAACAAGCCATGGTTATCGATGCAATTCAGGCTGGGGCCCGCGATTTCATCGTAAAACCGTTCCAGCCATCGCGCGTCCTGGAGGCCGTGCAAAAAGCCCTGAGGTAACGACGCCCGGCCAATGATTGGCCGGGTGACAACCGATTTGATCTGCCTCTCACGGAGGAGAAATGTTTCGGACGATCCGAAACTTTTTTGTTGTACAGGCATTGTTTTTCGCTCTGGCGACCGGTGTCGGCGCAACCACCCCGGCCAGCCCGACGTCGACCGCGCGAACGGCGACGCCGGCCGAAGCAATACCTGGTATTTCTCCGACCCTGACTGCCGTCGCCACCCCGAGTGCCGACAACGAGCTCTTGTTCGGGCCTGGCGAGACCCTGGCGGCCACCAACACCGCGCCGATCATCATCGATTCCCCGCTCGAGACCTCGTTGCGCATCATGACATCGCTGGTGTTCGTCATTCTGCTGGTGCTGGCGATCAGTTGGTGGTTCCAGCGCCGATCGGGGCTCAACCGCGCCGCCTTCGGCCGCACGCTCGGGATCATGCCGCTCGACAACAAACATTGTTTGTATCTCGTCGAGATCCTCGGGCGCGTGCTGGTTCTCGGGGTCACCGACCAGAGCATCAACGTGCTGTGCGAGATCGATGATCCCACCACGCTCGACGCCCTGAAACTGGATCCCAAGACCGCGAACCCGGTGTTGTCGGAACACCTCGGGTCGATGTTCGGGTTTCTCGCCCGGGCCAAAGCGCGCATCCTCGGCGAAGAGGGCACTGCCGTCGGCATCGAGCAGCGGACGCGGGCCACCGAGGAGCAGGTGCGCCGCATCCAGGATCTCCTGATCAAACGCGAAGCGACGAACCGCGACGGAACGGCCGCCGACACCGCACGCGACGGCCAATCCCCACGACCTCCGGAGGGCACACGATGACGGCACGGGTGCGTCTGCTTTGGCTCGCCATCGTCTGCCTGTTTCTCGTGCCGGCCGCGTTCGCGCAAACGCCGGCGCCGTCCGCCGTCAGCCGTCCCCGTGCCCCGGTCGCCACCACCGATGAGACCCGCGTGCAACCGATCACGCCCCAGGAAACCCCGTTCCCGATCCCCCGCATCCGCGTCGACATCGATCCGACCAGGGAACGTGGCCAGATCGGCACCTCGATGCAGATCCTGTTCCTGCTCACCATTCTCTCGCTGGCCCCATCGATCCTGATCATGTTCACGAGTTTCACGCGCATCCTCATCGTGTTGAGTTTCGTCCGCCGCGCGCTGACCACTCAGCAGGAACCCAGCAACCAGATTCTCATCGGCCTCGCCCTGTTCCTCACGTTCTACACGATGTCGCCGGTTCTCAACGAGATCAATACAAAGTCTTTACAGCCGTTCTTCAACAAAGACATCGATTATGCCGAGGCCTACAACCGCGGCATCCAGCCGATTCGCGAGTTCATGTTCAAGCACACGCGCAAGACCGACCTGTCGCTGTTTCTGGGCATCGAGGGCGGCAAGAAACCAGAGCGCAAGGGCGACGTCTCGACGATCGCCCTCACCGCGGCGTTCATCACCAGCGAGATCCGCACGGCGTTCCAGATGGGCGTCATCATCTTTCTGCCGTTCCTGGTCATCGATCTCGTCGTGGCCTCGACCCTGATGTCGATGGGCATGATCATGCTGCCACCGGTGATGATCTCGCTTCCCTTCAAGATCCTCTTGTTCGTCATGGTCGACGGCTGGAACCTGGTCATCAAGTCGCTGGTGTTGTCGTTCGGAGGTAACGCGTGACCGAGATCACGCTGTTGACCCTGTTGCGCGAAACGATCCAGATCTCGCTGCTCCTGTCGATGCCGGTGCTGCTCATCGGCACCTTCATGGGGGTTCTCGTGAGCATCGTCCAGACCGCCACCAGCATCCAGGAACAGAGCCTGTCGTTCATTCCGAAGCTGCTGGCCACCTTGCTCACGCTCGTTCTGCTCGGTCCCTGGATGCTCTCGACCTTGATGGCGTTCACCGTGCGCCTGCTGGGCACCTTGCAGACGTTTGGCCGCTAGCGCCCGATGGCCGCTCCCGTTGCACCGCTCGATATCTTCGCTCTCACCGAGGCCAACTTTCTGCGGGTGTTCGGCATCTATCTGCTCTCGGTCGTTCGCGTTTCGGGTCTGATCATCAACCTACCTGCATTCGGCGAGAGCGTGATCCCGACGCGGGCCAAAGCGGCCCTGGCTGCGGTGATGACTTTTCTTCTGCTGCCGTATCTGGCGCGCACCCAACAACTGCCCGACCTGACCGTTTTCGGGTATGGCCTGGTGGTCATTCGCGAACTCGTCATCGGCCTCACCCTCGGCCTTCTGGTGTTGATGGTCATCGACACGCTCAAATTTGCGGGTGAACTGATCGGCATGCAAATCGGGTTCTCCTTCGTCCAGGTCGTGGACCCTGAGAGCAACCGCGAAATGGCGATCATTGCCGAGATTCTCCAGGTCGTCGGCGTCTTGTTCTTTCTCGTGCTCGGGGGGCACCTGATCGTCATGCAGGCTGTCGCCGAGAGCTTTCACATCGTGCCCCTCAATGGCCTGCAGGTGCCGGGAAGCGTGGTCGCCCAGATCACCACGTCGGTCAGTTCATTGATTGCGATCGGCCTGCGCATCGCCATGCCGGTCATCGGCGTCATTCTGATCGGCGACGTGGCGCTGGGCATCATCGCCCGGACCGTGCCCCGCATGAACGTTTTCGAGGTCGGCTTCCCGATCAAGATCTTTCTGGGTGTCATCCTCATCGTCCTGATGTCGTCGCGGTTCGCCCCGCTGATCCGTGAACTCGTGCAGCGTGCCTATGGGCAGTTCAACACGATTCTCAACCTGATGGGTCAGTAATCTCGTGCCCTGCATCGACATGCTGCGATCCGACATGGCCCCCCGTTTCGCACCCGCAGGGGGGCTTGCGGAAAGCCGCAGTCGCCTGGGCCGGTTCTCTGCCCTGCCGTTCGACCTGCAGTTGTTCGCGGGCGAAAAAACCGAACCGGCCACCGAGAAGCGTCGCGAGGAAGCGCGCGAACGTGGCAATGTCGCCAAGAGCACCGATATCAACTCGGTCCTGCTGCTGCTGGCCGCCTTCTTGACCTTGCGCTACTACGGACCGCAAATGTTCGAGACGATGTCGCACTTTCTGCGCTACTCCCTCGAGCACGCGATTCACCTCAACCTGACGCCATACACCGTAAATACGTTGTTCACCGAGACGGTTCTCATCCTGATCAAGCTGCTGCTGCCGTTGTTTCTCGTGCTGGTGGTGACCGGGGTCATGGCCAATCTCGCGCAAACCGGGTTCCTTTTTTCGACCGAAGCGCTCATGCCCGATCTCAACAAAATCAATCCGATTGCCGGCAT
>CAZADH010000051.1:0-9073 GCA_964483805.1 uncultured bacterium
CTTTTTGCAGGCGCCCAAAGGCAAGGTCCAGATCAAGTCGGGCCCGAACGGGGCATGGGCATACGCATCCGACAAGATGGCCGTAAAAGTGGGCGATGTGGTCAAAACCGGCGACGACGGTTCGGTGACCGTGGTCTGGAAGTCGGGGGACACGCAGGAGTTCAAGCCGGGTTCCGCCTTCCGCTTCGATGGCAAGACTCTCGCCGGCGAGCAGGCGAACGGCACGATCATCTACCGGGCCACCAAGAAAGCCGAGGAAGTGAAGGTCACCACGCCGCACGCCGTGACCGGTATTCTCGGCACCATCTTTGCCGAAATCGTGGCCACGGGGTCCACCGAGATCGTGCTTTCTGAAGGCAAGCTCTCGATCAAGAACCGCACCACGAACAAGGAAGTGATTCTCGAGGCCGGCAGCCGCCTGGTCGTCGACGACAAGGGGCAGTTCTCGGCGACGGCACCGGTCAATCCGTTCGATGCCGAGAGTCTCTTCCGCGCCGGTCGCTCGCAAGACCCGAAGATCAACCCGCGGTAACGCTGGGTTGCGCAGTCGGGATGGCGACGGCGGGCATGTCGTCGTGTCGCAATACGTATTGTCAATGTATTGATGATGTATGTCTATGCTGTCCGTGTGTCGGACGCCATGTTCGCCGCGGGGAGCGATCGACCGGGGCGAGTCCGGTGCCAGGCCGAAGCGCAGCGATGGCCGCTGAATACCCGCCGATCCTGCTGGCCTGGAAGAAACTCAGAACGCGCAGACTGGTTCTGCGATTCAACTCGATAGGTATACGTGAGTCCCCAGGCAACTCATTGTCGAGATGCGGGTTCTGTGACAGGACGTGCCTTGGCGTGTCCCGACACCGGTTTGCACAGAGGGGTCGTTTGCACCGCCCAAAACTGTGTTTCGGGCCGCCCTCCATGGCGGCGAAACGCCCACTACGCCCGTTGTGCGCGGGCGGGTACGCACTTCGGCAGGAAACACACCGCCGGCCCCGAGACAATCGGGACCGGCGGTGTGAAAACGGCTTGGGTTCGGGGTTACTGGTAGATCTTCAGGAACTTCTCGCGCTCGTCGAGCATCATCTCGAGCTGGCGGCCGACATCACGCCAGGTGCCGCTGCACATCTTGAAGGCTTCGGCCACGGCGCGGGCCTTGGCGATCTCTTCTTTGGTCTCGATGCTGTTGACTTCGCTGCGCATGATTTTCATGTTCTCGCCCAGTTCGAGGTTCTTCTGGGCGAACTGCGGGTTGGTCCAGGGCTTGGGCATACCCGGATGCATCATCATGTTGATCCACTCGGAGGTGGCGGCGACGGTGTTCATCGCGTTCTGCAGCTTGTTGATGTCGAGAGCAAAAGAGGGCATCGCCATGACGATCGCCAGGACGGTCAAAATCAGAATCTTCTTCACAGTGGATCTCCTTGATCGGGTGTTCTTTTTTCCAGCGCTTGTGCTTGGAAATGGGAGATAAAGCAAGATACGTGCCAGCCGTGAAAACGCGGTTTGCTGCGCCAATTCGCGGAACTTCCTGATGTCGGCGATGAAAATCCGGCAACGCTTCGCCGAATCCTGGGCAATCAGCCCACGCTCACCCCACGTTGCGGGTGACAGCGGTCCCCCGGCGTGGGGCGCAGAAAGCCGGTTTCGCGCGCGGTGCTACCCGGGCGCTCTCAGACGTCGATTTCGAGGTCGGCCTTCAACCGACTCAGTGATGCCACCACCTGCCGGCGCACGTCGGGGTCTTTGTCGGACAGCGCCGAGATCAGTGGTTCGACGCCCTGGGCCATGCCGAGCTGGCCAAGCGCATAGGCCGCCGAGGCGCGCATGTTCTTGTCGGAGTCTTTGATCATGCGCGACAGCAGGTCGAAGACCTTCAGGTCGCCGTACTTACCCAGCGAGATGAGAATGTTGGCCTTGACCCGGTTGTCGCTCTCGTCGAGCAGCAGGTTGAAGAACTCGTAAACCCGGTTGCCGCCGATTTTCTCGAGGGCCTCGACCGCATTGGCCTTGACGCGACGGTCGGTGACGCGCAGCTTTTCGGCGAGAATCGGCACGTGGTTCTCGTTGCCAAGGCGCCCGAGCAGTTGTATTGCTTTTGACAATACACGGGCGTCGGTGTCTTCTTTGACCACCTGCTCGACGAACGGCACGATATTGGTGCGCGGCAGCTTCTCGAGCGCCTCGAGGATGGCGTAACGCACGTTGGGGTCGGCACCGGGGAACCACCCCATCATGACCTCGGCCGCCTCGGCCTGGGCATAGGTGCGCAGGATCTTGAGAATCAGCACGCGCACATGCACCGGCACGTTGGTGAACAACGACACCAGTTCGGCATGGGGCTTGAAACCCTTGAAGGCAAACGCCTTCACCCGCACCGATCGCTCGCCCTGCACCTCGACTTCGTTCATCTCGGCCGTCTCGCGCAACAGGAAGCCCGCGTCTTCCGAGAGGAAGATTTCGTCTTTGTCTTGCACGCGCGCCAGGGCAAAGACATCGAGCCCGACGTCGCCCCAGAAGGTCGGCTCTTCGTTGTCGAGCGTGCCGTGGATGGTTTCGAAACAGTGAATGGCCAGCGGCACCTCGAACGGCAGTCCCTGACAGTCGCGCAACCGGTGCAAGAGCAGGTTGGCGCAACGTATTGCTGTGAGCAATGCATCGTATTTCTGACGCCCGCCGAAGAGCAGCACCGCGCCGCCGAGTGACAGTTGCACCTGGGCGGCCCCGGCGTCGACGGCGACCTTGCGCAGCAGTTCGACGATCTGGCGCACCGCGGTAAACAGATCGGGCGGCTTCGCCTGGTTGAGCGCCTCGCCCAATCCGTGGAACGGCGCAAACAGACCAACGACAAACAGCTTTTCGCCGGTGTTTTCGTGGCTGGCGATGACCTTGAGCGTTTGGTTGACAATGCTCTTGCTGACGTATTGTTGCAGGCCCTTGCCGAGCATGTCGCGTTCGCGCAGGCCGAGCATCATGAAATTGTAGGTCTGTGCCAGCAGACCCACCTCGTCGTGCCGCTCGAGGTAGACGCTCTGGCGCAGGTCGCCGGCAGTGACCTGTTCCATCGAGTGGATCAACACATTGACGTCGCGTGACAGGCGGCGGCTGATCAGATGAACGAGCACGAAGGCGACACCAAGGGCGCCGAGGAAGACCAGGCCCATCTGCCAGACCAGCACGCCGCGCGACTCGATCCAGGCATGGGCGCGGATGCCCACCACAAGAGTGCCGACCCGCATCAGCGGTTGGTTCGCTTGCGGAACGGTCGCGGCGCCCGAGCCGCGGCCGGCGTTGGTGCCCTGCACCTGGAGCAATGGCACGTAGACCCGGAAATCGAGCGGGTCGTCGGGCGAGTGACGCAACAGGGGCACGTCGTCGTTGCGCGACCCTTTCAGATGAGGGTCTTCGAACGACTTGCCGATCTCGTCGGCTTCGGTGTGAAAGACGGCCTTCTCGCCTTTGACCACGGCGATGAAGGCGATGTCGTCGTTGGCGTTGCGCATCTCGGCCAGTTCGGTGGCGTCTTCGGCACGTTCGTTGATGGCAAACCGTCGCGCCACCGGCGCCATCAGTTGACCCGCCCCGATGGCAGTCTTCTTGAATTGTCGCCGCCACGCGCGGTCGTACCAGTGTTCGAGCAGCAGGTGAGAGGCGATGAACGCGGCCAACACGAGAATCGCCGCACCGCCCAGCCAGATGACGCGCACGCTCGCCACGTCGCGATGCTTGATCAGCCAGTAGAAAACGAAGCCCAGGACGATGACGGCCAACACCAGCAGATTGCGGAAAACGATGTGGCGCAATACGCGGTCTTGCTCATCGCGCACGAAGCCGACGCGCAGCACCAGTCGCTCGCTGCCGACCATGACCGGCAATACGCCTTCGACCAGGGTTTCGCCGGAACCGCTCGGGTCGGAATAGGGCAGCCAGGTCAGGCCGCGGGCCTTGAGGGCGAGCGCTTCCTGAACCTGGGCGAGGCTCAGCGATTCGCCCGGGCCGTCACCCTTGGCCTCGACGCTGCCGTCGCGGGCGCGTTGCACCACGGCGTAACGCACCGAAACTTCGTCGAGGACGTTGGCCAGGCGGGCCGAGAGCGACTGCTTCTTGTCGAGCAGTGATGCGACATCGCGGGCCAGGGCGCGCATGAAGATCGTGCGCTGATTCTGGTGGCTTGCCTCGACGGCGGCCGTCTGGGCCTGGGTCAGGTAGTAGGCGAAGCAACCCAATGTAAATACAACGACACCGACGAAGGCGCGCTCAAAGAAGACCGACCGGCGCAATGTGTTGAGAGTAGCGGGCATTTCTAGTGGGTTCCTGTCATGAGCCGGATGCAGCAAACATCGCCGTCAGAGGGGCATCACCGCATCGTGCCGGTTGCTCATCTTGACGAATGCTTCGGCAATCTCGGGGTCGAACTGCGTCCCCTTGCAGCGCAGGATCTCGCGAATCGCCACGTCTTTCGGCATGGCCTGACGATAGGGGCGGTTGCTGGTCATCGCGTCGTAGGTGTCGGCCACCGCAATAACGCGGGCGCCGAGCGGAATCGCATCGCCAGCCAACCCTGCCGGGTAACCCTTGCCGTCGTAGCGCTCGTGGTGGTGCCGGATGTCGGGAATCAGATCGTCGAGAAAGTGCACCTTCGCCAGGATCATCACGCCGGTGTCGGGATGCGACTTGATCACCTGGAACTCCTCGTCGGTCAAGCGCCCCGGCTTGTTGAGGATCTGTTCGGGAATGCCGATCTTGCCCACGTCGTGCAGCAGGGCGGCAATGCGCAATTTTTCGATGCGCCCCGGATCGAGGCGGATCTCGCGGGCCAACGCCACCGACAACTGCGTCACCCGGTCGGAATGCCCGTGCGTGTAGGGGTCTTTTGCATCGATCGCCGAGCTGAGCGCCTCGAGCGTGTTGATGTATGCATCTTGTATTGACTTGAACAGGTCGGCATTCTGAATGACGAAGGCGATCTGGCTCGACAGAATGTTGAGCAGGTCGATGTCTTCGGTGCCGAATCCTTCGCGCCCGGCCTGCTTGTTGGCCATCTGGATCAACCCGAGCGTCTTGTCACGACACTTGAGCGGCATCGTCAGCACGTGCCGCAGCGTGACGCCGGCGATCTTGTCGCGCTCGGCCAGCCCTTCGCCGACGCTCAGGTCGTTGGTGATCGTCGGGCGGTTCTCGCTCAACACCCGCGCCATGATCGGCGTCAACGGCGGTCTCTCGCCCTCGGCCAGGTTGGCCTCGACCCCCGCCGCCAGAACCTTGTGAATGAATGCGTGCGGCTGCCCTTCTTTGATGAGATAAACCGCGCCGACCTCGCACCCGGTACCGTCGCGCGCCACCTCGAGAAACTTGCGCATCAACGTGCCCAGATCGATGTTGCCGACGATCTCCTTGCCCAGCACGAACACGTTCGACAACACCAGCAGCCGCTTGAACATGCGGTCGTAGAGAATCGCGCTTTCGAGCGATGCCGCGGCTTGTCGTGCCAGTACCGGCAGAATCTCGCAGACGTTTTCAGGGGCATTGGCGTTGAGCTTCAGGCCGATGATGCCCAGCATCTTGTGTCGCCGGATCAGGGGCAGAAGGATGAAATCCTCGATCGGCAGAATCTCGCTCTCGGTCTCGAGCCAGCGCTGGTACTCGCTGAGAAACGACGTCGTCAGCGCGTCCATGCGTTCCTGGGTGACCAGATTACTGATGCGCACGTCGAGCCGGGGCGGATCTCCGGTGGTCAACGCAAAAAAGCTGGCGTCGGCCTTGCACAGGATCAACGCTTTTTTGAGAATCGCCCGCAACAACGAATCGAGCTCGATGAAGAACCCGGTTTCGTCGAGAGTCAGCAGCTCCTGAATCTCGGCCCGCAGGAGCTGATTCTCACGGTACAATGCCTCCTGCGACGTGTTGGCAGGGCGAGGCAGCAGCCAATCGAGTTGCATTCCGGAGATACTATCACCGCATCAGTCCGCCGTCAACGCGGATCCACGGCGGTCGGCTTTCCGGCCACAACCGGTGCGCCACCGACTCCGATTCACCCCGCGTCGGCCGCATTCGGGGCTCAGTTCGTCGGCGTGGTGAAGGTCCGGTCGCTCGAAAACGTTTCGGTCGATTCCAGCCGATGGCGGCTGCTGACGACCCTGAAGTGGTACACCGTTCCGGGCTGCAATGTGGTCAGTTGCACCCGGTGCTCGCGCGTGAGCCGGTCGTCGGCGTTCACCGTCAGCGGGTAGTGGGTGTCGAAGCCGTAGTCGACGCGGCCATCGGCATCGATGTCGGTTTCCCAGGTGATGACCGCCGAGGTGGGGTTCAATGCCGTAACGGTGACCGAGGTCACCACAGGTTTGGGCACCAGTTTGATGTTCACCAACGTTGCGGTGACGCCGGCCTCGACCACGATTGCTTGCTCGATGAGCGACAGTTGGCCGCCGCCGGTCGCCGCCATGACCCGCCATGACCCGGCGGGCAGCGTGATGCTGAACCGACCATCGGCAGCAGGTTCCACTGTGTTGCTGGTTCCGTCTCCGGCAACGAACACCAGCGCCCGCACTTGCGGATTCGCGAGTTGACCGATCACCGTGCCCATCGTCGATCCGGTGGCGCCCGACGGCGCCGATACCGATCCGCAGCCGGAAACCGCGAGCAGGGCCGCGAACGCCACGACCAGCCAGACGCGGTCGAGAGGGCGCGCAATGGGGAAGCCACCGATGCCGAGAATACGAAACATTTCAGTACCTCGTTCCGGTTGCCCGGACCTCGACGCTGGTCAAGGTCAACGAGCCGAAGCCGTTCTTGCTGATCTCGAGGTCGTAACGCCCCGGCGGAAGATTGTAGAACGTGTACTCGCCCAGCCCATCGGTCGTCGTGCGGTAGCGGGTGTGGGCGATGCTGACGGTCGCTCCGCTGACCGGCGACCCGTCGATCTCGTTGGTCACCTGGCCGATGATCACGCCCCGCCGCTCGTCGAGCACGTGCCGGAACCGCTGAAAGAACAGGCCGCGGAACTTGCTGGTGATCTTCCATTGCCCGTCCTGCTCGACGAGGCTGAGCAGATCGCTGCCGCGACTCTCGAAGCGGCCGATCAGACTCGGGGCAATCGCGGTCAGGTTGTAACTGACGGCCACCTGAACGCGGTCTTGCTGAAAATTGAAGTTGTGCGGGAAGAGCCGCAGTCTGACGTCGCGGTATTGCCGCAGCGAGTCTTCGATCAGGCGATAGAAGTCGTCGTAGGTCATCCCGAACGAATCGCGGTAATCCCAGGCGATGTGCTCGCGCACATACTGCCAGTCGGCGCGGGTGAAAGCGAGTTCCAGTTGATGCAGGAAAGCGCGAATCGCATCGATGCGGGCACTGCGGTTGGGGATGACGATCCGCTCGCGGTGCACCAGTTGCCGGCGCCCGAGATGATCGACACCGAACAGCCGCAGGTCGATTTCAGGAAAACTCGGGGTGGGGAAAACGCAGGCAAACCCCCCGTCGCCCAGCTCGGTCACCGGATACACGACCTCGGTGCCCAGTTGGATCTCGAACCGGTCGCGCGGGGTCGGATACGGGTGGAGCTTGAAGCGCAGATCGAGCCGCTTGGGCGCCGGGCGATCGCCGAGGGTGAACACCTTGAAACCCGTGGGGTCGGTGGGCATGCGGCCGATCATGGTGCCGTTGAGCAACAGGTCACTGGCCTTGAAGGTGACTTCGGGTGACATTGCGGCCAGTTCCTTGGCGAACCGCTCGCGCAGATTGGCGAAGCGGCGGAACGCCTCGGTCTCGATGCTGGTGTCGTAGCGCAGCGGCCCGTGATCCTTGCCGTCCGGCGCGATCTCCAGATAGGTTCCCTCGGCCAGTTTGCGGTGGGTCCGGTCGCCAGTCAGGCGAACCAGGGCGTCGCCGCGCACGGCTCGATAGGTTTCGCCGTCGCGGGTCACCTGCACCGTTGCCTCGCCGCGCGAAAGCGTGAAGTTCGCTTTCGGCGACTCGATCGAGATGTCGGTTGCATCCTCGCAGGCCAGCATCACCGTGGCAAAGCGGGGCTCGAAGGTCAGGCTCGGTCGGCCGTTGTCGGCGCCACCGTTGTCGAGGCGCAGCCGCAGCCCCGATTTGGGCTTGATCAACACGAGATTGCGCAACGAGTAGGCGACGGCCAGATAGCCGTGGTCGCCGGTGCGGATCAGATCGCCATGCACCAGGATCTGCCCCTCTTTCAGCGGATACCACGCGTTCTGCTCGTTGTGGGCGAAGTAGCACGGGCCATCGACGAGGACCACCACCGGTTTGTCGGCGGCGACGACGTTGGCGAACGAGTAGGGCAGCGGCGGCCAGGCCCGCTCGCCGCGCACGAGGATCTTCTCCGCGTTGGGTTTGATCACGGTGTCAGGGGTGTTCTGCACGCGCGGGACGATCGGTTGCGCGCTGAGCGCGGCCGGGGTGAGCGTCATCGTTTCGACGAGCTTGGCGGATGCCGGTGGCCGCTCGGTTTGCGTGTGCGGGGTCCCGGGTGGCGGTGGGGCGGCGATGCCGGCGGCAACAACACCGAAGGTCAGCGCCAGCACCGGAATGAAGCGCAAGAATGAATAAATACTCCGTATTGACATCAGAAGAACCTCGTGTAGCGCAGGCGTCCCGATGCTTCCATGAAGTTGCGATCGCCGGCCGCGAAACGGTGGTCGGTGCCTTCGAACTCCAGACTGAAGCGGGCCTCGTTGTTGTACTCCTTGGTCAGCACGAAGTTCATGCGATCGTGCGTTGAATCGACATTGCCGGCCGACAAGTCGTCGATGCGGCGGGTGAACTCGAGATTGAGACTGACGTCCTGGTGAAACAACGACCGGCCGCCGCAACCGAAGGTGGTGAAACGGTCGAAACCGCCGGTGGAGCGGTATTCGAAGTTTTCGAAGTTGGTCAGGCCGTAGAACTCGCGCTCGGCGTCGTATTTCCAGCCGAGTTTCAGGTCGAGGCCGTTGATGTTGCGGTCGTTGGCGAAGGCGATATCGTCGCGGTCGATGATGTTCGACATCCGCGCATTCCAGTTGAAGGCGCCGGCCTTCTGGTTCACGTCGAAGCGGGTCCAGGTGCGGCGGCGGTCGAC
>CAZADH010000051.1:9120-10820 GCA_964483805.1 uncultured bacterium
AGTAGTCGTGGGCCGGTTGGTAGAACAGGGCACACTCCAGGTGCGGGTATTTCTCGGCCGGTTTGACGCGCACGGTCACCTCGGGGGTGGTGCGCACCAGGGTCGGGCGGGCGCCGCCGTCCTGGTTGCTGCGGCTGAGCCGGGTGCGCATGTTGGTGCTGATGAAACGGTTCAAGGTGTAGTCGAGGGTGCCGAAGTAGGCGTGGGTATCGCGGGCACTCTCGCCGGCCACCGTGTAGAACCCGGTGCCGGCTTGCTCGACGCCGCCGCTGACCCGGAGTTTCTCGACCTGGTAGCCGACCAGGGCCCGATAGGCGGTGGCCGCCCGTTCGTCGTCGCCGGCCCGGCGGTCGAGTTCGGTCAACGAGTTGGCCACCTCGCAGTTGGCGAAGATGTTGGCTGTCGGTTTGACCTGGCAGTCGAGCGAGTAGACCCGGTTGCCGATGGTCGGCGTGTCGAAGGTCGAACTCGGATAGCTGCGGTCGTCGCGGGTGGTCACCGCATTGAGGCCGATGGTGACCGCTTCGTCGTGGCGGTGCTGCAAGCGAAACATCCCGATCTTGCGCGGATTCTCGAGGTCTTCTTTTTCGAGGGCGAGGTAGCCCACCCCGGCGCGTGCGGCGGTGTTGGCGTACTGTTGCTCGCCGTAGAAGCCGAGAATGCGTTGGTTGCAGGTCATCGGCGACAACTCCGGGTGGGCATGACCCAACACCAGGCGCGACATCGGCGTGCGTGACTCGAGACTGATGTGTCCGAGCGTGAAATTCTCCGGATACTCCCTGGTGTCGTTGCACAACGTGGTGTCGAGCAGCAGTTGCAGCGACGAGCCGCTTGTCTGCACATCGTAAAGATCGTAGTGAAAATTCTGTTCGTAGAAAAAGCCGCGTTTGCGGCTGGCGATGGTGCGTTCATGATCGACATAGTTCGCGTAGACACTGGAGTCGGTGGTCAGACGCGACGAGAACACCCGGTCGTCCTCGCGTTCGTTCACGTCGACAGCGCGGGGTGACAGCTCGTTCTTCAGGGGCACGGCCGGGGCCACCGGACGAGGTTTCGCCACCGAGGGGGGCGTGAACCGCTCGAGGTGCCGGCCCACGGGTTCGGGGCCGACGATGGGGGGGGCCGCAGCCGCGCCGGGGTCGGCGATCCAACCGGGGGCCGATAACTCCGGCATCGTTCGCGGATTCAGGCGCGGGGCGGGCGGCACTTCCGGGGTGGCGGCATCGGCCTCGACCGCAACGCCGGCGGTCGCTGCCGATGCACTGCGCCCTGCCGCTGCGCGTGGGACCGGCCCGACGATGGGGACGGTCCGACCGACCGCCGTCGCCTCGGCGAGGCTGACCGGGGCCGCCATGACGGCAGTAGCGGGAAGCGTGCTCGCTACGGGAGAGCGTGGCGATGCCGGCAATCGCACCGGGCGTGCCGTCACCGGTTTGGCCGGGGTGGGGCGGGGAGCCGTGCGTGCGGTCGCCGGAGGGCCGGTTCTGGGTGGTGCCGCGGTGGGCAGCGGTTGCCAGGCGGTGTCGATGGTCACCGCCGGGTTGGCGGTGGTGACGGTGACCGTGGGCGCAGCGGCGACCAGCCGACGCGAGGTCGTCGGGCCGCCGAATCCGGGGCGACCCAGGCCTATGACAAAGAAGAATACAAAAGCAATACAAATGAATCGCGCGCGGTGCGCCTGGCCCTCGGAACGATGGGGG
>CAZADH010000051.1:10830-26505 GCA_964483805.1 uncultured bacterium
GGGCTCCCCGGCCTTTCGACAATCACAAACACAAACGCAATAAAAAGTATGGCGGGGGGGGGCCCGGGCCCAGGGTAAGGTGGGGGGGGCCCCCCCCCGCGACTGATGGTCATGGGTGGCGGCCGTGAACGGCCGGACCTGGTGGTCGTACGGTTCAGCGACCGAGATACGACATCGGGTTGTAGGCACGACCGTTGACCCGCACTTCGAAGTGCAGATGCGGACCGGTCGAGACACCCGTGCTGCCGACGTTGCCGATCAACTGGCCGCCGCGCACCCGTTGCCCCTGGCGCACGCGGAGCTTGCTGCAATGACCGTAGACCGTGCTGAGGCCGTTCTCGTGGCGGATCACCAACAACCGACCATAACCGCGCATCCAACCCGCGTAGTAGACGACGCCGGAACCGGCGGCGAGAATCGGGGTGCCCTGGGGCGCGGCAAAGTCGACACCGGCATGAAACAGCTTGCGGCGGCGGACCGGGTGCATACGCCACCCATAGGAATCGGTCACGTTCCCCGAAACAGGCATCATGAAGCCCGGGCCACGTTCGTTGTTGCGGCGGCTGGTCACCTGCAATACACGGTAATACCGACTCGACACCGGCACCGTGATCTTGGTGCCGACCTTCAATGCCGTGTTCCCGTTGTTGGCGGCGGCGATCTGCTGAGGCGTCGTGCGGTAGCGGCGGGCGATGGTCGAGAGATTCTCACCACCGGCCACGACGTGGGTGATCAGTTTCTGGTCGTCGGTCGAGGTCGACACCGCGGCCGGTTGCACGCGTGGTGCTTGTTGCGGTTGCGCCGTGGTTTTGGTCGTCATCTCGGTCTTTGTCGCCGCCGCCGGAGCGGGCAGGACCGCGCGAACGGCGGGAGCCACGGCCGGAACCGGCTTGATTGCGGCTTTCGGGGTCGCCGTCGGGGTCGGGGCCGGGGTCGCCGGTGCGACCGGCGTGGGTGCCGGCACGGTGACGGTGGCGGGTGCCTTGACGGCCGGCGCCTTGGCCGGCGCCGTCGGTTCGTTCGGGTTCTTTGCGATGGTCAGCGTCCGCTCGGCGGGCGTGGTGCCGTTGGTTTTCACGATGACCAGCGAAGGCACCTGCACGATGGTCGCTTGGTTCCGCGCGGGCACGCTGTTGTTGGCCGCCGCGGCCGTCGTCGTCGGTGCCGGTGAGGTCACGAGCGGCGAGGCGATGACCAACTTGGCGCGATCGGGAGCGTTCACACTGGCGACCTTCGTCAGATCCTTGCTGTTCGAAACCCGGATCGGCAACAACAACTTCTGACCTTCGGTCAACCGGTGGCTGGCCAGGTCGTTCATCGAGATCAGATCCTGCAACGGCACATTGAAACGGCTGGCAATGCGCGACAGCGAGTCGCCGGACTTGACCGCATAGGTGAGATTGCCGGCAGCGACCGGCACCTGCAGGGTCTGACCGGCCCGCAGCACGTTCTGACCGCCGAGTGCGTTCTGGCTGGCCAGGGTCTTCGCGTTGGTGCCGAATAAAGAGGCGATGCTCGACAGGGTGTCGCCTTGCTTTACAATGTATGCATGATTGGTGCCGGTCGTCGTGGTGTCACGGTCCACGATCGTCATCCGGACCTGCTCGGCGCTTGGGCGAGCCGCCGTCGCGGGAGCCGCTGGTGCGGACGGTCGCGTGGCACCGATGGCCGGAGCCAGGGGAGTGCTCTTCACGTTGGCATCCGCTGCGGCAAAGCGCTTGACGAACTCGTGGTTCGGCATGCTGCTCTCGACCTCGAACGCCGTGAGATTGCGCTCGCCGAAGATGCGATCGATGGTAATGGCGGTTGTTTCGAGGGTTACGATGGCAAACAGGAACAGCAGAAAGTAATGTCTTGCCCTCAGTCTCTTGCCCACCGTCGTCTTCCTCCCTTGCTCCGGTTTGCGCCTGGATGTGACTTTGTCCAGTGCCGCTTCATCGTGCGAAACGGCTGCGCTTATCAATTCATCGGCAGCAGTGGGCACAAACTTGACAGTGGTCCCGGGAAATATTCCGTGATGGTTCCCGGTGGCCGATTCCGCCGGGGATTTCGACGCTTGTCGGCCGGAATCCGCTTGTGGTAGAGTCGCTGCATTCTCAGGATTAACAAGGAGTCACCTGCGTGACCAAGCGCGCTCCCGAACTGACCTGGCAAGACAAGGCGATCCTCATCGTCATTCCGGTTGTGGTCTTTCTCATCTTTATCGTCGCGAACTACGTCAGTTCCGATGTCAGCGTGACCGAGGCCATCTCGCGTCAGGCCAAGATCATGGAAGTTCGTGACCTGGGCACGATCACCAGCATCCTGCCCACCGTCGGCACCGCGACCCAACTGTTTCGCGTGAAAACCCCCGATGACAAACACGAATACAGCTTCTGTTACCGCGTGGTCGGTAGCGACACGATGAATCTCGAGATCGGGCGCAAGGTGCAGTTCTACGGCCAGTATCAATGGGATCCCCAGGGCGGCACCGTCGAGGCGCCGTACAAGGGCAAGTCCGGGCAGTGGATGGGCTGGGTCGTCTACAACAACCACCGCTTCATGCACGGCGACGTTGAGTAAGAAATCGCCCCACCCGGTCGCCGATCAAAAAAAACACGAAGCCCCGCGGATCGACCGCGGGGCTTCATGTTGTTTAGCGCTCGCCCTTCCGGCGAGCGAAAATCAGGATTTGGGCGTGATCTTGATCGGGGCCGTCACCACGATGTAGCGCAGGGGTTGGTTGGAGCTGTTCAACTCGACCTTGGTGCGGATGATCCCACTCGTTGGAATGCTGTTTCCGCGGTCATAGACGACCTCGCTGAAGTGTTTGCGTGCAGCCAGTGGATCAGCTTGTGTAGTTGATATTGACACGGCGTGTTGGCCAAGAACCACCTTGTTGTCACCGGCGACCCGGCAAACCATTGTGGTGATGGTTGCCATCGTGTTGGCGTTATAGCCCGTCGCGCTGAGACTGGCGTCGAAGTCGATCGAGAAGACGAGAGTTGCCACGCGTTGGTTGTTTTCCCAGACATCGAACTCGGGCGCCATGTTGTTGGGACCACTGTAGGAAACCGACTTGTTGAACCGCAAGTAGATGAGATCGTTCTGCGACACTTTTCGGTCATTGTCCAGATCTTCCCATTCGATTTTGCGCATGGCCAAATCGCGAATGTAGTATTCGCGAATGTCGTCACTGACCGTTTGCGAGTCCGGGCCGTCGCTGTAGACAAAGCCTGCATAGGGGTCGAGCTTGTAGTTTTTTCCCCACGGGTCGGGCGGAATATTGGTCAGATACTGACCCTGCAGGCCGCCGAAATCGTTGTCGCCAAGAATCGGCAGATACGGCGACTGCGTGGCCAGCAAGCCAAGATACGGCAGATCCTCGCGCGAATTGTACAGCACCACGGCGCCCTTGAGCGCGTCGAGGTCCTGTTTGGCCTTGCTGATCTTCGATTCTTTGACGTAATCAGCGTAGTACGGGGCCGCGACCCCGACCAGCGCAGCGATGATTGCCACAACGACGAGCAGTTCCACCAGCGAAAAACCCTTGCGCATTGCGATGACTCCTTTGCGGGTCAGCGATAACTTCCTGCGATCATAAAGAGCCTACCATCGTCTATCGGCACGAGCCAAATGTTCATCCAGTCTGTCATGCCACAGGGCGGCGGGCAACGTGGCAACCCCTGTGGATCCCTTTGTGCGAGACCATCAGCGCGACGCTTTCGCCTTGGCCTTCAGTTCCTTGACCTCGGCGCGCGCATCGGCGGCGAGATTCTTGTACATCTTCATCAACCGGGTGCGCTCGGCCTTCTCGGCAGCACCCGACGGATTCTTGTCTTTGAGTTTGTCGTATTTCGCTTTGTAGAAGGCCTCGAGCTGATACGCTTCGGCCGCGGCTTTGCCATACTCGCCATCGCGAATGAACCGGTCTTTGCGGTTCGACCACTTGTTGGTCACTTCGCCCTCGCCGTCGGCGCTGTATTTCGCGTTGGCCGCACCCGCATCGGAGTTGCTGTATTTACTCCAGATGCGCTCGTATTGCATTTTGCTGATGTAGCCGTACTGCTTCAGCTTCTTCGCGGCGTCACAGGCGGCGCCGGCATTGCCACGGGTTTCCTCGAGTTCGAGAAGCGCCCGCAAGGCCTTCTCGTTCTTCTTGTCTTTCTCGAGAATTGCATAGATGGCCTGCTCGCGCTCACCCTCATCGGAACTCTTCAGTTGCGCTTTGGTGGCGTCGACCACGGCCTCGTCGTGCTCTTTTTTCAGGTCGACGAGTTCTTCTTTCGCGCGCTGACCCCACTCGTCTTTGCGCTTGGCGATCGACTCGTACTCCTGAATCGCCACTTCGATCTGGTCGGTGTCGCGATACAGCTTGCCGAGCCGGTAGACCGCCTCGGTGAGCTTGGGATTGTATGCGGCGGCTTTGCGATACATGCCCGCGGCTTCTTTGTCACGGCGGTTGTCGACGTAGAGCTGCGCCAGTTCCATCATGCCGGCGGCGGGATCCGTCGCATTCTTGATGCACTTGAGATACTCTTTCACCGCGGCGTCGATGTTGCCCGCCTGGGCCAGGCTGCGGGCCAGATCGTAACCGACCGCCGCCACCGTCTCTTCGTCTCTGCGTCCCAGTTTTTTGGCCAGTGCGAAGCATTCTGCGGCTTCGGTCGATCGGCCCAGTGCCTGGTAGACCTTGGCCAGCATGAAGATCGCCTCGACATCCTTGGGATCGTTCTCGACGCTGGCCTTCAGGGGTTCGAGCGCCTCGCTGTGCCGCCCGAGTGTGGCCAACGCCATGCCCACGCCGCGGCGGGCAAGTGGGTGCTCGGGGTCGGCCTGGAGCGCGGTCTGGAACATCGGCAGCGCCTCTTCGGTCTTGCCGTCGTCGAGAAGGTAACCACCCATGTGCGCCAGTGCCTCGGCATTCGCCGGTTCGAGCTCGAGCACGCCCTCGAAATACGGGCGCGCCGTGACATGCTCACCTTGTTCGAACAGGAGAGCCGCCAGGCGCAGCTTCAGATCGGCCGATTCGGGATACGAGGGCAGCGCCGCTTCGTAATACGTCTGGGCCGCCTTGGTGTCGCCCTTTTCGGCGGCCATGATGCCCAGATAATAGTTGGCGAGGCCTTCCCCCGGATTCTGCTTGACGATCGCTTGCAGCGTCTTGAAGACTTCCTGACGTTGCTTGTTGTCTTTGCTTTCCCAGCGCTGCCACAAGCTGGCGTAATACGCCTCGTCGCGGTTTTCAGGACCGCGTGGCAGGGCGTCGGGTTTGTCTTTCTTCTTTTTCTTTTTGCCTGAGCCGTCCTCGATGCCGCGGGCATTGGTGGCGGCTTTGTCTTTGGCGGCCAAGAGAGGGGTCGCCAGGGTCAGCAGGAATACCAGGAGAGTGGCATACGATATAAATACGTTATATTGAAATGATTCAGATCGCTGCTTCGGGGAAAAGTCGGTGAAACTCATGGTCGATCTCCTGGTTGAAGTCGGGGCCGGGGGGTGTCCGGCCTGGAGCCAGCGCGGCCGCCCATTGCGGCAAGCGCTCGCGCCACGGTTCGGTGTCGACGACCCAAGGGGGTGCGGACCCGTCGAAACGGTGCGACAACAGTTCGCGAGCCAGGACTGCCCGCAGCCGTGGTTGCAGGGTGTCGGCGGCAGCCACCTGTGCCAGATCGCTGTCGATGCGGTCGATGACTGTTTGCAACTGAGCCAGGGCCTGCAGCCACGCGCTCTGGATCGCATGGGCCGGGGTCAGGGCGGCGCGTAACCGCACCGCCTGCTGTTGCCACCAGCACTGGGCCACGATTGTCGGCAGTGCGTGCTCGGGCAGGCCGGCCGTCAGTTGCAGTTGCGCCTGGTTGCGCAACTGCACGGCCCGATCCTCGCACTCCTGGCGCTGCTCCTGCAGGTCAGAAAGACAACCGGTCAGGCGGGCGAACGCTGTCAGTTCGTCCTGAATCCACGCTGAAGCCCGCGCCGTTTCGTCGGCAACCGAAGCGAAACTGTGCGCGGCCAGATGCCGCTCGAGACGGCTCAGGAGAGTCAGGTGCGCATTCCCTGCCACAACACGTAGATCCCGGTCAGCAGGCTGAACAAGCCAAACCCGCCGACGACCCAGATCATATGCCGGTGGAAATCGAGAAAGCGGTGGCGGATCTTGTCTTTGGTGACTCGCTTCACATTGGCGCCCAGGGCAGCCATGGTCATGAGTGCCCCGAGAATGGCGAGGCCAAGGTAGCCATGACCGGCGCTTTGCTCGAAGACCTGGCGTGGTTGCCCGTTTTCGCCCGGCAGGAACTTCATGGTTACGAAGATCCCGCCGCACGCGCCCAGGGTCATGCCGAGCAAGAGGCCCCAGGCCAGAGTTCGATGTCGTCGCAGTTTCTCGGGGCGCAACGCCATGTCGGGTGACTTCGCAGGAATGGCAAGGATCTCGAGTCCCAGGCGCGCCTGCATGACGATTGCGATCAGGATGACTGCCATGAACAGAGGGTGCAGGAAGATCATGTCGATCAATTACCTCCCGGGATCAGGAATGGAACGAAGATGTATTTTCTTTGTATTTACTTCGCGGCGTCGGCTCACAGTTTGTCGAGATCGATGCCCGACAGATCGAAGACGTTCGTGCCGTCATCGCTCTTGCCGGCGGCATCGCCGGGCCCCTTGCCGGGAGACTTGGGCGCTGGCTTCGGCGCTGGCCTGGCCGGCGGTTTGCCGGCGCCAGCCTCAGGCGAATCGATGTTGAGGCCGCGCAGCAGGTCACCGATGCCCAACAGATCTTCACTGTCGCCGCCGGCCGGTGCCGGCGCTTTGGCCGCGGGTTTGGCTGCAGGCTTCGCGGCCGGCTTGGCACCCTTGCCGTCGTCGTTCATCGGGAACAGATCGAGCATGTCGAGGTTCAGCAGGGGGTCTTTGTCGGGTTTCTTGCCGGCGGTTGCCGGTGGGGTTGCGGGGGCGTCGTCGAGCAGACTCGCGAACGGATCGGGGGCTGGGGCCTTGGGGGCCGGTTTGACCGCCGGCTTGAGGGCCGGCTTCATCGGAGGCAGCGGCACGTCGTCGTCCCCGCCTGGCGCGGCCGGTTTCATCGGAGGCAACGGGGTGTCGTCGTCACCGCTCACCAGTTCGATCGGCGGGGGTGCGGGTTTGCGTACCGGGACGACTGGCCTGGCGGCCGGTTTCATCGGTGGCAGCGGCACGTCGTCATCGCCGCCTGGTGCGGCTGGTTTCATCGGGGGCAAGGGCGTATCGTCGTCGGCACCCACCAGTTCGATCGGCGGAGGTGCGGGCCTGCGCACCGGGACAACCGGCTTGGCGGCCGGCTTCATCGGCGGTAACGGCACGTCGTCGTCGCCAGTCGGTGCGGTTGGTTTCATTGGGGGCAACGGCGTGTCGTCGTCACCACCCACCAGTTCGACCGGCGGGGGCGCGGGCTTGCGCACCGGGATCACCGGCTTCAGGGCCGGTTTCATCGGTGGCAGCGGTACGTCGTCATCACCCGCCGTTCCGGCTTGCTTCGGGGGCGCCAACGGGGTCTCGTCCCCGGTCGGTGCCGTCGTCGCGGGCTCAGGCGCAGTTGGAGCGCCCAACCCCGCCAGGAGATCGGGCGTCAGAGCATTCTCGTCTTGCCCTGCCGCGACCGGCGTTGCTGTTGTTTGGTCGATGGCTGCGGCAACCGGCGCCTCCTCGATCGGGGGCACCGTCGCGAGCGGATCGGGTGCAGAGACCGGCGACGGTTCAGTGACCGACGTTGGGGGCACCGGAGCCGTCGCCAGATCGTCGGCTGGCGCGGTGGGTGTCGCTGCCGGAACCGGCTTCACCGGCAACGGGCGCAATCCGGGCAACGGCGGTTTGTTGATGGGTGAAGATGCTGGCCCACCCGTGGGCACGCGCGGCACGATCGGCTTGGGTGGCGTTCCCGGTCCGCTCGGTTTGATCGGCGGCAACGGAGGGCGAAGACCACCGGGCAGCGGCGGCTTGCCGGTGCCGGGGATCGGTGCCAACGGCGGTTTCCTGTCATCGGTCGGTGTTGGGCCACCGGGCGTGGGGGTCGGAACGCGTGGGGGAATGCGGGGGGTGATGACCGGCACCGGCGGTCGCCGTGGCAGGGGCGTCTTCGATGGCGGCAGGGTCGGTTTCTTCGACAATGCGGGCCGCGGCATCTGCTTCAACATGCCGTGGCCACCGCCACTCGCCGCGTCACTCGGGCTCAAGGGTTCGCCGCAACATGGGCAGAATCGGAACACCGCGTTGCAACTGTGGCAGGCAAAGGCCCCGCTGCCATCACCGTGGCCGTGCCCCCGCGTTGATTCCCATTTGCCGTGTTCGGTGCGTCGCCAGTCTTTGAACGTGAGCTCGACCTTTGCAACACCTTGTATTGCTTTGATGCGGTCGGCAAGCAATTGGATCTCGACGGCCGTTTCGGGTACGGTCTTCTGGGTGTCGACAAACACCAACTCGCCGGTGATCGTAACCGTGCCGTCGCGAGCCTCGAAGTTGAGCTTGGTCAGATCGATCCGACTGCTCGTCAGTTCGCGTCGGACCCGCGCCGTAATTTCGAGATCAGTGGACTCTTGCAACGGCGTGCCTCTTCTATTCTCGTGGTTTCAGGGGCGACCGGCCGAGCCGTGCCCATCTGGCTCAGGAATCGAAATGGCTCTTGAACACCCACACCGACACGAAGAAATTGAGGGTGCAGATCACCACATTCTTCATCAATGCCGCCAACAACGTCGTGTCGACCAGTGCCATGTACCATTCCCTTCCCTGTCTGTGCCTTGACCGGACAGACCCGGACCGGCACGGATTATAACATTTCTACCACACCCACAACGGGCGAGGCCAACAAAAAAGTGTGCACGAAGTGCCGATTGCCGAGGGCCCCGTTGCCCGACGCCCATCGTGAGCAGGTGGCACACTCGGTCGCGCTCACTTGAACGCGGCCCAGTCCTCGACGGTCGCGCTGTCGTCGGTCCACTGACACAGGTTGAACGCGGCCGGCAGGTAGGGTGGGTAGTATTCGCCGCCGCCCCGCTGGTAGGTGTTGTCCCACAGGGTTCGTCGCAACACCCCTTTGTCGTTGGCCAGTTTCCCGTCGAGAAACGGGGTCGCCGGAGTCGTGCGCAGATGAATCATCGCGCCATTGTGGCGGATGATCAGTTGCGATTTTTCGCCCAGATATGCGAAGCAACGGGCGGTCTTCGACTCGATGTTGCCGATCTCACACAATGCCTTGCCGGTCGCATCCCATTTGGCGTTCAGTTCGCCGGAATCGATCAACAGTGCATTGATGGTCATCTCGGGCGGGTAGAAGCTCGTCTTGGGCCGGGTGCGCGCCAGTTCGAACATGTCGTTGACCACGTTCCAGGCGCCGAGGCGCCGATCGGGTTCGCCCTCGAGCAGTTCTTTGGTGGCCCGATCGAGAATCGAATTGATGATCGAGTCACGCTCGCCCTTGGTCAGCACGCCGGTGAGGTAGCAGGCGGCGCCGATCTTCGCGAGCACCTCGCCGCGTTCGAAGAGACTCTTGATCCCGAAGTGCATGCGGTCGAGTTCCTCGCTGCCCGATCCGTCGCCAGTGCCGGTGCCGCCGCCTGTCGATCCGCCCGGTGGCATCGCCGGCGTGCCGCTGGCATCGTTGGCCGGATCAGCGTCACCGTCGGGGGTCATGAAGCGGCGCAAGGGTTTGAGCGCGCCGTGCATCGGCAACCCGGCCATCATCATCGGAATCGCTTCCGGCGGTTCCTTGGGCAGTGAAAAGAGCCCGGCGATGGCCGTGAAGTTCAACGCGGTGAGCGGCATGCGCAGGTCGGAACTGGTCGAGTGGCGATACGGAAACACGAACGGCATCAGGGCCAGCGGTTTGAGCTGATTGCCCCCGAGCCGCAACGCGATCTGGTAGTCGAGCCAGGTGCGCAGTTCGTCGCGCAGGAAGAGAAGCGGCTGCGAGTAGTCGATCCAGATGCGCCCCAGCGACAACACCGCGAGTCCGTTTTTGTCGGTGCCGTTTTCGAGCCGGTTCGAGTAGTCCTGCCACTTGAGGTCGTAGTTGTGGGGGGTCTCGGGGTTCGCGTTCAGATCGCCGCAAATGTAGACATCTTTTTCGCAAAACAGCGTGGTCGCTTTCGCTGGCGGGCAACCCCAGATACGCAGCGGCACGGTCGCGTAGAGCAGCACCTTCTTGTCTTTCGCTTTGAATTCGTCGCCGAAGTGCAGGTCGTAGACCACCTCGTCGGGCTTGACCGGATTGCGCCAGGTCGACTCCCTGAAACCGTCATACGATGTATTGGCATCGAGAATCTCGGGCGCCGGATCACGGGCCTCTTTGTAATAACGCGGATTCAGCGCCGGCAAACGCTCGCTCTTGCCGCCGTGCGTCCCGTCGAGGACGAACTCGCCGATCGTGGTGCCGCCGGCTTTCTCGGCAAAGGTGTCGAATGCGGCATCGGTGCTGCTGCGCACGCGCCCCGAGACGCCGCCACGGAAGCGGGCCTGGGGCGGCTTGCTGATCTCGATGTGGCCCGGCGTCGACACCTTTTCGACCTCTTCGAGGTCGGTGCCGGCATCGAGCAGACCGCGCCCGGTGAAGCGCAACAGTTCGTGCCCGTAGAGCCGGCCGCCATTGAGGGTATTGGCGAACAGCGGATACGGACCGAGCGCGCCGACGTCGAGCACCTGGCCGTCGTAGAGCAGATACGAGCCGGGAATCGTCTTTTCGATGACGCCGCGGATGATGCGGTAGGTGTCGTCGACGCAACCGATCGCCTCGACGAGAAAGTAACGATGCGCCTCGTCGATGGTCTTGGTGTCGCGACTGTTGAGCGCTTTTGCCAATCGCACCCGCACCTTGAACTCCCCCACCACCCTGGCATTGGGGCTGACGACGCGCCCGGAATACACCCCGGACCCGTTGTAATCCAGTTCGAGGCCGCGCACCTCGCTGACGTTGAACTGCTTGTGGCGCCGTGGCGATTCCCAACCCTTCAAGGGGATATACGGATTGCCGTGGGTGACGAACTGGTAGTCGGCCTTCATTTCGGCGAGGATGCAGTTGAGCCCGGCTTCGGCGGCGGCCAACGCCAGGTAGTCTTTCGCGCTCCGCGACAGCAGCCGGGCCTGGCCGGTCATGAAGGTGCTGACCGCGCCGATGAGGATACCGAGGATCAGCGCGATCATCATGATGATGATGTATGACACGCCCTGGTTTGGCCGCCGATATAAATACGAAGTATTTCTCATGGGTTGACCTGGTTCTTGCGGCCGCGGGCGGCAAACGAAGTGTTCAACGTCAGTGCGGCCATGTCTTCCTTGTTGAGCGGAATGTTTGGTCGCACCAGGGTCACGCGGATGTTCAAGAGGAACGGCCCGGTGCCGTCGTGGTCGTACGGTGGGAAGATCAGGCCGTTCTTGACCGGCAGGCCGACGATCGAACTCGTGCGCACCGGATTCTTCAGGGTGACCCAGGTATGCATCTCTTTGATGCCGTCGCAGATCTTGATGTTCGAGTTGACCTGTTTCGGCCCCGAACCGTCGCTCTTGGCCGCACGCCACAGTTCGAGATGGCCTGTCGGGGTCTTCTTGAGGGTGTACGACACCGTGGTGGTCGTGATCACCCGCGGATCGGGCGGCTTCACGTCGAACGAGAACTCCTGCGAGCGCAGGCGGATGACCTCGCCGGGGGCGCACGGCGCCAGGCGGCTCACCGTTTCACGTTTGACCGGCGTGGGCATGACGATCCAGTTGGCGTTGCGCACGTCGTTGCCCAGGCGGGCGGTCAAACGTCGGGCATTTTCGTTGACGGTCAGATGTTCGAGTGACAGCCTGATCGTGCGAATCTGCGAGAAGAACAACCGGTAGACCGCGCCGAGCATCATGATGAGAATGGCGAAACCGATGAGGATCTCGACCAGCGTGGTGCCGCGGCGGCGCGGCATGTCGGAGCCTCGAGGCAAATGGTTCATCAGCGTCACCAGTTGTCGGCCAGCGTGGTCACCACTTCGTAGACCAGCGCTTCGCCCGATTCCGGGGCCTTCCAACGCACGCGCACCCGCGCCAGTTTCAGATAGCTGGGTTGGCCGGGCTGCTTCGACGGCACATCGGTGACCGATACCTCGCGCTCGTACTTCACACCCTTGATGTCGAACTGGGGCACGAACCGCTCGCCCAGCCCTTGGTCGAACGGGTTGGCGGCCGTGCCGAAATCGTTGACCAGGGTGTCGCGCCGCCCGTCTTTGTCGCTGCCGACCTCGCGGAAACGGGCCGCCCGCATGGCCTCGACCGCCTGATTGGCCAGCGAGATGGCGATCTCGTAATCATACACTTTCTTTACACCGACAAGACTTTGTGAGACAGCCATGCCGACGATGAACAAGACCGTGATCAGTACCACCGAGATCAAGACCTCGACGAACTGAAAACCACGCCGGCAGCCGCCGCCTGCCATGGCGGTCGTCTGGTGCGGGCAGGTTGCTGGCAGGGTCTGCATCGCGGTGGATCGGCTCTCCTGAAAAGTCGGCGATTGACGCGGGACCCCCGAAGCGCCGTCAGGCGACCACGGGGGCCCTACTGTCAATCAGCCCGGATCAAAGGCCACCCGGCAGGCAACTGCCGCGGCGCCACGTCGGGAACGTCAGAACAGATCGGTCGGTTGCAGACCCGCTTCGAGCAGTACTGCCTGCGGTTCGGTTTCGGCACCCTCGTCGCGCGGCATGCCCTGGGTGATCTCCTTGACGAACTGCGGATGCAGGCAGGGGTTCTCTTGCACGGTCCCCTGCGGGTTCGGCGCATCGCCCGTCGGGACCCAGATGAAGTCGGGGTGGTCGCTCTTGCTGCTGCCGGTCCACTCGCCGCCGGTCACCGTGCCGTCGTCGTCGATAAACAAGTTGTATGTATAGGTCTTCGAGAACCACTTCAGCCCCGTGTACTCAGGGGCGACGTCGTCGCTGGTGAAGTAGCAGGTGGTGCGCACCTTGAGCCGCTTGTCGTTGAACCAGCCGGTGCTCCACGACGACTCGAACTTGTACATCGGGAAGTTCCAGACCATCTTGCCGCAATCGGTATCGGCGACCACGGCCGACTTCTTGCCGTGCAGATACTCGAGCAGCAACTTGTGGAACTGGTCGGGGTAGATGTCGTCTTCGTCACCATCGCCCCAGTTGCGCTCACCGTAGAACATACAATAAGTGTTCATGTATTGCTCGGCCAGAAGCGCCTTCTGATCGCCAACGGTGAACTCGATGCTGTTGCGCACCACGTTCTCGCGCGGCTCGGGAGCGAGGATCGAGGAGGCCGACCAACCGTTGCAGTGGCCTTCCCACTGCTCGGCCTTCGGATTGTAATGGGTGTTGCGAATGTTCGATTCCCAGGCGTGTGAACCAGGATTCTTCTGGATCCGGCTCATCACGTACTGGTCGTACCGCTCGAACGGCGCCGGCGAGTGGTTGGGCCAGCCCTTGACCATGAAGCCGCGGGCCCGCGACCACCAGTATCCCGACCAGGGGGCCGGTTTGATCTCACCGCTGATCGAACCGCTGGTGTCCATTTGCAGTGCCTGGACCTCGTTGTCTTGGGCCGTCGCCGGGGTCGTGGTCAGGAGCAGCGCGAGGGCGGCTGCAACAAGTATTGTCGAACGCAGAGCGTTGTGGGCAGACATCACTGACCTCCTTGCGCCGGCGCCGCCGAATTGCCGGGGGTCGGCGAGTTCAGATCGCCGCTGGTGGGCGTCGATTTCGAAGGCAGCAGGCGACAACGAACCGCTTTGCTCTCGAGCCCCACGGCCCACGGTTGCCCTTCCTGCCACATCTGCGTCATCGTGCCCTTCACGCCACTGTCACTCAACTGCACCTCGAAGCTGGTGCCGGTGTTGCGATAGGCGCCAAAACTGTCGGCCCGCTGGGTGCTGGGCTGGTTGGTTTTCTGGGCGATCTTCTTCTTGAATTTCAGGTTCCCGACCTTGCGGACCGGGGCAAACGTTTTCGGGGCTTCGTCGCGGTAGGCGGCAAACCCGTCGGCGTTCTGCACGGTCGCCGGCCGCTCGAGCGGGAACACCGGCAAGTCATACGGAATCATCGACGACTCGGAGAGCAACGGTTCCGCATGGAACGGATCGCACTCGCGTTCGCTCGATTTCACGCCACCCGGCGTCGAGTAGATATCGACGACCTTGATCGGATGCAGATCGCGCGTCGACAAATACAGGATCGCCTGGACCTTCAGGCTGCGCCGCTCGGGGTAGACGTAGACGACGTAGCACTCTTGCCGGTGAATCGACTTGAGCGCCTGAACTTTGAAGTGCCAGTCGACCGGCGGCAACCAGACGTCACCTTGGTAACGCAGGTCGCGGTACCAGGCGCGCACGACCCACTCGTCGCCGACTTTCCATTGGGGCACCCAGCCGGTGTCGGCCGCTTGGGCCGGCAGTACGGCCGATGCGAGAATCAGCACGCCCAGAACCAAGCCCATCGGCATGCAGCGGGAACGCATCATGGCAACCTCCTGTATCCGCGTTCGGCCAGAAATGGCCGCGAAGCACAAATGTACCGTTAATTGTAGAGATCGCAGCGGGGGGTGTCAAGGGAACTGGGAATCGATACACTCCGGACAGGGATAATGGACAATGCATAATGCATAATGAACAATGAATAATGAATTGTTAATTGTGCATTGTCCATTATGCATTGTTCACTGGTTGTGATTCTCTTCGCGCGTTGTCTTGCGGGCCGAAAGCGCCTGCGACTATCATGGTTTGGTCGATTCCGTTGCCAGCGATCAGGAGAAACGAGATGCATACGCACGGTCTGTTGTTCGTCGGTCCCGAGGCGGACCCGCAGGTTCATCCTCTCACGGCCTGGGCCGACCGGCTCAAGGGTAGCGCCGAAGGACTGTCCCGCGCCCCCTTCTTTTTTGCCGAGGGTGAACCACGGGCCGTGCTCGAGCAGGCCGCCGCCGGCGCACTGCCGGTGTCGGGGCCGTTCATCATGACCCACGCCGTGCGGCGGGCGGGCGATCTGTTGCTCGACGGCATCGTCATCGAAGGCATGACCCTCGGCCTCGAGGTCGAGGGCCGCCGGTTTCCTGAATTGCCGGCCCACGATGAGGTCGTGCGCCTGCTTGCCGGCGAGAAGACCTTCGTGATCATCGATGAACGCCAGTACCGGCCGCACACCGAAGTCTTCGGTTTTCAACAGGTGTACGAAGAAACCGTGCGCTCGATCGAGGCACTCAAGGCGCTCGGGGTACCCCAGGCGGCGATGATGATTTTGGCCACCACCGAAGAGATTTCGGTCGAGTTGCATCCGTCGCTGTTCGCTGCGCTCGCCGGCCCGAAACTGCCGGCGTTGTTTCAGGCACTGTTGGCAAACCTCACCGGTCTGCGCCTCGAGCCGGGCACCGTCGTGAAAACCCGCGATCGCACCATCGTGCCCGGGGTCTTCGCCATGGGATATCGCCACCTGTTGCCGGGTGCCATTCATCCGGCCTCGAAGCGGGTCAAGGTGCAGGTCGGCCCGTCGCATTTTGCCTACGGTCCGGCCGCGTTTTCCGATTACTGCAGCAAAAAACGCGATGCCAACGAGTGCCAGAAAGAACTGCGCAACTACCTGAAGTTCCTCGGCCCGCTGACGCCAGCACTCGCTGTGCCCAAGCTCGAGGAACTGCTCGCCGGTTTGAAGCCGGTGGAGGCGGCACGCACCGTGGCCGCAGTCG
>CAZADH010000052.1:0-26280 GCA_964483805.1 uncultured bacterium
ACCGGAAGAGAACTCGTGTGCTGTCGGGTGTCTCCCGCATAGAACACAGCAACGACAATGTAGTAACGACGAACCCCATTGGGAATCGATTCATGCAGAAAAGATGCCTGCGTGGCGACAGAGCCCATCGGCCCTCCCCCACCACCACCCGTCGTTGCGACCTGCATCCAACGGGTCTGCGATGCACCCGTCGATGACTGCACCATGATTCCCTCTGGATTCCCGCGGGTGATCCTGGGCATGTCCCCGAGGGCGAGATCGGAATCGGAGCACAGAATCGTGTAGTCTGATGCGCCAGTCAATCGATCCCATGTCAAACGAATTGCGCCGTTCAATGACTCGCTCCGAACTGTCCCCGGAGACGGTCGCGACGTCTGCGAAACTTGTGAGGAAGGGGCTGACTCTCCGTTGGCATTCACCGCGGTTACCACGTAGTAGTATGGCGTGCCATTGGTGCGCCCCCCATGAATAAACGGACTGCGCACATCGGCCACACGGTTCCCGTTCGTTGGGGTTACTCCGGCCGTGGAAGACCAATACACGTTGTATTGCGTTGCACCAGGCACCGGAGGCCACGTCACGGTGATTGCCCCGCTGCCGATCGCCGCGCGTACGTCCGCCGGCCCAACTGGCAACGCCGATGTTGGAATCGCCTGCAAGACGGCCGAACGCACCGGTTCCACAGCTCCAGCCATTTGTGCCGTCACGACATAGAAATACGTCGTATTATTATCCACACCCTCATGCACCCACGAACTTCCCGTCACATCAACAACCGTTGCTCCCGCTCCAGGAACCGCACCCATCGACCAGGCAATTCTGTACCCGGTGGCACCTGCGACGGCGCTCCAGGCGAGGCTTACTTTGCGGTCCCCAGGCAGAGCCGAGGCAGCCATCAAGCGCAATCCCGGAAGGCTCACGACACCGTTGCCGCTATCGACGTCAACACGCCAGGAACGACGTGACTTCACAGCCGGATCCCGAACCTGGACCGTCAATTGCCGTCCCCCGTCGAAGTTCACGGCTTCAACCTGAGGCAAGGTAATTCCGGCCGTGACTGCATAATCAGCGAAATACTTCGTCCATACTACGCCCTGGTCAGCTTCCACACCGTGAACCGTCGCCGCAAAACTCTGACCGCTCCACCTCACCAAGACGGGGCAGAGCCGATCGGAATGTGCGCCTCCGAAGACAATGGAAGTGTCGGCCAGAACCAGAGCGGGACCGACTGGGCCAAGATGACGACAAAACGCCTTGCGCTCCCCGGTCAACGAATCGAAGCGACCGATGACGCTCAAACCAGTGGTCAGATGTTCGAACAGCACATACCCGAAGCCGTCCAACCCCTGTCGCAAAACTCTCTTTATGCGCAATCCCGCCGGGTCGGAGTTCCACAATTCACTTGCCTGAAACAACTCCGAACCGCGGCGCTCCCACAACAACTGCCCATTGCGCAAACCCTGGATCGACAAGCGATCACTTGACGGAACAAACCTCACCAAGGTCGGGCTGTTGACTTGCTGGACGACAGCATTGAGCGCCTCGACCTGCATCGAACCGTCGTCAACGAGGTTCAGAGAGCTCAACACTCCTCGCGCCATGTCGATAATGTTTGATGGCATCCGGGCCTTAAGATCACCTGACTCACGGGCAGCAATCAACGCCTGGGCCAACAAATCCTGCCGCATTCCGGAACCCGACGGGTTAACCGTAAGGGTGTTGTTGCCATCGACAATCTGCGACGCACCATTGAAGTCGGTGTAACCCGAGACCTCGCCGCCATTCACGAGAACCTGGCCCACCGTCGGACCAACTTCTACACCGGTGAAGGTCGCCACAGCGCGTCCGCTTGCATCGACCGCAACGGTGATCTCGCGAACACTTGGCGACGCGGTCAGGATTCCGCGAAGGCGAAAGGTAACTTGCGAACTGTCTTTGCGGCCGACGAGTGAAGCCGGATGAATGGTCAGCGGCCCCCCGACATCGCGCGGGGTCACCTGCACCGAGAACATGACATTTGCCGAACCATCCTGGGAACCGCGCGCGTTGTTCACAACACTTTCAGAAAGTGGACCGCTGCCGTCACCAATCGGGTTAATGCCGCAGCCAAAAGCAATCAGAACGGCGAAAACCGTGACAACAATCGAAATACTGCGTAACTCATTTCGTTGCATTACAAAAATCCTCCTCACCGATGGTTTCCACATTTTCCCGCCAATGAAGCCGATTGTAGCGAGATTTGCTTCAGAGAGCAACCTCGATCTTCTTTGACGCCGAGCCAATTTGTAATCACTGAAACGTTTGAGCCAGTGCGGACCCGCGACACCCTCACTCCTTCTCCACACCGCAAACCCCGAGAATGGGCCTGAGCCAACTCGGCGGACAACGTCACACGGGAATATGCTTTGCGAGCAAAGATCCTGAGACAAGTCATATTATCTGACGGAACACAATTGAAATACTGAGTATTGCTTCCCTTGCGGGGTCTGTTTTTCCTTCTCTTGCAGAGGTTGTCATAGATTCTGGCTGATGCTCAATCCATCGATTCGCAGCAGCTCCGTTCTCGGGAGCACGGTGCGAACGGCGTTCGCAGCCATCACCAAGAATGTCGCGAATCGGGCGGTGACCAGCAAGCTGCACAACAACGCTGGACCGTGCTCCCGCGACCGGCACCACAGGCTCGGCAAACAAAGATGCGGAACCGACCTCGCACGAATCCGCGTCAACTCCTGCGTCGCAGCGTGTCGATCTCGGCCACCGAGAGCCCGGTCAATTCTGCAACTATTGCGACAGCCATGCCCTTCGCGAGCATGGCCCGCACGATATCCGCCCGCCCCTCGGCGCGCCCCTGAACCAGGCCTTCTTCGCGAGCATCGCCCAGGTCGGACAGATGATCGCGCAGCCACTTCTCCCGCGCTTCGAGGCGCTCACGGGCAATCGAATCGGCGTTGACGTTGCGCAGTTGTTCCAGCGACATGACAATCTCCTCTTCGTCGGCCAGCGCGGGTGGCAGGTGGCCAAGATCGGGATACCGGGTACCGAATTTGAGCATGTGCAGCCACTTCTCGAAGCGGGTGCGAACCCGACTGACCGGCCAGATATCAGCCTTGCGCAACTCGACGAAGCGCAGATCGAGTGTCTCTGCCAGGATCAGATCGTGTTGCGGATCGCACAGGCGAAAGCGACTCTGCACCTCATTGTGCTCCGCGAACAAATTGAAGTCAACCAGCGAGATCGCTGTGGCTCGGCATAGTGCGGTGTATCTGGCCCCCGCCTCGAGTTGATCTGCGAACAACCTCGCCAGGTAATAGACCACACGACTGGTGAACGCACCGCGGGGTTGCATCTGCACCTCGATCAGGTAGTTCTGGCCCCGACCATCGACGGCTTTGACATCGACGCATGATTGCTTGTCATCAACGGTGGTGGCCAGATTGAACGGATTGAGCAAAGTGATCGTGACGATGCGGTCGTCGTCATCGAGTTCGAGCAAGGCATTGAGCAGAGCGATCAGCAACCGCTTGTTCTTTTCCGTTCCAAAGACAGCCTTGAATGCAAGATCGTTGAGAAACGAGATCGTCCTTCGCACGGATCGCCGCCTCCATGGATCGACACGGGTCCGGCCCGCGCCGTCCACCGTGAACATCCCCGGCCAAACCACCTTGGGGAAAAAATGTTCACGGGGCGGACAGCGATCTGCGAATCGATCGGATCAGCCCATGTGCTCGGTCACGCTGGCGGGCAGCACCACCCACGGCAGCATGAGATCTTCGTAGACCGAGAAACTCGGGGCCGGCAGCGCCGCGGCATCGGCAAGGTTGCCCGCAAGAACAGGAGGCTTCGTGTCTGGTCATGTGTTCCTCCGGCGTCGAGCCCGCCCGGCCCGACACGAATAGTCATACGATGTATTGCTCAGATCTCGTCGCGAATCGTCAAGGTCGTCGACCGCGTGGCCTCGCCCGCCGTGACGGCCACGATCCGGAAGATCCCAGGCCGCAATCCGGCCGACTGCAGCGACGAGAAGGTCGCCTGCAAAGTCGCCACCCAACGCAGGCCCCGTTGCACCGTCATCGCCGCACCCAACTCCAGAACGGTCCCATCGGGACTGACAAGCTGAAACGTCACCGGCGTCGCTTTGTCGACCACAGCCTCGAGGATGATTGGCGCTCCCCGGCGCAGCGCGTGCAGTTGCGCCGACGCCGGCTTGACCGAGACCGACCTCACCACCTGGTCCGGGCCTGACCGGCCCTGTGAAACCGGCGATTGATCGGTGACCGGCACCGGCAGGATGCGCACCTCGTCGAGAATGGTGTAGTTGCTGCCCACCGCACAGTAGTTGGCCATCGACAGACAGAGGGTGTCGAACGGTTCATCGGCGAAATCGAGCGGAATGTCGAGAATGCCGGTGAACCGGTCGGGCAACTTGACCACGTTGGGAAAATACTGATTGGCGAAGAATACACCACCGTGTGCGGCCAGCAGATACGGCTGCCGGGTCAGACCGCGACCGTTGCGCATCAGCACGATGCTGATGCCGGCCGAATCGTTGGAACAATGCGGCTGCAAGCGCTCGACACTGACGAAGACCGCCAACCGGCTGGCCGGCGACAGGGTCCGTCCCAGCCGGTAAATGCGCCGCAACATGCGGTGGTCGGCGGTCGGACCACCCGCGCTCATGACCACCTGCTCGAGCGCCGTCGAACCATCGAGGGGGGACGTCACCTCACGGCGCATGAACAGCGGCAGCTCTGAGGTCAATTCCTGATCGGTCCACCAGTCGCGGGTCATGGTGCCCGACCCGATCTCATCGACCGTCTCATACTCGGGCGGGTATTCTGACAGCACGCGCACCCGGCCCTCGAGCGGTTTGACCACGGCAGGCTCACACGGGCCACGCCGGCCCGACAAAACCGGTAACAGCTTACCCGGCAGATCTCCCGACCGGATATCGTTGCGCAGATTGACTTTCTCGGCAAACACTCCGGGCACGACGCCCACGAGAACCACCAACACCCACAACGTCAACCTTTTGTATTGCATGCCGTCCTCCCGTGCGATCCCAACTCGCCAGATCCGATGTCTCCAGCGCCAAGATAGCACGTCTCGTCTCGCCTCGCCACGACGATGGGACAGATGACAACCGGGACGCATGACCGATGTAACTTCGGTCATACGTCCCGATACCTACGTTCTCGCAATGGCCAGAGGGTGTGTGTGACTGCCACCCATCCGCGCCCCGATTCCCCCATCGCCGGGCGCACAGCGGTGCGCCCCTACGAGTCGTCGGGGCGGCGTTTCTTTATCCCGCCCGGCGGTACGGGATCCTCTGGCTCGGTTCGAAAGGGCTGCGGCCCTCGCACAAGATGTCTTTGTAAACCGCAACGTTGCGGTCTTCGAGATGATCGAAGACCATCGGCGAACGGGTGCCGTGGCTGATATAGCGGATCGGGTGCGGATCGAGCTTGTGCGAGATGATCTCTTCGACCCCGCGCGCCTGCGCCACGACCTGCGCCGTCGGCGACACGATCATGCTGTGACCGAAATAGTAGTTGCCACCGGCATCGGGACCGACCGAGTTGCAGGCAAGCATGTACACATGATTGTCATACGCCCGCGCACAGTTGGTGATGTTCCAGATGTCGAAACTGCGCATGAATGCCGACGGCCGCGCGATGATCTCGGCGCCCTTGAGCGCGCACACCCGCGACAGCTCAGGGAAATCGCCATCGTAGCAACAGATCAGACCGATCTTGGCCAGCGGCGTATCGACGACCACCACCTCGTTGCCCGGAGTGGTCCAGCCGCCAGCGGCGAGACGCTCGGTCGGGAACGGATGTGTCTTGCGATAACGCCCGAGGATATCGCCGTTCGGCCCGATCAGCAGCACCGTGTTATAGATGATCGGCTTCTCTTCACCACGCTCATACGTTGAAAATACAACGTAAATACCAAGTCGTTCGGCTTCGGCCTGGATCAGATCGGTGGTCGGTCCCGGGATCGGCTCGACGATGTCGTAGAACTCGTCGGCGCTCATCCCCGGCACGAAGCCGGTGGTCACCGACTCGGGGAAGACCACCAGTTGCGCCTCGTGCACGTACGAGGCCACGCGCAACCAGTGCGTCGCCTTGTCGAGGTTGTGCACGATGTCGTTGGGCACGATCGAGAACTGGACACACGATGCGATGAACTCTTTCATGACTGTATTCCTTGACTGCCTGGCGCCACCCGGCGCGTCGCCGCACGGTTGGGCGACTCTTGCCCGCGCCGCATAATCGCGGTCTCATGGCAAGTACGCCCCACCCTGCGCGCGGCAGAGTGGGGCGCGGTAACTACGATGTCAGCACTTGTGATCGGGGAACGCGCAGATGCGGCATTGCGCGCTCTCGAATTCGATACCCGGAATCGGGAAACACCCGATATACATGCGCTTGTTGAGAATCTTCTCGATATCGCCGCCCACGTTCTCGGCATGAATGATGCGCTTCGGGAAGAGCTTGATGTGCATGAGCTGATAGTGCTCATCGGGGAACATCTGCTCGAGGCTCTTTTTGAAGGTCTTCTTCATATAGGCATCGGCCTTGGCCGCGTGCTCGGGCCGCCACTTGCGAATGATCGTGTTCATCGGATGGTCGGCCGAACCGCAGTCGACGCCGATCCATTTCAGCTTTTTCTTGACCGCCCAGTTGGCGAACTCCATGGTCGGACCGGGGTGACACACCATGTAGCGGATCTCGTCGCCGTGTTCGCGATACCACGCGTATTTGAGATAGCCCGTGTAGATCAAGAGAATGTCGCCCTCTTTGACCTTGACGCGCTTCTCGATGTCTTCCGGGGTGTAGACGCCATAATCGACGGCCATGTCGGACAGATCGACGCAGACGCCGGGGCCATACAGGTCTTCGAACGGCATGTTGCCGATCGTGCGCGCCTTGCAGGAGTTCCAGAAATGGATCTCGCCGTCGAGGTGGGTGCCGACATGGTGGCTGGTCGTGATCAACTGCCCGTTGGCACCGACACTGCTGATGCGCTTGAAATACTTGATCTGCAGCGGCTCGTAGGTAGGCCAGGGGGGCGTGTGAACCGACAACGGTTGGGTGAGATCGATAATCTTCACGAGGTGAAGCCTCCGTCTTTGGGCCGGAAAATTCCGGCAGGATGGTCGAACTCGATCGACGCCAATCATATCAAACCATCAATAATATGGTCAACGGAATCGTACCCCGGGCCGCATAATGGCGAACTCGGCAGCCACGATCTCCCGCTCTCGTACGGGCGGACGGCGGTCCGCCCCTACAATTATTTACCTGGGCCGCGTGGAGACCTCTGGCAGGGCGCATAGGCCTGTGTTACGATGGGCCAATCATGACGGATCTTTCTTCGTCCACTCTGTTCGGGCGCACACTGGGTTACGACCCGCATCTGCTCATCGATCTGGCGACTCTGGGCGCGTTGGCGATCCGGGGACGACACGACCGCAGCATCACCCTGTTCGACCCGAACGGGCGGATGATCACGGTCGCGACGCCTGAGATGGGGCGCGGTCCGCAGCGCATCCTGGTTGCGGCGGTCCCGGCGCCGACCGTGGCGTTACCGACCGAGTCATGGGAACTGACCCGCGACGCCCTGCGGCACCCGCGCGGGCCGACGATCCCGTTCGCCGGCGCGGAAATCCAACCGTCCGATCGCCTCCCGCCGCTGCGCGACGTGCCCGGCCACATGCACAACCGCCTGCGTCGGGTCGAGCCCGCCGCCGAGGTCAAGACCGAGCTGCTCGAGCGCCTGCAACGGCTGTTTCTCGCGCTCGGCACGCCCGAGGCCGAGGCCCTCGAGAAGCCGGTGCTCGACCTGGTCGGCTTCGGCCCGGGAGCAACGCCGTCGGGTGACGATGCCCTCGCCGGGTTGATCCTGACCGGGCGCGCCTACACACTGGGCCGGCGCCAACCGGTGGGCTGGCTCTCGCCGTTGATCCTGCGGGTGTTTCGCCTGCTGCACCGCACGACGGCGGTGTCGGCAGCGTATTTACGTTATGCATTCGCGGGGCGCACCACGGCCCTGCAGGAAGACCTCTTCGTCGCCATGGCGCGCGATCTCGAAACGCAGAACGATCGCGTGGTCACGCAGATGCTCCAGTTTGGCGCCACGTCGGGTGCCGATTTTCTCGTCGGGGTGCGGTTTGGCCTCGACCTGATCAAATCGCGCCTGGGCCAGTCGTTGATTTCGCTGGTGCGGTAGACCGCCTCTCGAAAGGACCGACACACATGCTCGCAAACATCGTCATCAAAGGTCGGTATCTCGACTCGATCTTCCTGATGCTTCTGGCCAGCAAGGCCAAAGAAGTGCCCGGCGTGCAGCGCGCCAGTTGCATGATGGGCACCGCCCCGAATCAAGAGATCCTGGCCGAGAGCGAACTGCTCGGTGCCGAGGGCCGCGCCGCCGGTCCCAACGACCTGATCATCGCGCTGCGCACCACCAACGAAGCAGCCCGCAAGGAGGCGCTCGCGCTGATCGAAGACGCGCTCACGGCCCGCCAGTCGGCCGGCGGGGGCGAGGCCGACGAGTATCATCCGCGCAGCCTGGAAGGAGCGTTGGCCCAGGTGCCGCAGGCCAACCTAGCATTCTTCTCGGTGCCGGGCCTGTTCGTGCGCCACGATGCGCTCAAAGCGATCAACGCCGGTCTGAACCTGATGATCTTTTCCGACAACGTGCCGCTCGCCACCGAGATCGAACTGAAGAAGCGGGCCAGCGAGCGTGACGTGCTGGTCATGGGCCCCGATTGCGGTACTGCGATCATCGGCGGCGTCGGCCTGGGGTTCGCCAACGTGTGTGAACGGGGCAACATCGGCATTGTCGGCGCTTCGGGCACCGGCACCCAAGAGGTGAGCGCCCTGGTGAGCAACCTCGGCGGCGGCATCAGCCACGCCATTGGCACCGGCGGCCGCGACCTGTCGCTCGACGTCGGCGGCCTTACCATGCTTGGCGCCATCGATCTGCTCGAACACGACCCGGGCACCGATGTGCTGGTGCTGATCTCGAAACCACCGCACCCGCAAATCGAAGAAAAGGTGCTGGCGCGCGCGGCGAAATTGAAGAAGCCGTGTGTGGTCAATTTCATCGGCGGCGCCCCCGAGAAAGCCCGCAACCTGGGCCTGATCGGCGCGGCGACGCTCGAAGAGGCGGCCCTGGCCGCCCTGGCGGCGGCAAAGAAGACGGCGCACCTCGAGCTCGATCCGGTGCTGGTCGAACGCGCGCGCGCCGTCGCCCAGCAACTGCCGGCCACGCGCACCGAACTGCGCGGCCTGTTCTCGGGCGGCACCCTGTGCGACGAAACGTTGTTGATCCTCGGCCCCAAGATGGCGCCGGTGGCGAGCAATCTCAAGCACAAACACGCGGTGCCGATGGCCGATGCCCGCATCAGCCACGGGCACACCTGCGTCGATCTGGGTGACGATCAGTTCACCGTCGGCCGCCCGCACCCGATGATCGATTACACCCTGCGCTGCGAGCGCATCGTCGCCGAAGCCGCCGAAGCCAAAACCGCGGTGATCCTGCTCGACGTGGTGCTCGGCCACGGCAGCCACGCCGACCCGGTCGCTGCCCTGGTGCCGGCCATTCACGAGGCGCGCCGCGCCGCGGGCAAACACCCCCCGGTATTCGTGGCCTACGTGCTGGGCACCGACGGCGACCCGCAAGACCGGCAACGGCAGACCCAGGCCCTCATCGAGGCCGATGTGCTGATCGCCCCCACCAATGCCGCCGCCGCCCGGCTGGCTGGCATGATCGTGCAGCGCGCGCACCAGCCGCTGTAAGTTTGTAATACAGAAGCCATACAGGAGAAACACATGAGCAAGAAAGATCTGTTGCAGCGCCCGCTCACTGTGGTCAACCTCGGAGTCGCCGGCTTTCACGAGGCGATGCGCACCCAGAAGGCCACCTCCGTCCTGCTCGACTGGCGGCCCCCGTGCGGCGGCGATGCCGAACTGATCGCCCTGGTCGAGCGCCTCACCGGCCTCGACGGCCCGGCCGCCAAGTGACCACGACCATCCTGGCCGAGTCTTTCAATCGAGCAGGGGCACGCGCCCCCGCTCAGCTCGCGGCACTGGTCGTTGCACGCCGCCCGCGAGCCTCACACCCTGTTGCACGACGCCCGCGGTCGGCCGCTGTGCGGCCTCCGGGAAATAACACTCGGAACAGAACGTGACGGCAAGCATATGTCTGGCCAACCCGCACCCGCAGGTGCTGGCCATGCTCGGACTCGACAAAGACAAGGAGAACCATGCCATGGGTCGACAGAATTGGGCGAAGTTGATCGACGAAGCGAATGCCAAGGCTCTGCAGATTTTGACCACCGCGCAACCGGTGCTCGTCGACGTGGTCCGCGCCGGAGACATCGTGCCCGGCCTGACCAAACACCAGA
This sequence comes from uncultured bacterium, assembly GCA_964483805.1. Lineage (GTDB taxonomy): Bacteria > Muiribacteriota > Ozemobacteria > Ozemobacterales > Ozemobacteraceae > CAZADH01. The sequence continues at coordinate 10,415 of CAZADH010000052.1, forward strand.
TCTTCCACGCCGGTCCGCCCATCACCTGGGACCGCATGTGCGGCCCGATGCGCGGCGCCGTCACCGGGGCGATCCTGTTCGAGAAGTGGGCCAAAGACCTGGCGGGCGCCGAGAAACTCGCAGCCTCGGGCAAGATCGAGTTTTCGCCGTGCCACCACCATCAGGCCGTCGGCCCGATGGCCGGGGTGTTGTCGCCGTCGCAGTGGGTGTTTGTGGTCAAGAACCAGACCCAGGGCAACGTCGCGTTCTGCTCGCTCAACGAAGGACTCGGCAAGGTATTGCGCTTCGGCGCCAACAGCCCCGAGGTAATCGAGCGCCTGGGCTGGATGGGCAAGGTGCTCGGCCCGGCGCTGCACCAGGCGCTGACCAAGGCGCCCGAGGGCATCAATATCAAGAACATCACCGCGCAGGCGTTGCAGATGGGCGACGAGTGCCACAACCGCAACGTCGCCGCGACCACCATGCTGCTGCGCGAGTTCTCGCTGCTGCTGTTGCAGACCGACCTGAAGAAACCGGTCATTCGCGAGATCCTGGCATTCATGGCGAGCAACCCGCACTTCTTTTTGAACGTCTCGATGGCCGCGTGCAAAGCGACCACCGACCCCATTGTAGGTATTAAGTATTGCTCGGTGCTTTCGACCATGGCGCGCAATGGCACCGACATCGGCATCCGCGTCGCGGGGCTGGGCGAGCAGTGGTTCACCGCCCCCGCCGGCATGCCCAAAGGTCTGTTTTTCAGCCCGTATACGCAGGATGACGCGAACCCCGACATGGGCGATTCGACCGTTTCCGAGGTGGCCGGCATCGGCGGTTATGCGATGGCCACCGCGCCAGCGATCGTCAAATTCGTCGGTGGCACCCCGGCCGACGCGGTGAAATACACCCGTCAGATGGGCGAGATCTGCGTGGGCCGCCACCGCGACTACCAGATGCCGGGTCTCAACTTCGAGAATGTCCCGGTGGCCACCGACATTCGCAAGGTGGTCGAGACCGGCATCGCGCCGATCATCAACACCGGCATCGCCCACAAGAAGGCCGGCATCGGCCAGGTCGGCGCCGGGATCCTCTACGCCCCGATGGACTGCTTCACCGACGCCCTGCGCGCGTTCGAACAGTCGCTCCCCGCAGCAAGCAGCCGCCACGACTGACCACCGTATTGCTTTGATACATACAACGTACCGCACCCAATAAGGAGATCACCGATCATGTCACGCACCGCTTCTGTCTTGATTCTGGCGCTCGTCGCCCTCACCGCCATCGGCTGCAGCGCCGGCGGCAGCGGCGGGTTGGCCGCCGGTGTCGACCAGCGCCAATACATGTTCATTCCCTACTCGCAAACGACGGGCGCGTTCACCACTCCCAACATGCAGTCGATTGTCGCACAGGGCAGCACCATCGTCGGTGCCGGCGGCGACGCCAGCGGCATCCATTTTGGCACCGGAGGAGCAAGCGGTTACACCTTCACCCAGAAGACGGTCGCCGACGGCCTGAACAGCAACATCGTCAATGCGCTGGCGGTCGACCCTGACAACAAGCTCTGGATCGGCACCGATGTGGGTCTCAACAGCATGGCCAATGGCGCCACGACGATCACCCCGGTCGCGGCCGGCGTGCTTGCCGGCAAGGTGACCGCCCTCGGCGTCGTCGGCACCGCCGGGGCTCCGAACAGCAACAAAATCGTGGTTGGTTTTGAACCGACGGCCGCCGGCAACCCAATTGCCGCCCTGTCGACAAATAACGGCCAGAGCTTCTCCACGATCGTATCCGCGGCCGGGAGTATTGTCGGTAGTCGCACCACCAACATCTACGCCGCATCTGATCTTATCGTGGTCTGCACGACGGGCCAGCAGGGCGGCGCGTTCTACTATGCGGGCACTTCGTGGGTCTCGCTGGGCGTACCGGTTGCGAGCGGAGTCAATTGCTTCACCCGCATCAACGGTCTGTATTACGTCGCCACCGATGACGGCATCTACGTGAAATCATCGACAGGCATCGGTTGGGATCCGGTCACCGGCTTGTCTGGATTCAAGGCCTATTGGATCGCCCAGGACGACTCCACACGCGTGTTCATCGGTACCGACCAGGGCGTCATGATCGGCTTTGGGTTCAGCCAGTTCCGCACTTACGGCACCGGCAACAATCTCCCGACGAGCAAGGTCGTCAACGGCTACTGCGGCCATGACACGGTCTGGCTGGCCTGCATGCCGATCGGCACCAACCTCATCGGCGGCTTGGCCTACGGCGTCTACAACCCGTAACTCGCCAAGCACGATTTACAACGTATTTATATCACCGCATCGACACCTGGGGGGTAACCGATGGCAGCGACCGAGAGTTCTGCGAAGATCATCCAGGCCCTGACCCAACCCAACAAGGCGCTCAAGAAGCGCGCCCTGGCACTGATCCACCACCAGGTGCTGCGCGAGGCGGCTCCCCATGTCGAACGGTTTCTCGGGGTCGAGACCGACCCTGAGTTGGTGGCCCTGGGTGTGCGCGTCCTGGCGCACCTGCAAGACCATCAACCCCAGGTCGAGACACTCGGCCCCGAGGAACTCCGGTCTCATCTGCGCGCCGACGATGCCAACGTGCGACGCAAGGCGCTGCGCATTTTGGGCGAGACGCCCGAACCACAGGTGCTCGCCGAACTGCCGCAACTGTTTGCCGCCGAGACCGAACCCCGGTGCCTGCACATGGTGCTGGAACTGTTCCAGAGGTTCCCGCACCCTGACAGTCTCTCGATCTTGGTGCGGTCGATGGTCAACGACGACGAGCGGGTCCGCCGCGAAGGGTTGCTCGCCCTGCTCAAGCTGTTTACCGGTGATCTGTTTCCCCGCGTTCTGGCCACTTTGCTCGACGACTCGTCGGCCGTAAAAATGCTGGCGCACCAGTTCGTCGCCACCATCAGCCGCAACCATCTGCTCGAGGCGCTCGAAGCGATGATGATGCGCGGCGGTGAGCCCACCGCCATTGCGGCCCAGTTGCTACCCTCATTTCTATCGCACGATATGCTCCCCCTGCTCAAACGCGGTCTGGGCCACGCACAAGCCGACGTTCGCGAACTGTGTCGCGAGTCGCTGATCCGACTCGAGCAGAAGGGCGATCCTGAGGCAGCACTGTTGCTCGAGGAACTCGAACGCATCGAACGGACGCCGGGGGTAAACGCTGTTCCCGATGCCGCCCCCGCTCTGTCCACCGCCTCCACCAACGTCGGCGATGAAACCGGCATGATCGGGCTGCTCGAGACCCTGGGCGAGATGCCCGAGTGGCTCGTGTTGACCCTGAAGCGGGCCCTGGCCGAAAGCGACCCGGTGCGCGGCTATGGGTATCTGTCGAGTTGGTCGGCCTACGTCACCGAATGGTTGGCGGTGACTTTCATCGTCGCCTATCTGGCCCGCGGCCGCCGCGATCCCGACGCCGATCGGTTGGCTCTGGGCACGATCCATTTCGGTTCGAACCGGGTTGACGTCCCGCGGCTCTTGCTGCACCTGGCCAATCGGTTGCCCGCTCCCCGCAGCGAACACGACCTGTTCCCGCTGTTGATGGCCCCCGAGATCAGTCGCCTCGAGGACGACGCACCGCTGCTCGCCCGTCTCGTCGAGTTGCGTGAAGGCCTGGCCTGCCTGCAGGATTATCCGGACCGCGCCGCCGAACTGACGCCGCTGGCTCGCCAGTCGGCCGCCGCCCTGCTGGCCGCGCTGAAGCCCGCCACGAACAACCGCCTGATCCTGCGCCACACCAGCGGCAATGAACTGAAACTGATCGACCTTCTGCGACCGCAACCGCTGCCGATCGATACCCGCACGGTCAACGCCGAACGGTTTGCCGTCAATCGTCCGTTCCTCTGTTCGCTCGACCTCGACTGCGAGATCCCACTCTTCCCGTTCTTCACGGTGACCCGCGACACGCTCGTGCCGCTGCGCAACCAGCCCACCGACCAGGACCTGTGGGATTTCCTCAGCCGCTACGGCGCCCTCGACGACTTCATGACCTACCTGTTCTCGGTCGTCCGCCCCGACAGTTCACCCTGATCACGGCCGGACCGCACCGGCGACCCTATACATACAATGTACATACCGGTTCTCGCCCGCGGCCCCTTCCTTGGTCGCAATCTTGGTACGCTGGTCGGGCTCCCGCCGGGTTTTATTCCCAGGGATCCCACCCGACCCCGAACCCGGCTGCAACCAGATCGTGCTTTCGCTTGCCCAGCGGTTTGCCAACGATTGAAACCGGCGCGGGCAAGTGTTACAATGTTTAGCAGTCTCCTGCATTATTTTGATTTTTCGGAGGTCGCTCTTGAAGAAGTTGTCATGGGGAATCGCGTTGTTCAGTTTCCTCGCCGGCATGACGTTGCTGGTCGGTTGTTTTTCGTCGTCCGACGGCAGCAATCCGCTGGCGCCGACGGCCGCCACGGTCGCGCCGGCCGCAGCGAATGCCGTGGTCAATTTCAACATCATGGTCAGCACCGAGGGCAGCGCCGCCGCCATTCGCGCCGAAGCTTCCGGGACAGCCCCACAGGTCCGCTTCACCCTGCAGTCGATCGATCCGACCAGTTCGACGCCCGTGGCAACCTACACGCAGACCGTTGATGTCGTCGGCGGCAGTGCGTCGGCCACCTTCAACGTCCCGGCGCGCTCGACGATCGCCCGCATCCGCATACTCGGCGGCAACATTCGTGGGTTTCATGACTTCCACGGTGGATCCGATCTGGTTGCCGGCGGCAATATCATGACCGTCTGCCCGGTCGGCTCCGGCTTCAAACAAGATTTGATTGCGCGCATGATGGCGCAGACCATCGAGCAACCGACGGTGCTGCGCGCGGCGCCGCAGAACCTGGCCGCCCGCGTGCAGATGTGCATCAACACGATCGTCAGCGATGCGGCCCAGGCCACCAGCGGCACCAGCACGCCCTCGACGACGTTGCCGGTCTTCAACGCCCAGAACTTCGCTGAAGCGTTCAACACTTTTGTCGCTCAGATACAACCTCAGGGTCTGACCCGCTTCACCACCGACAACACGGGTAACCTGCGTCTGGCCAGCGGCACCGCCGGCACTTTGTCGCTCACCGCAACCGATGTGTTCAACGGCGTCAACCTCGTGGGCGGCGTCAATCCTGCCAACATGCGCCTCGGCCCGGTATTCCGGCCCGGCATCGGCGGCCTGGGTTGCGTCGGTTACGACGATGCCAACGGCCAGTTGTCGTGCGTGGTGCAGATCGATCCGGCCAACCCGGCCAACCGGTTCAGCATGCAGTTGCCCGGCCGCGTCTTCTGCGTCGAGTTCCTGATCGACGGTTCGCTGTTGATCGGCGGTTATCACCGCGGCAGCAACGCCCCGGTCCTGTGTCGCTGGACCGGCACCGCCAATGCCGCCTTTGACCTCGCGGCCCCGACGACCGACGTGCCGACGCCACCCGCCGGCATTTCCTGGATCCGCCATTTCGGCGCCCTCCTGGGCACCACGCAGATGCCCAGCCGCGTCGAGTCAATCGATTACAACCCCGAGATGAACGAGATCATCGCGGTCATCCGCCACGGCAACGATGTGCAGATCTTCCGCATCGATCCGATGACCGGCCAGAACCTGGCAGGATTTGCCGGACCGGCGATTCCGATCTTCACACCGCCGCCGGCAGTGCGCATCGCCACGCCGACCGGTGCAGTCAGCGTTACCGCGGGCGGCAACCTGGCCGTTCAGGTCATGGCCATCCCCGGTGGCCCCAACAGCACGGTCGCCAACGTGGCCCTCTGGGAAGGCGCTACCCGGTTGCCGATCAACGGCACACCCGGCGCCAACAATACCTGGACCTTCAACTGGACCGCGATTCCGGCGGGGTTCTACATTTTGACCGCACGGGCCAATGACAACGAAGGCGTGGTCGGCGTGTCCGACGCAATCCAGGTCGTGGCGCTGCCGCAAGGCATGACCGCGCCCGTGGTCAACATTGCCAGTCCAACCCCCGGCACAGCATTCACCGAACCCGCCAATATCAACATCGTCGCCGAAGCAACCTCGACCGACAGCATCACCCGCATCGAGTTCTACAACGGCCCGGAGTTGCTTGGTTCGCGCAGTCAGGCCCCGTGGGTCTTCAACTGGCAGAATGTTGGCGCCGGATTCTACATGCTGACCGCACGCGTCTACACCTCGCGCGGTGCCATCGACATGTCGCAACCGGTCGGCATTCAGGTCAACCCGGCCATGCCGACCTACTCGGTCCCGCCGCAGGTACGCATCACCACGCCGACCATGAACCAGGCGTTCCCGACCGCACCGGCCGACATCACCATCACTGCCGAAGCGGTGACCGGCGAAGTCATGCCGCCGATGACCACCTGGACCCCGGCCAATCGCAAGAGCGGCACGTTTGCTTACACGCCAATGGGCGCACCGACCACGTCGCGCATCCGCCGCATCGAGTTCTTTTACCAGACCCCGCCCGAAATGGAGCGCCTCGGCATGACGACAGTACCGGGCATGACGATGCCGAGCGGCGGCACGCCGACTGACACCAACACCGGGACGATGACCGGCCCGAATACCGGGTATTACACTGGCGGCGATCCCGCCATGCAGTCGCCGATCAATGTCACCATGCCGCCGACGATGTTTGTCGATCCTGGCATGAAGCTGATTGGCGTTGCCTCGGCCCCGCCCTACACGGTCACCTGGCGCCAGGCACCACAAGGATTGTATGTGATCACCGCCGTGGTGCACGATGAATACGGCATGGCCATGCCGGTCGACGGCGTCATGGTGCGCGTCGGCAACGTCAGCGTGCCGCCGGTCGTCGACATCGTCGCCCCCGACGCCGGCTCGACGATCACGGCTGGGGGCCAGATCACCCTGGTCGCCAGCGCCTCGACGATGAATGCCAACGGATCGATCACCGGCGTGAGCTTCGTTCTCGACGACGGCCGCCAACTGGGTAACGCCACGCTGAACAACGGCCAGTGGACCTGGACGGGCACGCTGCCCAACGATCTCTACATCGGGCCACATACCATCGGGGCCATCGCGGTCGACAACAACAACATGCGCATGGTGTCGCCGCCCCTGTTCGTCATGATGATGCCGACCGGCACCTACACGAACACCGGCGTCATGACCGACACCGGCACGATCTACGGCACCGGCACCGGGTATGGCACCGGCTACGCCACAGGCGGTGGCACGGGCACGAACACCGGGGTCACGACGCTGATCGGCACGAGCACGGGCACCGGTTACGGTACCGGCATGCCCACGGGCACGATGACCGGCACCGGCTACGGCACCGGCATGCCCACGGGTACGATGACCGGCACCGGCTACGGCACCGGCATGCCCACGGGCACGATGACCGGCACCGGCACCACCGTGGGCCACAATCCTGGTGTGTATTTCGAGTCCCCAACCACCGGCGGCGCGGTTCTGCGCAACGCCCCGCTCGGGGTTACGGTTAACGTGAGCGCCGTGGCGAACGCGAACTTCGTGCAGATCTTCGCGGTCGACGCCAATGGCAACGACGTCATGCCCCCGCTCGGGCCACCGAACGGCTTTACGGTCATGAACGGCCGCGCCGTCGGCACGATCACCTTCCCGACCACCTGGACCCCGGGCCCGGTGTCGATTCGCGCCCTCGCCCACTCGGTCTCCGGCGGTGGCCCACTCGGCTACTCGCAACCGGTGGTGCTCGACGTGCAGTAGACAGCGTTCGACACACGCTTCAAAAGAGGCGCCCCGCACAACAGCGGGGCGCCTCTTTTGTATTGGCAGTAGCAATACACTTCACTCTCTGTCATAACGCTCTGCACACCAGCCTCAATTACAGCGTCGACAATACAGACCACGTCATCGCCAACGCACCTGACACACTTATTATTGACACAGGCAATAAACATTGGTAACCTATCCCAGGGGATAGGTTCTTTTAACCGGCAGCGATGCCGCCGAGGGGGATAACATTATGTCAACCAAGACCACAAAAAAGACGGCCACCAAGAAGCACGGCCACCACCACCCGTCGTTCCCGGCAGCCCGCCGGCGATTGGCGCGCATCGCCGGGCACGTCGAGGCGATCGAGCGCATGGTCGTCGACGAGCGCGACTGCACCGACATCCTGCAACAGATCCGCGCGGTCACCGCAGCACTGACCAGTGTCCGCCGCGTCATCCTGCAAGACCACATCCACCACTGCCTCGCCCACGCCGTCGAATCGAGGCGCCCCCAAGACGTCGTGCGCGAGATCGAGCGGTTGCTCGCCCAGGTGGCCTAAGCAATGGCCGACGGCATCAACCCGGCAAGCACGTCCTGGTCTGGTGCTGCGGCCATCGCCCTCACGCTGGTTCTCTGGGGGCTCATCCCGATCTTCGACAAGATCGGCCTCAAAGGGCAGACGGCCTCACCACTGGCTGGCATGGTGGTGCGGGTCGCCGCTGCGATCCTGCTGTTTCTCCCCTGGTTGGTGTTTTCGCCGTCGGTGCGCGCCGACATTGCCGGCCTCAGTTGGCGCGCCGTGCTGGTCTTCGCATTGTCGGGCGTGATCTCGCTGGTTCTGGCGCAGTATCTCTATTACTCAGCGCTGGCACAGCGCGATGTCAGCCGGCTGTTTCCGGTGTTGTTCGGCGGCGCCCCGGTGGTCGGCATTCTGTTCGCAGCGCTCTTTCTCGGCGAATCGCTGTCGCTCAAGACCGCGATCGGCGCTTTGCTGATCGCCGCCGGTAGCGTATTGCTGTTGTAAAGCTCAGGTGGTCATCGCGGCCGGTGCGGCAGGCGCGGCCGGGGCAGGCGGCGTCGGCGTGGGGGCCTCGAGCGGCAGATCGAGCGTGAAGGTCGATCCCCGCCCCAGTTCTGAATCGACGACGATCTCGCCGTGGTGCACCTGGGCGATGTGGCGCACCATCGCCAGGCCGAGCCCGGTGCCGCCGATTTCGCGATTGAGCGAGTTCTCGACGCGGAAGAACTTGGTGAACAGCTTCCTTTGATCGTCCCGGGCAATGCCCGGGCCGTCATCGGCGACGGCGAGGCGGAACCGTCCCGCCGCCAACGTCAGGCTCACCCGCAGGCTGCCGCCGGCCGGCGTGTATTTCACCGCATTGTTGAGCAGGTTCAAGAGCGCCTGGTGCAGCAGCCCCGGGTCGCACCAGGCCTGGATGCCCCGGCTGGCGTCCGGCAGTTCGACAGCCAGGCGTTGCCGTTTCTTTTCGGCCGACGGCAGCGCGACGGCCACCGCCCGCTCGACCAGGTCGCGCACGACATGGCGGCCGAACCGGTATTCTTTCTTGCCGGCCTCCATTTTCGAGAGGTCGAGAATGTCGTTGATGAGGTTGGTCAGGCGCTCCGATTCGCTCAGCACGATGCCCAGGTATTCGCGGTCGGTCTGCTCGTCGGCCGACTCGCCATCGATCAACATCTCGGTGTAGGCCCGGATCGACGTGAGCGGCGTGCGCAACTCGTGCGACACATTGCTGACGAACTCGGTCTTCATCTGCTCGATCTCGCGCGCCACCGTGACATCGCGCGACAGGTTCATGAACGCCAGGCAGTCGCCGTCGGGGGCGGTGACCACCTTGGTGTAGTAAGCGAGACGGCGACGCACCTGGCCACGACCGTCGACCACCGCCACCTCGCCCTCGGCCGGCCGTTGCATCTGCACCTCGCGACCGTCGATGCGCACGGTCATGACGACATCGCGCCGCCCGAGACACTTCACGCCCGGCAGCGCGCAGACGCCCTCCCAGGTGCGGCCCAGCCAGTGTTCGCGCGCGATCCCGTAGAACTCGCACATGGCGGGGTTCAGATACGAGATGCGTTCATCGCGGTCGACGAGGGCCACGCCTTCGTTGATCGATTCGAACATGGCCTCGAGCTTGAGCCGTTCCTCTTCGAGATCGCGATCGGTGCGCGAAGCACGGCTCTCGGCATCGTCGAGGCGGGCTTTCGTCGAAGCCAACGCCGCGTCGGCGTCTTCGAGCTGCACGGAGATGCGGTCTTCGCGCGGCTGCCCGGCCCACTCTGCCAACAGCGGATAAAACACCGAGTAGAAGCCGAAGAAGAACAGCCACCACAATACAACGTCAATACCATGGGCCAGGACGGCGGCCGGCAAGCGGGTGACGTCACCGCGGGTGGCGGCCAGCATCTCGAGCAGCGACATCGACAGGCCCCAGAAAGTGAAACACAAGCCCAAGACCCCGGCCCACAGCGCCCGCCGCCGGATGCCGATGCCCAGAATCAGCGGCGGCGCCACCAACATGAGGTGCCCGAGCAGCCCCACCGCCATGCGACTGGTGCGCCATTCGACGGGTCCGGCCTGGAACCAGACCGACAGGCTGCCGAACGCGAGACCCATGACGAGAAAGAGCAACGAAACACCGATCAGCACCCAGGCGACGAAATCGACCCAACGGTCGCCGCGGATCGACACGGCCTGCCGGCGCAGCACCCACCACCACACCCGCAGCGGCGCCGACCCCGCCAGGGTGACCGAACCGAGCACCAACGGCGCCGCGATGAACCAGGACCCGGTCATTACTGCGGCAAAAGTGAAATACCAGGCGACCTGGCCCCAACGCGCCCCCGGGGTCAGGCGCGGCGCGGCCTCATCGTGGACCGCGTGCCCATTGAGATGATCGAGAACCAGAGCGAGAACCCCGAAAAACAGGAGGGCCGTGGCCAATTGACCGGCATACAACGTATTGATGACCGCCAGAACGCAGCCGCCGACCCCGAGATACCACAACGGCCGCAACCGGGCACCGGCAGCCGCGACCAGCGACGCCTTGTCGGGCACCGTCGGGGCCGCGTGCTCGGGCGCATGCACCGCGGGGGTTGGCTCGCCCCTCGGCAGCGAATCGGTCATGCCCCGACTCCCACTGGCGGCACACCGAAAACCGCCCCCGCTTCGGCACCAGCGCGGTCCGATGTCTCGCCGGCGGCCTCGGGGGGCCGGGCCTGGCGCGGCAGTTCGAGCGAGAAAAACGACCCGCGACCGAGTGTCGAGGTGACCTGCGCCACGCCACCGTGCACGGTCGCGATGTGCTGCACCAGCGCCAATCCGAGACCGGTGCCGCCCACCTCGCGGTTCTGCTCGTTCTCGACGCGAAAAAACTTCTCGAAGATGCGCCGCAGGTCGGCTTCACCGATACCCACGCCGGTGTCGGCAACACCCAGACGGTAGCGGCCGCCCGCCCGACTCGATGTGCCCAAAGAACCGGGGGGGGCGTTTGCACTGTCCCAAACACCGTTTGGGACGGCCCTCCGTGGCTGCAAACGCCCACTGCGCGCATCGTGCGCGGGCGAGACATCGCCGTCCGACGCCTCGAGCGACACCGTGACCACACCCCCGGTCGGCGTGTATTTGATGGCATTGCCGATGAGATTGAGCAGCGCCTGGTGCAGCAGATCCGCGTCGCACCGCGCCGTCAACGGCGCACTCGGGGGTTGCCAGCGCAAGGCGAGCCCCTTCTTCGTGGCTGCTGGTTGCGCCACGTGTACGGACTTCGTCACGATACCGACCACGTCGTGTTCGCCAAACCGATAGACCTTCTTGCCCGCTTCCATCTTCGAGAGGTCGAGAATGTCGTTGATCAGATTGGTCAACCGCTCGGACTCATCGAGAATCACGTGCAGGTATTCTGCGCGGGTCGCCGGCGACTCGGTCTCGCCATCGAGCAACATCTCGGCGTAGGCGCGAATCGAGGTCAGCGGGGTGCGCAACTCGTGCGAGACGTTGCTGACGAACTCGGTCTTCATGCGGTCGATCTCGCGCTCGAGGGTGACGTCGCGGGAGACGCCCATGAACGCCAGAAACTCGCCACTCTTGTCGAGAATCGCCTTGGTGTAGAACGCCACCTGCCGCCGCACCGGCCCTTCGGCATGGCGCAGCACCACCAGACCACTCTCGACCTGGTGCGACATCTCCTCGACCCCGGCCCGCCGATAGCGCATCTCGACCTCGCGCCGCTGCACACACTCGACCCCCGGCCCGGTCAAGATCTGCTGCCACGGCCTGCCCTCGAGACGGGCGGCATCGACGTCATACAGCCTGCAATACGCGGGATTTACATAGAGCACCGTGCCATCGCCCGCGAAAATGACGATGCCTTCGTTGGTGGCTTCGAACACCGCGCGGAACTTGCGGCGTTCGCCCTCGAGATCGCGCCGCCCTTGCGCCACCCGTGTTTCGGTCTCATCGAGGCGCTCACGTGTTTCGCGCAGGGCATCATCAGCGGCGCGCAACCGGGCCGACAACGCTTCTCCCAGGGCGCGGGCTTGCCCGGCCACCAACGGGAAGAAGATCGAATAGAAACCGATGAAGAAGGTCCATTGCACCGACAACTGGATGAGATGACGCAGCACGGCCTTGGGCAGCAACGACAGATCACCACCCGACTCGAGCAATACTTTGTGTGTGGTCGAGACCGCAAAGGTGAAGGTCAGACACAGACCCAACACGCCGGCCCACAGCGCCCGCCGCCGGATGCCCAGGCCGAGCGCCGTCAGCGCCACGCCAATCAGTAACGAGGGTCCCAACGACAGTGTCGAGGCTGCACGCCCGCCGCTCACCCCCAGCGAGAAGTGCCGACCGTCACAATCAAACGTAACCCGCCCGATGCCAAGAGGCGCGGTGATCAGTAGCAGGAGCCCCACACCCAGCAGCACATAGGAAAACAGACTGACGGCCGTTTCCGGCTTTGCCAGCCCACCCTCGCGAAACAACCTGACCAGGCGGCGAAACGGCCGCAGGCCGGAACCCCAGGCCCCCAACATGATCAGGGGCACCGCCGGCGGCGTGCCGAAGAGGAAACCAACGATCAACGCGCCAAGCCAGGCCAGGTAGCCGCCCTGCTCGCGCGACGTCGGCAACTCGACCCCGGTTTTGCTCCAACGGCGCGCCAACAGGCGCATTCCGGCGGCAAACAGCAGCGACGCGAACCCCAACCGCGGCCAGCGCAGGACGACGACCGCCAGGAGCGCGGCGAGCACCGCGAACCACGACCAACGGCGCAGCGGCAACAGGCGCGGTGGCGGCGCGGGGGTCCCGCTGTCGTGGGCTGCTGATGCCGGATTGACGCCAGGTTCGTCCATGCGCCGAGTGTAACAGAACGACGGCGCCTCGCCAATCACGGGCAAACGACCCGGCCGCCCGAGGGCGCAGGATTGCGACCGCGGCCGCCGACGTGCTACGATAGCGCATATCCAAAGCAGCGGAGGCGTCATGGCCCGGATCCTGGTCATCGAAGACGAAGCGAACATCGCCCGGGCGGTGCGCGATCGTCTCAAACACGAGGGCCATCAAGTCGAGTCGGCGCTGTCGGGCCCCACTGCTCTGGCCTGGTTGGCCAGCAACACCGTCGATTTGATCATTCTCGACGTGCTGATGCCCGACATGGATGGCTTCGAGGTCATCGGTCGCTTGAAAGCCGATAGCGAACTGCGCAAGATCCCGGTGTTGATCCTGACCGTGCTGGCCGACGACGAACGGCTGCGGCGCACCGGCGCCGACGCCTTCATGGCCAAACCCTACAAGAATGCCGACTTGATCCGCACCGTCAACGAGGTGCTCGAGCGGTCGGGCGCACATACGGGCGAGGCGCCCACGCCCCCAATCGACCCGCAACGGAGGTCACCATGAACGACAAGAAGATCCTCGTCGCCGACGACGAGCCGCACATTCTGCGGGTCGTCAAAGACAAACTCGCCAACGCCGGTTTCACCGTGCTGGTCGCGGTCAACGGCGAAGAAGCGCTGCAGACAGCGATGGCGCAACGCCCCGACCTGATCCTGCTCGACGTCATGATGCCCAAGATGAACGGGTTCGAGGTGTGCAGCAAACTGCGCGCCGACCCGAGCTTCGCCGCCACGCCGATCCTGTTGCTGACGGCGCGGGGCCAGGAAGTCGACCGCAAAATGGGTCTCGAAGCGGGCGCGAGCGAGTACATCACCAAACCGTTCAGTCCGCGTCAGTTGCTGGCCAAGGTCCAGGAGAAACTGGGTCTGGTCGCAACATCATAAATACATAGTATTTTTTCTCGACCAGACCATGCAGCAAACCATGCGACGACTGTTCGACGGCGATCGGGTCCAGGCTTTTCTGGCCGACCTGACCGCAGCGGGGGTGCAATGCGACGTATTGCACGACGGTCCGCCCCCCGAACCCGGTCCCAGTCATGCCGAGTCGTTGCCGCTGCTCCTGCCCGACGGCAGCACCGCGCTGGTGCGCTTGCGACAGGCCGATACGGTCACCCGCGGGGTCGTCCTCGCGGCGCTGCGCCATCTCGTGGCCTACGAACACGAGTTGTGCGACCTGACCCAGGAACTGTCGATCCTCTACGAAGAGATCTCGCTGCTCTACGAACTGAGCGGCGCCTTTGCCCAGACCCTGCAACTCGACGAGATCCAGAAGGCGGCGATCGCTTCCGTCGCCGAGACGCTGGGGGTCGAACGCATTTCGTTGCTGATGCTCGACGAGGCCCGCTCGGGCCTGGTCTTGACCGCCGGCTTGGGCATCAACACCACCGACATCGGCCACCGCCGGTTCACCGAGGGCCAGGGATTGGCGTGGCGGGTCGTGCGTACCGGCCACCCGGTCATTGCCAACAACCTCGCCGATTTTCCCGACTATCTGCCCAGCGCCACCCCCGAGCGCGCCCTGCTGCTGGTGCCGCTTACCACCCGTCGGGGTCTGGCCGGGGTGCTGACTGTCGCCGACAAGCACGACCGGTCTGAGTTCACCTCGAAAGACGAGAAACTGCTGACCGCCATCGCCCAGCAGATGGGCGCCGTTTGGGAAAACGCGCGGTTGTATCGCGAGACGCGCGAGCTGTTTCTCAACACCGTCGAGGCACTGGCCGCGGCCATCGATGCCAAAGACCCGTATACCCACGGCCACTCGCAACGCGTCACCGAGTTCTCGGTCGCCATTGCCGAAGAACTGGGTCTGACCGCGGAAGACCGCGAGCGCATTCGTATTGCTGCTTTATTGCACGACATCGGCAAACTCGGGGTCGATGAGAGCATTCTGCGCAAGCCCGACCGGCTGTCGAGCGAAGAGTTTGGCCAGATCAAGCGGCACCCGGGCATCGGCGCCGAGATCATGGGCCGGGTCAAGAACCTGTGCCGGTTCATTCCGGGGATGATCGATCACCACGAAAAGTTCGACGGTAGCGGGTATCCCGCCGGATTGGCCGGCGCCGCCATCTCGCAGGCCGGCCGGATCATCGCGGTCGCCGACACGTTCGACGCGATCACCTCCAACCGCCCGTATCATCAAGGTAAAAAGGGCAAACCCGACGAGGTTGCCCTCGCCGAGTTGGCGCGCTGCCGCGGTTCGCACTTCGATCCCGAGATCGTCGATGCCTTCACCCGGGCCCACGCCGCCGGCCGGATTCGCGGCGCCAATGCCCTCGCCGAGGCCGTCGAACCACCGACCGGTTGACGGTTGGCCCCGCGGTACCTACAATTGAAGCCATGAACCGCGCATTTCTGCTGTTTTGCCTGACGCTGGTCCTGTCCGTCACCCTGGGGTGTGGCGGCAGCAGCGGTTCCTCGTCGACCAACAACCCGACCGCAACCACGCCGTCGTTTGCGATTACCAATGTCTCGCCGACGATGGCCGGCTATGCCACGACGCTCACCATCACCGGTTATGGTTTCGGCCAGGTGCAGAGCAGCAACAGCGTCACGTACAATGGTGTCGCGGTCACGCCCAAAGGCTGGAACAACACCACCATCACCGTGGTGCCACCCCAGGATGCGCAAAGCGGCGGCAGTTTCAATGTCATCATCAACGGCGTCCTGTCGAACACCAGCAATCCGGTGACACTCAACGAACCGCGCATCACCAGTATCAACCCCTCTCCGGTTGTGCCAGGCAGCACCGTCAC
>CAZADH010000053.1:0-13037 GCA_964483805.1 uncultured bacterium
CGGCGGGGTGATCCCGCAACTGACGCCACTGGCACCGACGTCGCCGACGGCGCGATGAAACCGGCCCTACAGCAATACGTCGTGTTTCTTCCGGATCATCGCCAGACAGGAGGCCATGCATGAAACCCCGATTTCTGTGCCGTATTCCCCGCACCCAAGCGGTACTGCTCATCACGTTGTGCACGTGCTGCGGGCTGTCGCCGACCTGCTCCGCCTGGCGCGGGAGTGCCACAACCCCCAGTTACGCGCCAAGATGCTCATGATCGGCGCACGCAAAGGCTTGCCGACAGAGAACTTCAAGAGACTGCTCGATGGGGCCGGGAACGCCGAACTGCACAACCCGATGTGTCTCGAGGCCGCCCGCGCCGCCGGCGGCGCCGTCATTTCGGGCGGAGTTCAATAGACATACATTGTAAGTCATACGCGCCCGACGCCGCGCTGACCGGAATTCTCAAGAACTCGCGATCTTCACGCGCCATGACCGGCCTCACCGTCGGCCGCAATGTGTCGACGTTCGCGTTTTCGCCCGCTCAGAGCGGGTCGCGCAGGTGGCCGTTCGATTCGGGCGCGAGTCTCTCGACGATGTAGAAGCCGACGGCCGCCAGCGCATACTCGCCCTGGTTCTCGGCATAGACCACCCGCGGGCCGGGCGCCGCACCGGGCGCGACGCTCACCTTGAAACTCAGGGTCTCGGGATCTTCCGGCCCCGTCGACGCAATCGTGTAGCCCGGCGCAGAACCGGCGGGGACCACGCGCGTGCCGCTCGGCACGCCGCCGCTCGTCTCGCTGCGGTGCGTCTTTTCCCACTGATCCTTGACCAGTTGAATCGTCGCCTCGCCGCCCGCCGCGACCAGGTAATGGCTGGCGCCGCTGTAGCCGTAGTAACAATCGAACCGCTTCATCCCTTCGATCAGAGGCAATTGGATCGCCGTTTTCTGCTCGGTGATCTCGACCGGCGTCGCCTTTGCCGGGTCGTTGCTGCTCTGAGCCCCCGCATAGAACGAAGTGAGAAAGTGCTTCGGCCGATCATTGAAGTCACACGGCCCGGTGGGAATCACCTCACGCCCGGCCACCAGGTATCGCCCGAGGGGCACAAACGCAAACCGCGCCCTGCCCTGCGCGCTGGTGACCTGGAACCGGCCGATGCCGGTGACGGCGTCGACCAGCGCGATCTCGACCTGCCCGGCCGGAACGCCCCGCAACACGGCCGACACCTCGAGAGCCCCGCCCCGGGCCTGCGCGGATGGATAGAGCTGCCGCACCGCGTCCTCGTCGTCGAGCGTCGAGAACACCTGCCACTCCTCGCGGCGGTAACCCATGGTCGCCCCCGACACCGGCGAATGCCCAAGACCGAGCACGTGGCCGAGCTCATGGCGGATCGCCTGGTAGACGTAGCCGCCCTTGTCGTGCACGTAATCGTAATCGCGGGTGTTGAGTGTGATCGTGCCGGCAACGACCTTGCCCGACCGATCCCGGATCGGGCCGCCGGTGGCCGAGCCACCCACGCCCGCCGCCGGTTCCAGGAGAACCAGGATGGTCCCCGGCTCCGGCGTGGTGCCGGGCTTGGGCTGATAGAGGCCGTCATACTGGAAACGCAGATCGACCCCCGAAATGGCCGCGAACGACGCGAAGGCCCGCCGGATCTCGTTCTGGATGCCGGCCGGAGTCGGGATCGCCGCCTTCGTCCCCTTGTCGATCACCCGCTCGCTGATCTTGAAGCGGATCGGCATCAGCGCGCAGTCGAACGGGTCGCCGAGATTCATCGCCTCGGCCTGAGATGTCAATATCAAATACATACATAACAGAAGGCATCGCTTCGCGAAACTCATGACCGACCTCCTCCGGAGCATTGAACCGGTGCCAGTCTCATGCGAACCCACACTCGATCGTCGTGTCGAATACTCTGTATTTACTGCAGACCGACGATTCCCGGAACCCCACCGTTCTACGACAGCACACCGACGAGGGTCAGTCCGACTGGCGGCACTCGCTGTGCGATCCCGCCCTGACAGCAGCCGTGATGGCGCGTAGCAACTCCCGCATTTCGAACGGCTTCTGCACCAGACCGCAGACCCCCTCGTCCATCAGCGCCTGCGACTCCTCGTTCAATCCGTAGCCAGATGCCAGCATGACCTTGACGGCAGGATCGCTTGCTTTCAAGGCCCGAAACGCATCACGACCGTTCATCACGGGCATGATCATGTCGAGAATGACGAGATCGAAACCGCCGTTTTCGCGCCGGAAGGCTTCGATCGCGGCCGCACCATCCGCGACCGTAACAACCTCGTGACCCGCGACCGCCAGCATCTGCGTCAGCAACGCGCGAACTGGCTCCGCATCGTCGGCCACCAGAATCCGCAAGCCACTGGGTACGCTCGTCGCGACGGCGCTGCGCGCGTCATCGACGGCCACCGACACCTCGGCCAGTGGCAGGTACATCCTGAACTCGGTGCCCTTGCCGATCTCGCTGCTGGCCTTGATCATCCCCCGATGCTGCTTCACCGTCCCGAATACGGACGCGAGGCCCATACCGGTGCCCTGGCCGACCGACTTTGTCGTAAAGAACGGTTCGAACAGATGCGCCTTCACCTCATCGGTCATGCCACAACCCGTGTCACTGACCGTGACGAGCAGATACGGGCCCGGCTCGATCTCTCGCCCGTACCCGGCCGCGACGGCGGCATCGATCGTCACGATGTCGGTCCCCAGCGTCAACTCACCGCCCTCCGGCATCGCATCACGCGCGTTGAGCGCGAGGTTGAGCAGCGCACTCTGGATCTGCGAGGGATCGCCCTGCACCGTTGCGGCCCGTGCGCTCAACCTCTGCGTGACCCGGACCCGCCTGTCGATCGAATGCACGAGCATCTCGACGGTATCGTGGATCACCCGGTGCACATCGACCGGAACCCGCTGGAATTGCCCTTTGCGCGAGAAGGCCAGCAACTTCTTCGTCAAATCGGCCGAGCGCCGGGCGGCGACCATGATGCTCTCGGCATGACGCTTCAGATCAGGGGTATCGAGGCGATTGAGCAACAGCTCGGCGTTGCCCAGCACGCTCATCAACTGGTTGTTGAAATCGTGGGCCACGCCCCCCGCCAACTGGCCGACGGCATTCATCTTCTCGGCCTGCCGCAGCCGGATTTCGGACTCGCGCAGCGCGGCTTCGGCGCGGCGCCTCGCGGTGATATCCTTGCCGAACACGGTGATGCCCGTGGTCTTGCCGTTGCGCCGGAGCAGGTTGAAACTCAACGACAGGATGTGCGTGCCGGCCGAAAGTTCCTGCTCGATGACGAACGGACCCTGCGCCAGAACCCGATCGTAGAACGCGTGCCACGGCTGCGCCCAGGGTGAACCCGCCGGAAACAGTTCTTCCGGGCGCATGCCGACGGCAAGGGTCAAGCCGCGAGCATCGCGGAAATAGGCCTCGACAGCCTGGTTCCACGAGATCAGGCCATGGCGTTCGGCATCGACGGACCAGATCAGGTCGCTGGTGCTGTCGACGATCGCCCTGATCAGTTCACTGGCCTCGAGCAACGAGGCCTCGCTCTGCCGAAGCGCCTCATCCGCCCGCTTCCGCTCGGTGATGTCGTAGTTCACGCCCAGCATACGCAGCGCCCGCCCCTGGTCGTCGCGCAGGACGACGCCGTCGGCCTTGATATGGCGAACGGTCCCGTCGGGATGACGGACGCGAAACTCGATGTCGTAGCCGCGTTCGCCCCGTACAGCTGCCTGGCACGCATCCCAGGCGAGCGCCCGATCGTCGGGGTGCAGCCCGTTTTCCCAGATCTCGACACCGTATTTCGCGGGTTTGTCGGCAATGCCGTAGAGCCGGAACATCTGGTCGTCCCAGGTCATCTTGTTGTTGACGATATCCCAGTCCCAGATGCCCATCTGGGCCGCGCTGGCAGCCAACTGGAGCCGCTGCCCGCTTTCTGCCAGCGAGGCCTCGGCCCGTTTCCTTTCAGAAAGATCGCGGTGAATCGCGATCACGGCGCGCTCGTTGCCGATGACGACCAGATTGGCGGTGACCGAGAGCGGAAAGGTGTGCCCGTCACGGTGCCGGTGCCAGACCTCGAAAGTCAGCGTTTCGCCGGCCATGATCTTCGACATCCGCTCGGCGACCGGACCTTCCCCTGCGACGTCCAGCCCGGCAATTCCGAGCCGCACAATGTCGTCGACGGTATAGCCGTGAATGCGTGCGAACGCTTCGTTGACCGAGACCACCTTCCCCGCCGTGTTCATGACGAAGATGCCGTCGCCGGCCTGCTCGATAAGCGCGTGATAGCGCACGTGGCTTTCACGCAGCGCAGTCTCGGCAAGCACCCGATCGGTGATGTCGGTCAGGACGCCGCTCCAGAGAGTCCCGTGCCCCGCCGACAGGCGCCGCGGTCGCGACACGCCGCGAACCCACTTGACGCGGCCGAACGGCATTGTGATGCGGAACTCGTGAGACCACGGATCGAGCGAACGAGCGGACTGCTCGATCGATCGCCGAAATGCGTCCACGTCGTCGGCATGAACCTGCGCGAAAACGCTCGAGCTTTCGCGGATCTCGTCGAGTGTGCGCTCGAACAGCGCTTCGGCGCCCTCGCTCATGAACGGGACGTCGAACGACCCGTCGTCGCGAAGAACGAACTGGTACACCGCCCCGGGAACGCTCGCGATGAGATCGCGCAAGCCCGCGTCATCGATCTCCGGCGGCTCGGTGCCAGTAGGGGTCCGCGATGCCGCGTCGGAGTTCATCGGTTCGCCAGGCATGTCGGCAAGCGAACGCGCTGACGGCCGCCCCGCGGCAGCATCCGGTTTGTCCGTACGACTCAATCCCGTTCCGCCCTTCTCCGTGGCCGACAGACATTCCCCGCATGCCGCCACCGACCAGGTTCACACCGGTCGGCCGATAACCGCGACGCCGCGCGTGTCCACGGTACCGTACACTCCCGCGGGAATCGGCCCACCCCTTGGACGACTCACCGTCGCCCCAATTCAAGCCTACGACGCCCACTTGTCTCGAGTCAAACCTCTGCGTTACGTCTCACGGTTGACGTAGCGCATACCGTCGCGCCAGACCGGGTTGCAGAGCGTGACTTCCATTTCGCCCGACCGCCCCGCGGCGTATGACTCGAGCGCGCCCTGCAGACCAACCGCCAGAGCCGGCCCGGGCACCAGAAGACCGCAGTACATCGTCAATACACAGTATTTCGCAACAAGACGGGTTGATCGAGGGCGCCTTCTCTGCCTCCAGAGATTGACGATGCGATCGCCGTGGCCGTCGCCGGCCGTCGGCGCCTACCTGGCCTTGATGAAGGTGCCGTTGTTGAATTCGGCGTAGGCGACCCGCAACTCTTCGTCGGTGTTCATGACGATCGATCCCTCCCAGGCGACCGGCTCCCCGAGCGGCTTGCCCGACAGCAGCAGAAAGCGAACGCCTGCGCTGCCGGCCGCGACGACGATATCAGTCCCCTTGCGCTCGTAGAGAATGACCGTTTCAGGACCGGGTGACTTCGAGCCGGGTGCGCCGCCGCCGGGGGCGAAATCCGCCTCGCCCGTGAGGACGTAGGCAAAGACGGTGTGGCCCTCGGAAACCGTGTAGCGAAAGGTCTGCCCCGCGGGCACCGACACGTCGAGCATGACCGGGTCGATGACGATGTCGCGCACCGGTCCCTGCACGCCGTTGACCGTGCCGCTGACGACCTTCACCCGACAACCGCCGTCAATCGTCGTTTCGGGGATCGTCGCGGCCGTGACCTCGCGGTAACGCGGGGCCATCATCTTGTGCGACGCCGGCAGATTGGCCCAGAACTGGAACCCCCACATCGTGCCGGTCGGGCTCACCCTTGGCATCTCCTGGTGGACGATGCCACTGCCGGCGGTCATCCACTGCACATCGCCCGCACCGATCACGCCCTTGTTGCCCATGCTGTCGCCGTGCTCGACCAGACCTTCGAGAAGGTAGGTGATCGTTTCGATGCCGCGATGCGGGTGCCACGGAAACCCGGCGAGGTACTCATCCGGGTTCGACGTGTGAAAATCGTCGAGCATCAGAAACGGGTCGAACAGCGGTACCTCGTTGTAGGCAAAGCCGCGCTTCAGATGCACGCCGGCGCCCTCGAGCGTCGGCACGCTCACGAACGTTCTCTTGATCTGGCGTATGGACATCGTATTACTCCTGCCTTCTGCGACGGTCGTGCGATTGCCCGCAATCGCTGCCCCCACGCCACCGTCGGGGTCACGGTCGAACAGTATCATGA
Organism: uncultured bacterium; assembly: GCA_964483805.1. Classification (GTDB taxonomy): domain Bacteria; phylum Muiribacteriota; class Ozemobacteria; order Ozemobacterales; family Ozemobacteraceae; genus CAZADH01. Next base: position 6,249 of record CAZADH010000053.1, read on the forward strand.
TCGCGTCGCCGCTGAACTTGTCGATGAATCCGTGGTTGGCGCCGATGATCGGATCACGCGTCAAGACCGTTCCGGCAAACAGCACATGGAACATCATACCACGCAGTCGACCGGGGAGGCCCTTCGAGTGGTGGCAACCGCCTCGCGTGCGGCGATTGCTGCTACGATGAGGCGATGGTATGATCGGGGTGGCGTTGACAGACGCAGAGGTTGACATCATGCGCTTGAAACCTGAGCAGGCCGAGTTCCTTGCACGAGTCCTCCGGGAAATATGTCCGTCGGGGGAGGTCTTTCTCTTCGGCTCCCGGGTGCACAAAGACGCACGTGGCGGTGACATCGACGTGCTGTTGCTTTCCCCTCGAAAGCTCTCGTTGCAGAAACTGATCAGGGCGAAGATCCAATTCTTTCGGCGTTTTGGCGAGCAGAAACTCGATCTGGTCAATCTGTCGTTCAGCGACCGATCTCCGTTCAAGCAGCTCATTCTTGCAGAGGCGGTGAAGATTGCGTGAATCGCAGGGAAAAGGACATTCTTCTCAAAGCCCAGTTGGAAAAGAGTGTGTGCCTTCTCGAAAAGACCAAGGCGGTTCTCGACATCTCCTTTGAGAAGTGCAAACGAATCCCGTTGACGAAGGAACTGTCCGAGGAGGATCTCGAGTCTTTTGAGGCTCTGACCGCACGATTTGCGCGCTTCCTCGACATCGCGTTCCAAAGAGTCCTGAAAACGACCTTCCTTCTCCTTCGGGAAACTCCCGGAGCCGTCATCGATCATGCCGCCCTCGCCGAGAAGTTGAAGATCCTTCCAAGTTCCGAGGTCTTTCTCGAGCTGCGCGAACTTCGCAATCTGATCGCCCATGAATACGCCGAGGAAGACCTGCGCAAATTGTTCAAGAGTATTTTGCGAACGAGAAAACACCTCAATTCTCTGTTCAGTTCCTTGACCGCATTTTGTCGGAAGTCGACGAGGTTGCTAGGTTCTGCTGCGTCGTGAACCAATCCCCGGCCTTCGCGATGTACCGTGCAAACGGTCATCGCGGCGCGACAGGAGTGTCATTCGAACCGCTTCACCACGCCCGCGGAACGGGTTTTGCAGACGAGCATGGCTCCCCGATTCCCGGAGAGAGTATGCGTCACCGATTGCACCGACTTCGTTACTTGCTGTCGAGAACCGTCACGCCGTTCCAGTCGGGTGGGCAACCCTGGGCGATGAACGCGCGGCTTCGCTCGAGATACATCGCTGCGGCCTTGTCCCCGGGGCAACCGTCGGCGCAGGCCGAGAAGCCGGCGAGGGCCTCGGTAAACGCCCGATTGCGGTAGCGCCGCAAAGCGTCATCCCACTGCGGCAGAATGGCACGCTTGCGTTCGGCCAGTTCGGGCGGGTCGGCGTCGACCACCTCGAAGATGGTCAGCGGTTCGCTCTTGCCCTTGGCCTGCACGCGATCGAGTTCGCGCAGTGTGAAGGCGGCACGTTGGCGCAGGGCGGAAACGACGACGTCACTGACGAGCACCGCTGCCCCGTATTTCTTGGTCATGCCCTCGAGGCGGCTGGCTGCATTCACGGCATCGGCGATGACGGTGGTGTCCATGCGGTTGGACTCGCCGATGGTGCCGAGCATCAGTTGCCCCCGGTGGATGCCCACGCCCATGCCGACGGCCGGCAACCCGCGGGCGGCGCGTCCCGCATTGAAACAGGCCAGTTGCCGGATCATGCCGATCGCCGCCTGCACGGCCTCGTCGGGGTCCCGGTCGAACAACGCCATGATCGCGTCGCCGATGAACTTGTCGATGAATCCGTGGTTGGCGCGGATGATCGGGCCCATCTCACTGAAGTACTCATTGAGGAAGGCGAACGTCTCGTGCGGTGTCATCTTTTCGGAGAGTGACGTGAACGAGCGCAGATCGGTGAACAACACGGTCATCGTGCGACCGACGCCCTGCCCGAGTTCGACGTCGAGAACGCTCGGTTTGTCGAGGTGGGTGAGGAAATCCTTGGGAACGAACCGCTCGAACGCGCGGTTCAACGCGATGATTCGCGCCGTCTCCTGCTGCAGGCGCACCCGCATCTCGTTGATGCCGTTGACGACATCGCCCAGTTCGTCGAGCCGATCGCACGACGGTTTTCGCGCCAGTTCGAGGGGCGTGCCCAACCGCTCGACATCGAGCGCCCGGGCATATCCGGCAATGCGTTCGAGGTGGCGCATCACCATACCGCGAAAGACAAAGAAGATGATGACCGACAGGATCGCCATGATCAGGGCCTGATTCATGACGATCAACGCGAACTGTTCAGCGATCTTCACGTCGACCGCGGCCACATCGATATGCACGGTCAGCGTTCCCAGCGTCAAAGTATTGCCTTTGTATGACGATGTAACCGCGAACCGTCGGATCTGGCCGGCGTCCGCCGGCGGACTGCCGACCTCGACCTTGCGACCATCCGCCTCGAGCGCCACGGCCGCCAACTATGACATTTTGGTGAGTCCTTCGAGTTGCGCCCGGGCCATATCGAAATCGCCGACCCACACCTGCCACTTCTTCCGTCAACTATACCATGCAGCCCACCGGGCAGGCGACACGGCAGCGGATTGCGGCAACCATCAGCACGGCAACGACACACATCGCAATACATTGCATGACATTGCCTGTCAAGGCACTTGCGGGATCGGGACTACCGCGCCAACAGACGCCGCGCCGGCCCCGATCAAACGCAAACGCGACTTCTGACAGCGGCCTTTGCCAATCACCGCCTCAAATCAGCGACCGCAGGTTCCCGGCAAGCCCATGCACGTCAGCAATCTGTTTGAGTATGTCGTTGCTGGCGGCCGCCATCTCTTCGGCCTGAGCGGCGCCGTTCTGCACCGACTTGTCGATCTCAACCGTCGCCTGAGACACCTGCTCGAGAGAACTCCCCTGCTCTTTCGATGCTGCAGTGATCTGCGCCACGAGCCCATTGATGGCCGTCGCACTCTTCTCGATCTGCCCGAACACCCGGGCCGTCGCCTGAGAAATCTCATCGCCCCGTCTGGTTCGGGTCAGCGACTCCTGGATCAACGACTCGGTGTTCTTGGCGGCCTGCGCCGAACGCAGCGCAAGATTCCGGACTTCCTCGGCAACGACGGCGAAACCGCGACCGGCGTCGCCGGCGCGCGCCGCTTCCACGGCAGCATTCAAGGCAAGCAAATTGGTCTGAAAAGCCACCTCGTTGATCGACTGCAGAATCTTCGATGTCTCCTCGACCGCCTGCCGAATCCCGGTCATGGCCTGATCCAGGTCGGCCACTGCCCCCGTTCCTTGCTGGCACTGATCCGACAGGTTGGCACAGAGGTGGCCGGCCTCGGCCGTTGACGCGGCATTCTGATGAACGCGCCCCGTGACCTCGCGCAGCGCCGCCGACGTTTCCTCGAGCGCCGCGGCCTCGCGCGTCGTGCTGTCCGAAAGGGTATTCGCGGCCGCGACAATCTCGTTCGAAGCACGCGTGACGCCTTGCGATTTTTCTGTCAGCGTGCCGATCACAGCAAGAAGATTGCCGGAGGTCGAGCGATAGACCAGCCACGAGATGACAATCGACACGGCGATGAGCAGGCCCCCCAGAATCGATTGAATGCGGGTGCGCGAGGCGACGGTCGCGGTTGCGTGGGCCTCGTCGAGACCGTTGCGCTCCGTGGCCATGACGACCACCTCGTCGATACTCTTTCGGTGTTGTTCGTAAAGGCCACTCAGTTGCGACAGGATCGCCCCGGCCCGAGCTTCGGTCAGTTGCCGTAGAACCTCTGCATGAACATCGGGTTGCGCTCGGCGTAGAGGCGCTCGGCCACCGCGTCGGCAACGCCGATGGCTGTCTGTTCGACGCGACAGAGACTGCCGGGGGGTTGATTGAACCGGCCGGTGACCTTGTGGTTCACCGCCATGCAGTAGTGGAAGCACCGACCGCGGAACTGGCACGGCTCGCACTCGGCCCATTCGCGGGCCGCCGCCACCATCATGGCGGCGCGGCGTTTGCGATCGAGCCCGGTGTCGATGCTGCCCAGCCGGAGCGTCTCATCCTCGTCGCATTTCACAAAGCGGAGACAAGGATAGAGATTGCCCGAAGGCGCCACGGCGATTTCACCGTCGTTCTTGTCGCAACAGGCGCACAGCTCGCCCTGCGGCCGCGTGCGCGTGGCGATCTTGCCGTCGATCGGACTCAGGTAGAGGTAACGCCCTTCATGCATACAGCGGCAATACAATTCGCCGAGCGCCTCGTAGGCACGGCGCAACCGGTCGAGATCGCCTTCCGTCCAGCCCCCTTCGTGATCGCACCCGAGGAAGAACAACCGGAAGCCCCGCGCGAACAGTTTCTCGATGCCGTCGGCCAGGCGGGCGACATTGGCCGGCGTCGCGGTCATCAGCACTTCGAGGTTCGGGTCGCAACGCAACCACTCGGCGAACCTGGCCTCGAGCAACGCGAAGCTGCCCGACCCGTCGGGCAGCTTGCGGGTCGCATCGTGACCTTCGCCATAACCGTCGAGACTGACGGTCACTTTGATCTTCTTCTCGGCGGCCGTCCGCATGAACGCTTCATCGAGCAGCAACCCGTTCGTCGTGACGAAGTATCGCAGCGGCAACGCGATATTTTCGCGTTCTTTGTATTGACGCGCATACTCGACCGCGTGAAACAGCAGCGGCTTTTCGAGCAAGGGCTCGCCACCGAAGAAGGTGAGGTCGAGCCAGCAGCTCGAGTTGGCGAACCCGAACCGGATCGCCTTCTCGAGCGTTTCGACGGTCATCGCCCGCGTGAACTTGTCGCCCGCGTAGCAATACGAGCAGCGCAGGTTGCAGTCGTGGGTCAAATGGAGGGCGAGCTTGATGGTCGAACTCCGTTGTATTTACTTCTTCGCCGGCTCGGGGGTCGGCAGCACCGCGTTCACCTCGAGGGCACACGCCGTGGCGCAATGCGCCCCGTCCGGCGAAACCAGGGTGGTTTCGAGCACCTTGCCGACCACGGTTACCCGCTGCCCTGCCCGCAATCCTTGCGGCTGCCCGGCCAGCGGCACGCCGTAGGGTTTGCCGTCGGCGGTGCGGGCGGTCTCGAGTTCGAGCCACCACGCGCAACCGCGCCCATCGACCACCGTGCCCGCGAAGACCGTTCCGGTGAGCGAACCGTGCCGCCCAACCTGCTTGGTCCCGAGGTCGACAAACTGCACGGGGTCGAGACGCTCGACGCCCGTCTGTTGAACTGCAGGCAGCACGGGGTTGGGCACGGGCGCGCCACCGCAGGGGGGCGGCGCCGGCGGGGCGGTGACGGACGACGGCGTGCCTGCCGGAATCCCCGGGGGTTCACCCATGCAGGGCGGTGGCCCAGCGGGCGCAGTGGCAACGGGATCGTCACGAACCGACATCGAGGTCGTCGGCGCTTTCTCCCGCCCGATGCACGGCGGATCTCTATCGACCGGCACCGGCGACGGCCGGACAGGATCAGCCATCGGTTTGCCCGCACACGGCGGATTCTCTTGACCGCTGCCGATCTTGGGCGGTAGGTCCTGTGCCGCAGCCGGTCGCGGATTCGCCAACAGCAACACAAGACACAACGGCACGGTCACCGTGGTTGTACCGAGCAGCCCGAGCCACCAACGGTACCGTCGCTCGTTCTCGCATCCCGGATACTGCGGCACCTGCGCCCCTGTTCGAGTCACCGGTCGAAGCGTCATGAGTTCTGTCCTTTCACCCAATTCTGCCGCGGTCCCCAACCGGAGCGTCCCGCCGCTCGCCATCCAAGCAGCGGCCTGGGCCACTCCATCCTGACTGTCACCAGGGCACGGTCACCGCAGCGGCCTTGTTCTGAATCTCCTGGAGGCGATCGCCGATCCAACTGATGACAAAACCCGCAACATCGGCAACGGGCAGCAACCCGCCATCCTTGGTGCCGCGGATCTTCCACTCGACCTTGCCCTCGGCGAGGTTGCGGTCGCCGACGATGATCCGCAGCGGAATGCCCAGCAGGTCGGCATCGGCGAACTGGGCACCAGCGCGCTCGTCGCGATCGTCGAAAAGCACCTCGATGCCGGCCTTCTGCAACTCGGCGTAGAGCGCCTCGGCGGTCTTCTGTACCTCGCCCTTCTTCAGGTTCAGAGCATTCAACTGCACCTGCCACGGGGCAATCGACACCGGCCAGACCGGACCGTACTCGTCGTGACGGGCTTCCATCACCGAACTGAGCAGGCGGCCAACACCGATGCCGTAGCAACCCATGATCGGGGTCTGTTCCTTGCCCTGCTCGTCGAGGTATTTCATGCCCATACATGCGGTGTATTTACTTCCGAGCTGGAAGATATTGCCCACCTCGATGCCGCGCGACAAGCGCAAGGTCCCCTGGCACAACGTGCAACCATCACCGTCGCGCACCTTGCCGACATCGGCCGTTTCGTAACCGGTGATGTCGCGTGCGAGATTGAAGTTCTTCAAATGATAATCGATCTCATTGGCACCGCAGATCAGATTTCCCGACGCCGCCACCGTTGGGTCGGCGATGATCCGACAGTTGCGCAGGCCGATGCCCGACGCGAACCCGGGGACCGCGCCCGTCGCCAGGATCGTCTTCTCTTCGGCCAGCACGGGCGGACAGCGCAGGAGTTTCGCCAGCTTGGCCTCGTTGACCTCGACATCGCCCCGGATGATGACCAGCACCGGTTTGCCGTCGCTATCCTTTTCAAAGAACAGGGCCTTGGCCGTTTTGCGCGCTTCGACGCCGAGAAACGCGGCGACGTCTTCGATCGTCTTCTTGCCCGGCGTGTGCACCTTTGCGAGGGGCAACGG
>CAZADH010000053.1:13047-26193 GCA_964483805.1 uncultured bacterium
GGTGACAATGGTGTCTTCGCCACCCTCGCAGAGCAACATATACTCGTGGGCCACCTTACCGCCCATCATCCCGGTGTCGGACTTCACCGCCACGACCTCGGGGATACCGGCGCGCGCAAAAATGCGCGCATAGGCCAGACCGCAGGCCCGGTAGTAGGTCTCGAGATCCTCGTCGGTGCGATGGAAGGAGTAGGCGTCTTTCATGGTGAACTCGCGCACGCGGATCAGGCCACCGCGCGACCGCGGCTCATCACGGAACTTGGTCTGGATCTGAAACACCATGAACGGATACTGCTTGTAACTCGTCGATTCGTGGCGCACGAGATGAACGACGCCTTCCTCGTGGGTCATGGCCAGCAACATGTCGTGGCCGGTGCGATCGACAAAGCGCAGCAGTTCAGAACCCACCCCTTCGTAGCGGCCAGATTCATCCCAGAGTTCGCGGGGCAGCACGACCGGCATTAGGACTTCCTGACCACCGATCCGCTCCATTTCTTCGCGGATGATCGCCTCGATCTTCCGCACGATGCGAAAGGCCGGCGGCATCAGCGAGTAGATACCGTTGGCAACCTGCCGGGCGTAGCCGCCGCGCAACAGGAAAGCGTGACTCTGGCAGCGACCTGCTGGCCGCCCTGGTGTTGATAAGCGCATCAGTATACCAGCCCAGACTGGCAGACGGCGACCACCTGCCGCACATTTTTTTCGAACTTGCACCGGCGACGGTCGAAGCAATTGCTGGGAAGCACGGCAAATCGTGCACTCTTGCGGCATCGTCGGCCCTGAGGGCTGAGCCACTTGTATTGACACCCGAACGCGGGTAGAGTAAACGCGGGTTCGCGTCCCAAATGTTGTAAAAATTGCCGTGGTTAGAGCGATATCCGGGGGATGGCGTTAGCATGGCGTGTCCGAGTTCTGAGTATCTGGTCGACGGCAAATACCGCTTCGTCGATCTCGTCGATATCGATGATCTGCGCCGGGTCTTCGCGCGTTTCACCGAGGCCACCGGGTTCACCATCGGTCTGCTCGACCACCCCGACCTGAATATTCTGATCAGTGCGGGCTGGCGCACGATCTGCACGCGGTATCACCGGGCCAACGCAACGGCCGCCGCCAACTGCCATTTGAGCAACCGCCGCCTGTTCGATCATCTCGACGAGCCCAACAAGATCTGTCTCGAAGAATGCGCCAACGGCCTCGTCGATTGTGCGTTCCCGATCATCGTCAACGGCAAACACATCGCCAATCTGACCACCGGGCAGCTTCTGCTCGCCCCACCCGATCTCGAGTTGTTCCGCAAACAGGCCCGGGACTTCGGTTTCGACGAGGTCGGGTATCTGCGCGCGCTCGCCGAGGTTCCGGTCGTTCCCGAGCACACGCTCCGCGCGATAACCCTGTTTCTGGGCGACATGGCCCGCATCCTGTCGCAACTGGGTCTCGCACGGCTGTCGCTCGAGAACGAAAAAGCCCATCTCGAAGAAGAGGCCGCCCGACGGCGCAAGATTGCCGCCGAACTGCTCGAGAGCGAGCAGAAGTATCACCTGCTCATCGAAACCACGCAGACCGGGTTCGTGATCCTCGATGACCGTGGACTCGTCCTCGACGCCAACCAGGAATACGTTCGGCTCACCGGCCGTGACTCGCTTGGCGAGATTCGCGGCCACCCGGTCACCGACTGGACGGCGCCCGAGGATCTCGAACGCAACGCTCTCGAAGTGAAGAAGTGCCTCGAGACGGGCTCGGTACGCAACCTCGAGATCCATTACATCGATCCTCAGGGCCGCAGGACGCCGATCGAGATCCACGCCTCGGTGCTCCCCACTCGAAATTCCAAACGAGTCGTCACCATCTGCCGTGACATCTCGACGCGCAAGCACGCAGATTCCGCGTTGCGCGAGAGCGAGAATCGGCTGCGCACGATCTTCGAGTTGTCACCCATTTCGATGGCCATCGTCGCCCTCGACGGGACCATCGAGTACATCAACCGCCGCGCCATCGAGACGTTCGGTTACCTGCCCAGCGACATTCCCACCATGGACCGTTGGTGGGTCCAGGCTTACCCCGACCCCGATTACCGACGAGAGGTCATCGAGACCTTCAACGGCCTGACCCTGCGGGCCATTGCCGAGCATCGCGACATCGAAGGCCGCGAATACCGGGTCACCTGCAAGAATGGCGATGTGAAGACAATGTATATCTTCGGCGTTCCGGCGGCGCAGAAGGTCTTCGTCATGTTCGACGACATCACCGAGCGCAAGAAGGCCGAGGTGGCGTTGCGCGAAAGCGAGGAGCGCCACCGGGCCACACTGGCGTCAATGTCCGACCTCGTCTTCGGTCTCGACAAAGACAATCGGTTCGTCGATTACCATGCACCTGCGTCGTTGAGTCTCTACCGTCCAGCGTCCGAGTTTCTCGACCAACACATAGATGCGGTGCTGCCCCCCCGAGATTGCCGAGGCATTGGCCGCCGAAATCGAACTCGCGCGGCGCGGCGACGACCACCGGCGCATGGACTACGAAATGGACCTCGGCGGCAAGCGCACCCACTGGAGCGCCAACATCACAACCCGTCGAGACGCAAGCGGATCGTATGACGGCGTGACGATCGTCACCCGTGACGTCACGCAACAGAAGGCCATGGAAGATCGGCTGCGCCAATCCGAGAAAATGGAGGCGATCGGCAAGCTTGCCGGTGGTATCGCCCACGATTTCAACAATCAACTGACCGGAGTGCTTGGCTACACCCATCTTCTGCTCGCCCGGCTCGAGGACCCGCAACTGCGAGAGTTTGCCGCCCACATCCGTGACGCAGCCCTGCGCTCGGCGGAACTGACCCGGCAACTGCTCGCGTTCGGACGTAAAGGCAAAGTATTGACAACGGCGACCGACATCCACGGGATCATCGCCGGCGTCATCGAATTGCTGCGCCGAACCATCGACAAGCGCATCGAGATCTCGTCCCGCCTCGACGCCGCCACGGCCATCATCCTGGGCGATACGACGCAGTTGCAGGGCGCTCTGCTCAATCTCGGATTGAACGCTCGCGATGCCATGCCGCAAGGCGGCACGCTGCTCTTCGCCACCGGCATCACCCCCGTCGTCGAGCCGCAACCCGGCGAGGAAGCTGGGCCTGGGCCCCATCTGTTCGTGTCGGTGAGCGATACCGGCATCGGCATGACCGCAGAGACCCAGCGACGCCTGTTCGAGCCATTCTTCACCACCAAACCCAAAGGAAAGGGAACCGGCCTCGGTCTTGCCTCTGTGTACGGCACGGTGAAGGCTCACAGCGGTTTGATCCGCGTGATCAGCGAGCCGAATCGGGGCAGCACGTTCACCCTGTTTCTGCCGCTGCCGGCGGAACCGATCCAATTGCCGGCGGCGGAACCGCTCGCCGAGCCGCAGCATCAGGCGACCTCCGGTCGCATCCTGCTCGTCGATGACGAACCCACCGTCATTGGTGGTTGCCGCGCGATTCTGCACGCGCAGGGATACGAGGTCACCGCGTGTCTCGACCCGGTCGAAGCCCTCGAGCAATACAAACGATGCTGGCAGACCATCGACCTCGTCATCCTCGACATGATCATGCCGCGACTGAGCGGCCGCGACCTGTTCACGGCCATGCGCCGCATCAACCCGCAGGCCCGCGTTCTCGTGTGCTCCGGCTACAGCCTCGACGGCGATGCCCAGACCGTTCTCGACGCCGGCGCCCTTGGCTTCATCGCCAAGCCGTTTGTCGTCGATGAACTGACGCGCCGCGTCAGCGAGGCCCTTGCCGAGGCAATTGCCGAAACACCCCGATAGTATTCGAGAGCCCGGCCGATTGGTTGAACCGATAAGGACACACACATGAACCTCTACGTCGATATCGGCATCATTACGTTGTATTTCATCGTCGTCATCGGCGTCGGCCTCTACAAAGGCGGCGCCGCATCCATGGAAGGTTTCGCCATCGGCGACCGGCAGATTCCGTGGTGGGCGGTGCTGGCCTCGATCCTCGCTGCCGAAATCAGCGCGGCGACTTTCCTGGGCGCGCCCGGCGAAGGGTATGCCCTGCACAATTTCTCGTATGCCCAGTTGAGCGTCGGCACGGTGCTTGGCCGCATCGTCATCAGCTTCCTGTTCATCAAGGCGTATTACGACTTTCAGGTGGTCTCGATCTACGAGTTTCTCGATATCCGTTTCGGCACCCGCTCCAAGAACGCCGCGTCGGCGATCTTCCTGCTGACCCGTGTTCTGGCCAGCGGCACGCGGCTCTATGTGGCGGCGGTCATTCTCGTGCTCGGTTACGAACTGGCTACACAACAGAAGCCGTCGCCCGGCGAAGAACTCGCGATCTACGTCGGCGCGCTCGCGCTGATCACGGTGCTCACCGCGATCTACACCACGGCAGGCGGCATCAAGGCCGTTGTCTGGACCGATGTCATCCAGGCGTCGGTGATGCTGGGCTCGATCGTGTTCTCGATCGGGTATCTGCTGCACGAGATCCCGGGCGGATGGTCGGGGGCGATGGCCAAGCTGTCGGGGCCGAACGACCTGATCTTCTTCAATTTCGAGAAGATCCCGTCAGGCAGCCTCTGGGAAGGCATCAAACACCTGTTCGAGGCTGAATACACGATCTGGTGCGCCCTCTTCGGCGCGACCTTCCTGACCATGGCCACGCACGGCACCGACCAGGACATGGTGCAACGCATGCTGACCGCCCAGAACCACCAGCGCAGCCGCCTGGCCCTGGTGCTGTCGGGGCTGGCCGACCTGCCGATCGTGCTGGGCTTTCTGTCGATCGGCATTCTGCTCTACGTGTTCTACCAGTACCACCCCGACCCCAACCTCCCACCGCAAAACCCTCGCGTGTTCGCGTATTTCATTTTGCGCGAACTGCCGATGGGCATCCGCGGACTGCTCGTCGCCGGCCTGTTCGCCACGGCGATGGGCTCGCTCAGCACCGCGATCAACGCGCTGGCAACCAGTTTCACCCGCGACTTCTACCTGCCGTATATCAACCCCGCGGCCGACGACCCGCAGGTGGTGCGGGCCGCGCGCCGGGCGACGGTCGGTTTCTCGCTGCTGCTGATCATCGTCGGTTCGATCACCGCCGCGATCGTCATCGCCGAACCGAAATCCCGCGTCATCCCGATCGTGCTCGGGGTGTTCGGTTACACCTACGGTTCGCTGCTCGGCGTCTTCCTCGTTGGCATGTGCACGCGCACGCGCGGCAGCGACACCGGCAATATGGTCGGCATGGTCTGCGGCTTCGCCGTGGTCCTGGTGCTGAGCGGCCTGCTTGACGATGTATTGCTGCTCACGATCGGGCGCCCCGGCCCCTGGAAGGGCATCCTGCCGGTCATCGATTTCATGTGGCGCATCTTCTTCGGCGCCGTCACCACGTTCGTCGTTGCGGCAGCGTGGCCGACCCCGCCCGAGCGCGTCGAGATCGCCCGCAAGCACGTCGAGAACCCGCCCAAGCGCCTGTTTTCCGAGGTGTCCGCCGAGGCGGCACCCTGACGCGGTCAACAGGAGTGCGACAAAGGAGACTCCCATGTCGATCTTCAACGGTCACCGCAACCGGTACACCCCCGAAGGCAAGGCTCATCGCGAGGCCGAGTCGGCGACGGCCTGGGGTTCATTCGGCATCGGGTTGATCGTCGACTGCTGCCGCGAACTGTTCCGCGGCAAGACCGACGACGAAGAGTGGAGCAGTTTCGTCTTTGCCAAACTCGGCCTGCTCGTGCTGATCGCCATCGGCGTGGGGGTGCTCGCGTTCGCCCTGTTTCTGCTCTACGTCAAGATCCGGTGGCACTGACCGGCAATTGCCGAGATCATCGCGCGGGTTCCGAGATCTGCCCCGGGAACACCATGGCTGCCGTTGACACCTTCCCACCCCTCAGCGGCGCGCTGGCAGGTTGATGCCGGGCACCGTGCGCGGGTCGATCCACCGACCGCCCTGCCGCATCCCCATGTGGAGGTGCGGTCCCATGCAATGCTGCCCGGTGCTGTCGGAGCGCGCCACTTCCTGACCGATGGCCACGCGGTCGCCGACATGCACCGCCACACTCTGCAGATGACAGTACCACGATTCGTATCCGTTGTCGTAGCGGATCCGCACCGCCAAGCCACCACCCGGGTCATAGTTTACGCGGACCACGCGGCCGTCGCCCATGGCGTTGAGCCGCGTCCCCGACGGCATCGTCAGGTCGATGCCGTTGTGTTGTGTAAATACACCGTCGCGATTGAGGTCCCGCGGGCCAAACTCCCAGCCGACACGGGCGGGCATGCGTTCGGCAGGCACCGCGCCGAACCGTCCCTCTCCGGGTGCCGGCGGGCTCGACATTGGCGCCACGTACCACGACTCGACCGCTGCCGCCACCGGCCGATGCACCGGCGCAAGCGGCGAAGAACCAGTGGCCGACGAACCCGTCTCGCCACCGGCCTCAGGCGCACGCGCCGGTTTCTGACCGCCAGTCCGCACGTAAGAACCGTGAACGAAAGCAACGCGACCCAACACCATGACCCGCAACCAGTCACCGACACGTTCGAGGATCGTCACTGCATCACCGCCATGCAGGCGGCCGACGATCGGACCCCACGGACTGAGGCGGACATTGAGCCACGAGTGGACAGCGACGGTCCCGGTGGTCGGCGGGAGGCCAAGGCCGATTCCGGCCCCGGCCGACGCGACCAACGTCGAGGACGCGCCGGCGGCGGCAGACGGATTGGCAGCCCGGACAGCATCGTCCAATCCCTGCGCCCAAACCCGGGCCGCAATCACCAACACGACGATCACGATGCCAAGAATGCCAACGCGCCGGGCAATACTCATGCTGAAACCTCCTCGATCGACACCATTCTAAACGAACCGTCCCCCGAATAGAAAACGATGTCGAGGCCCGGCGACAGGCCCGGGCGACTTCCGCCAGGTCGCCGGCCCTGGAAAAATCGGAGGGTGAGGAAGGTCGATGGAAGTGATGTTTGGATGGTTATCGGTTCACGTAGACCGATTGAATGTGATTGGGGCACTCGAGCTCGATCGAGATGCCTTCCGTTATTCTGTCGCGGCTGGGATCACCTTGCGGCAGGGTCCAGTTCGTTGATTTGGTCCTGGTTTTCGAGGTGTGAACCTGGTAGGGAACTTCAGGGACCAGCGGGCATTTCGGGGCCACGGCAAAAATTCGCTTCGACACAAGGGTTTCGAACGTTCTTTCCTCGAGGGCCAGGACTTTGTCCAGACTCTTTTCTACCGCCGTCTTCATCGTATCGAGGTTCTTCTGGCACTCTTCCCGGGTCGCCCTGATGGCGGGGTCTGCTTTCATTTTCTCCCAGGCAGTTTCGAGCTCGCCCAGCGTTTTGCCATGGCAAGGGCATTTCACGGCAGGGGCCCCGTTGAGGTCGACGAACACGTAGTCCTGCTGCGCGTCCAGTGGACAGCTCTTCTTCTTCTTGAGGTGCCCGTCGGCGAGCAGTTTCGCGACAGTCAAGGCGACAGCGGGTTTGCCTGCATTCGTTTTGCGAAAACGGTCTACGGCGAAGCCGATGGTGCGCATGTTGATAACGCAGTTTCCCGCGTCTGCACACATTCTGAAAGGATTCGCCGCCGGTTTTTCCTGGGTCTTCGCCGGGGGTGAAGCGGCTTCCGGAGCGGGAGTTGTCGGTGACGGAATCTTCGCCACAGGAGCTTTCGAAGAAGGAGAAGGAGTGGCCGGTGCAGGAGGATGACCACCGCATCCGGCCTGGAAGATCAGAAGGACCAGAGCCAAGACGCCGAAGGTTCTGTTCACTGTTGCATTCACGTCTGCTTGCCTCGCTGGAGGGTTTTCACCGGCAAAGATACAGGAAAATATCGGTGATCACCAGATCCCTCGAGGCAGATGGAAGCAGCGGAGTGTCGGGGACGCATACCTGTATTCAATTGAAGTATGCGTCCCCGAACTGCGCTACAATGTCATCTGTTCCGGCCATCAGCGGTCGGCCACGGGAGGTGCAATACAATGTCATTCATCGCGAGATGCCGTGTCGGTATCCTTGTCTTGGGTTTTCTCATCAGTTGCATGCTGGGCAGCATCACGCCGGCGACCGCCGCGTCGGGATCGGCGATCCTGCCCGTCCCGCTGACGGTGACCACGCTCGACAACGGTCTGCGCGTCATCGTCGCGCCCTGCGACTTCCCGGGCGTGGTCGCCGTGGCGACCGTCTTTCTGGCCGGGTCGCGCGACGAAATCGAGCCGGGCACGAGCGGATTTGCGCACTTCGTCGAGCATCTCATGCTCCGTGGCACGACGCGATTCCCGAAGGCCGAGCGCGAGCGGATCCTGACCCTGCTCGGCGCCGAGACCAACGCGCGCACCCAGGAAGATTGCACGATCTTTCACGTCGAGGGAAGCGCCACCGCACTCGATACGATTCTCGATATCGAGGCCGACCGCGTGCGGAATGCCAGCCTGTCCGAAGAGGTCCTGCGCACGGAAGCGAAGGTGATCCTCGGCGAGTTTCTCAAAGATGCCACCGCCCCGGAAACCGCCCTCGAGGAAAAGCTGTTGGGGACGGCGTTCTCCACCCACCCGTATCGGCATCCGGTGATGGGCCTGCAGACCGACATCCGGGCGATGCCGGACCGGATCGAGGCCGTGCGCCGGTTCGTCGACCGTGGTTACGGACCCGGCAACTGCATCCTCGTGGTCGTCGGTGACGTCGCGCAACGCCGCTCGCTACCGCTTTGCCATGCGCCTCAACACGCCGCTGGCGACGGCACTGGCCATTGCCAAGCACGTGGGCATCGGCGGTGACCCGGATGCGGTCGAGAAGTTCTACGCGACGCTGGCCACTGTTGAGCCCGAGGACGTGCAGCGGGTCATCCGGACCTTCCTGCGGCCGGGAAATCGGGTGGTCGTGACCCTCGCGCGGCCGCCGGCAACGTCCCAAACAGCGTCGGTCGCGTCGGCCGGCCCCGCACTGGTCTGTCTGCCCATTCCCTCCTCGCCGTTCGTCTGTATCACTGTGGTGGTGCGGGCTGGCTCGATCGACGATCCTGCCGGCCGCGAAGGACTGGCGTACGTTCACTCGCAGGCTGTCACCGATGGAGGCACCCAGGCCTTGACGCAGAATCAGGTTTCGGAGCGACTCCAGCCTCTTGCTGCTCGGTTGATTGGCCGCAATGACAAGGAACTCACCACCTGGACCGCCGTCGTCCATCGCGATCATGCGATAGCGTTGTATGACATTTTCCGCGAATTGCTTCTCCGGCCACGGTTTGCCGACGAAGACGTCCGCCGGGTGCGCGACGAGGCTGTCGAGTATCTCACCTCGACGCTGCGGTCGGAGTGGGACGAGCAGCTCGGCAAGGAGATTCTCGATCAGGAGATTCACCGCGGGCATCCCTACGGTCATTGCCACAACGGCACGGTGGCCGGCTTGCAGAGCATTGCCACCGTGGACGTCCGCTCATTTCACGATGAGGTGCTGACCCGTGAGCGCGTGACTGTCGGCCTGGCGGGCAGCTTCTCTGCGGAACTCGAGGCGCGCGTTCGCACTGATTTTGGTGCCCTGCCGAGTCGACCCTTTGCCCCTCGGCCTCTGCCGCCCCGCCGAAACATCGGACAACCCGAACTGACGCTGGTTGAGCGCCCGGGCGCCGAGGCCACAGCGATCTCGCTCGGCTTCCCTCTCGACCTGTCGCGGATCGACCGCGATTACTTCCCGCTGCTCGTGGCCGTTGCCTGCTTCGGGGAACACCGCAGCTTCTTCGGGCGCCTGATGAACCGAATGCGCGTCGATCGCGGCCTCAATTACGGCGATTACGCATATCTCGAGAACTTCATCGAGGCGGTCGACCGGTTTCCGCATCCCAACATCGTGCGTCGGGCACAGTTCTTCAGCATCTGGATCCGACCCGTCGAGTCGGCCAACGCGCCGTTCGCCCTTCGCCTTGCGCTTCGCGAATTGCATCGGCTCGTCGCCGATGGACTCACCGACGCGGAAGTGGCAGATGCCAAGAAGTTCGTTATCAACAACGCTCCGCTGTGGGCGCAGACGCTCGATCGCCGCCTCGGCTACATCATCGACGGCCGCTTTTTTGGCTCGAAGGATCTGGCAACCGAGGTCCGCGAACAGGTCCCCGCCGTTACGACCGCGGCGGTGAATGCCGCCATCCGACGGCACCTGAACCGCGACGGTGTCGTCATTGTCGCGGTCACCGATGACGCCCGGCAACTGCGAGACCGGTTGATCTCGAATCAACCGTCGCCGATGGACTACGGCACCGCCACCCCTTCGGCCGCGGTTACCGCCGAGGACGCCACGGTCGCGGCCTGGTCGCTCAAGATCGCTTCTGATGCGGTCCGCATTCTTCCGGCCGCAAACCTGTTCACGGAGCCCCTGCCGGCGCAACGGTGACCCGCATCATAATAACGGGCACGCATATAGCGGGGACGTATACTTTTTTACAATTGTCGTATGCGTCCCCATTCGCCGTATGCGTCCCCATTCGCCCAAGACCTACCATGCAGCAGATTGATTTTGAGGGATTGTGATCTTACATTGGCTTTGAGCGGGAATCGCCAACCGATCACGGGTCTTGCGTACGTAAACCCCGCTCTGACAGGAAGGAAACGCGATTCGCATGTTCAACGATGAATTGCTCAATCACCTTGTGGGGAACTGGGAACTGTGTGGGCGGATGGGAAACACCCAGCTTCATCACCGAGTTGTTGCAGAGTGGGTGCTGGGACACCAGTTTCTGAGGATTCACACTCAGGAGTGGAATGTTACCAGAGATGGCGCGAATTACGAGTCTCTGTATTTCATTGGTTGGAGCAAACCCAAGAACAGTTACGTATTTCATTTGATCGATACCTTCGGCGGCGGGTTTTCCGAGACTCTCGGACATGGGGTGCAAACAGGCAACTCACTGGTGTTTCAATTCGCCTACGACAAGGGGCCGTTCGAGAACAGTTTCGCTTGGGACAACGGCAACAAGACATGGGACATGACTCTGCGTTTCAAAGACGAGAGCGGTAAATGGCAAGTCTTCGCAACGAAGAAGCTCACGAGAGTCGGCGCATAGCGTGGCGTCATACAGTGTAAGTATTGTGGCCGCAGTTGCGAGATTCGTCCAGGATCTGCTGCCATTGAAAGAGGAGAATTCATGAAGTCATTGCGTCTGTGCGTGGTTGCCCTTGTCGTCGTGGGTTTGATCGGGAGCGGAACGCTTCGCGGGGAGCCGGCCTATCGGGCCGACAAGCGCCCCCTCGAGTGCTTCATGAAGGGAGCAACGACCTGGGACGCCGCCGACATCAAGGCGGTGAAGGATCTGGGCGATCCGTTCGCCAAATGGCCGCCGGACGAGAAGACGCGAGCGGCCCTCGATTCCTGTGGCAAGACGCTTTGGGATAAACACCAGGATTTCTTTCGACCGCTTCTGGAGAAATGGGAATCGTTACTGCGGGCGGCACTGCCGAAATTCACCAAGGAGAAAGTCCTGGCGCTGCGTTCGACCACGCCGGCGATAGATTTCAAGTTCTGCCGGGACCTGGGCATTGTGTTCCGTGTGGTCGCCGTTCATCGGGCCTGGGCCGGACATCCGGAAGAGGCTGTGCCGCTGTTCCTGCTCACGGCGCGATTCGGCCAGATCGTCGGCATCGGCGACGGGCAACCGCCCTCCTGCCTGCATGCGATGATCGGCGTTGCCCTGGTCAAACCCTCACTGGATCGACCGTTGTGGGAGATCCTTGCCGATCCGAAGCTGGCGCACGCCCTGTTGGCCTCGGCTTCGACGCACCTGGCCAACATGGCCAGGGAAGAACCGAGTGCCGAGGTCCCTTTGGCGGTCGAGGCCCAGACGAGTTACAACATCGTCGTGACCGAAACGTACGAAAAGGGAAGCCCCAAACGCGCAGAGATCCTGGCCGCCGGCGAGGGGAAGATGACCGACGCTCAGTTGGACACCTTTGTCGGAGTCCTGTCCAAAGAGTATTCCCGGTTGAACGGAGCACTCCTGGGGATGATCGTGCAATACAAAAGCAATCCGCGCGAGCTCACGAAAAAAGCGACAGAACTGCAGGACGCCATCGAGAAAAGTACGAAGGAGCCTCCCACCACTCCCGACGGGATCTGGGTCAACATGGCCCGAACGATGTTCGGGGTTTCCTTTGCCAATCCGGGAAAGTTCCTCGAGGGGATGGCCGAGAAACAACTCCGGCTCGAAGGCGGGGCAATTCTGGCTGCGGCGCTTGTCGAAGAGCAGGGCAAACCCGCGAAACTGTCCGAGCTTGCCGATCGCCTGACCCCACGAATGCCGGTCGACATGATGGCCGGCACCGGCGACCGGTGCAAGCTCCGGATCGACGGTGGTCAGTTGATCGCCTACGGGGTTGGCAAGGATGGCCACGATGACCTCGGAGATCCGAAAAAGGATTTCGTGCTGTTCGCCCTGGCGCGCTGATCTGCGGCGTAGCATCACCGCTGGAAAATCGGGGACGCAAACCTTAACTGAATAGAAGTATGCATCCCCGAAACACGATTTCGCCGGCCATCGGATGAAGTACCGATAGATTTGAGGGGGAGTATCCAGCCGGGAACGCATTCCCTGGCCGGGCCCTTCACGAACGTTCGGAAGAATCTGGGCGGATGGCCACTGTTACCCGCCTGATACTGCCGCCCGCGCACATCTGCCCGATCTATCGGGGCGAATGTAGGGTTTGCATCTTTGTAAGAACATCTCTATTTTCGAGATTATCTTACATTTGCATCTCGCATTGGTCAATGCCGGCTCCGGCATTTTGGGGACGCATACTTTGTAAGGATCTGGTATACATCCCCGTTCACCCGGACGCGGAAGTGGAAGTGGCAGAGACAAACTCAGGCGGCGAGGTCGAGCAGAAACCGCCAGGCGGGAACGACGGTGATGGCCCCGGCAGGCGCTTCGATTTGCGCGCTTTCGCGACGGGTGACGATGAGGCCTGTCTTCAGTTTGAGTTCGCGCATGGCCTCGCAGAGATCCGCGACCTCGCGCTGACGGGTTCGCGGGTCGGCCAGCGACTCGCAAGCCTGGATGAGCCTGCGGTTCGACGCGGAGTCGCCGACAACAAAGTCGACCTCGCGCCCGTTGCGGGTCCGGTAGTATCGGATATCGGTGAAGGCTCGGCGAAGACCGTTGAAGAC
>CAZADH010000054.1:0-11015 GCA_964483805.1 uncultured bacterium
GAAGAAATTGGCCAACTCAGCGCTCGACAGATCGATGAGCGACACCTGCCCCGGTGGACCTCCGCGGTCCCGACCGCGGGCGCCGGGTGGGGGAGGGGGCGGGGCGTCGGGGCCGTCGTAGTTGTCGGGTTCGTCGAACTCGTCGTAGGCCGGGGGCTCGGGTTCAGGACGAGGACGTCGGGCATCGGGGCCGTGGTGGGCGCCGTGGTCCGGGGGATACTGTCGAGGTGGCGGCGGGGGCGGGGCACGGCGGCCGGCCTCGTCGGCAAACGAGCCGCCGAAACCGGGCCGTCGGGGGTCGGCATCGTGACGTGCAGGTTGGTCGCCGTCGAGGAGGACGCTGCCCCGGGACGCTGTCGGTTTGCGGTCGACGGGCTTCTCGTCGTCGTCATCTTTGCAGCTCGAGCGGCGATCGACAATCTTGATCGACTCTGACATCGCAGAAACTCCTGATCGGCGAACGGCGGGAGCCGCTCACGGAGATGATGGGCCAAATGTAGCACACGTGCCCGCGCGCGACAAGGAGGCGCATGGGGTTGCCGATAAATCCGCGCGGACCGAAGATCACACAACGAAAAGACCCCGGAACCTGAGAACCAGGCCCCGGGGTCTGTCGTTCTACGGGCGTCGATCCGCCCGACCGAAGTTGTTCAGCGACTGCCCTGCACCTCGCGCTGCCACTTGTCGATCACCTGTTGCACGCGCGTCGACGACTCCCCATGAACGGCCTTGAACTGCAGGCGCTCGAGGGTGCCGCGTTGCAGCGATTTGACCTCCGGCGACGAATGCGATGTAAATACATCAGCAATCAAGTCGACCTGGTTGGCGTCGATGTAGGCGCCGAGGACCTTTTCGCACCGGGCGCGCAACGCCGCCTGACGATCGGCGCAGATCTCGGGATCGAGACCGGTGCCGCCGTCGGCCAACAGCGAGAGCATCTCGCGCAGCGGGCGGAAGCGGGCCGCCGCCAACCAGGCAATGACGCTGCGATTGTACTGCGCGGCCTGCTGCGTCTTGGGGTCATTGTACAGCTTGTCTTCATACAAGGTCTCACCGACGCAGGCCACGCGCCCCGTGCCCAGATCTTCGCCGGCGCCGATGACCACGGTGGCCGAGTTCGACGCATAGTAATAAGCGACACGACCCTGACCAAGAACGTCGATGTTGTAGGAGTCGGCATCACCGGTGGCGAACAACTCGATGCCCTTCTGGGCCGTCAAGGCGCCGTTTTTGTCGTTGATCAGCGAACAGCAAGACCGGCACAACAGCTTCTGGACGCCCTGGATGGCCGTCGACGGGAACTTGGTCGAGAAGAATGCATACGGGGGGCCAATATTCTCGGTCGGGTCGCAGACCTCGTCACCCTGGAAGCGAATGCGGCTGCCGACCGCACCGAGAATGGCGTTGAACGTTTCGGGGTGGGCACGATCGTTGTACTCGGCGCGACAGAAGAGATAGAGCGACCCGCCCTTGGCGACGAAACCCTTCAGTGCGGTCAACTCGGCGGCCGTGAACTCCTTTTGCGGATCGGGGATGATCACGACAAACGCCTCAGCCAGGCTCTCCGCGGTCATCGCTTTGCTCGAGGAGCGGCACTCCATGCCGAGGTTTCGGGCGATATCCATCTTCAGACCGGCAAAACGCCCCGTGTAATAATCGATATTGCCGTGCGCGGCATCAACGAGCACGATCATCGGTTTCACCTCGGTCGACACCGAAGTGGTGTCGATCAACTGGTTGCCCATATACAAGGCGGCAATCAGTTCGACCGGACCGGTCCAGTCGATGGTGACCGAGGTTGTCTTCTTGACCGTGCCGTTCGCAGCCATCTCGAAGCCGTCAACGGACGCAAGCGCATTGCTCGCGGCAATGCCCGTGTGGTAGAGCACCAACTTGAGATTCTTCGCGGCACTGCCGGGATTGGTCAGATTGACGGCGACCTGGATGGGTTGGCGCACATACACGGTCGAGGCCGCATTCAGCTTGCTGATGCGCGGGGTGTTCGCGGCGCCGGCCGGCGTCGCGAACGTGCCCTCGGCGGCGACGACCTTGGTCGCATCACGCGCATCACGCGAGACCACCTGGAATTTGTAACTGGTGCCCGGCTTCAACCCCGAAACCGTGATCAGGTGCGTGGTGGCCGCGTTGGCAATGACCTTGTGTTGATCGAGAGCGCTCGTGCCCCAGTGAATCTCGGTATTCGCCGGCACATTCGTGCCCCACTGGATGGTCGCCGCATTCCCTGACAGGGCAATGATCTTCGGTGCTTCGCTGATGGCCAGCGGCGAACTGTTGCTGTCGAATCGCACTGTTGTGCCGTCGGACGTACATTTAACCGTACCGTCTTTGTCGGTTCGGTAAACCGCCATCTTGTAATACTCGTAGGCGTCGAGAATCTCTTTGTTCGGATGACCGAAGGAATTCTTGGTGCCGACGCTGATGACCGCGTATTTCGGTTCGACCTTTTCGATGAACGGTCGGCTCGACGAGGTCTTGCTGCCGTGGTGCCCCGATTTGAGCACGTCGGCGCGCAACTTTGCACCGTTCTTCTCGAGGGTGGTCTGCTCGGCCTTGTCTTCGGCATCACCGGTGAACAAGAAGCTGTTCTTGCCGTGAACCACCTTGATGATCAGCGACAGATTATTGGCGTTGATCTTGGGCGCCGAAGGCGCAGCGCTCGCGACGGCAGGGCGTGGCGCGGCGTCAGTCAACTCGGCGGCATGCAGCACTTCGACGTCGAGGTCCGGATCCCATTTCAATTTCTGGTTCCATTCGGCCTGATTGTAGGCGATCTTCTCTTGCGCCAGCATGTCCTTCATTTTTTGATACAGGACCATGTCGGCGCCGCCGCTTTCAGGGTCGTTCGGATCGATCATGTCGGCAGAGTACAGCACCTCGCCGATCGGAACCTTCCCGATCAGGTCGACGAGACCGCCGAAGTGGTCGCGGTGCGGATGGGAGATCACGAAAGTATCGATCTTCGTGATGCCGGCTTTCTTCAGAAACGGGATGATCGCATTGGTCGTGACGTTGAAACGGTCGTCACCCGCGTCGATCATGATCGTGCGTCCGGATGGGGTACGAAGGATTTCGCAATCGCCTTGGCCGACGTCGAGGTAGATTACTTCGAGATTGCCTGCTGCAAAGCCGGGGCAGGAGACAAGGACCAGGCAGAGCCATAACGCAAGAAAGCCCAGACGCTTGGGAGTGCTGCTCATATACTGAATACTCCTTCCCTGATGCGTGGTACTGTTTGTTTATTATAGGTATTGCCAACCAAGACCGTCAAGACGCCTGCGCTCTCCGGCCGGGCAGATTGCCATGTTGCGATAGGATCGGGGATAAGAAAGCCGCGGGGCTCAGTATCTCGCCCCGCGGCCGTTGACGCAGTTACTGGATCTTGTGGCCGCAGCCTGCGCAGAATTTGGCGCCGGCCGCCAGCGGAGCCTGGCACGATGGGCAGTTGGTGGCTGCCGCTTCGATCTTGGTGCCACAGCCGCTGCAAAACTTGGCGCCGGGTGCGAGCACGATCTGGCATTGCGGGCAGGTGGGACCGGCCTCAACTTTGTTGCCGCAGCCGCTGCAGAACTTTGCACCGGCAGCAACGAGTGCCTGGCACTTGGGGCACGGGGTACCGGCGCCGGGTCCCGGCAGCGCTTGCGGGACGGCTCCGGGTGGCAGAGCCTGTCCGGCCGCACCACCGGGGAGCGCCTGGGGAGCCTGCGGTTGGTTCATGGCGTCGCGCATCATCTGCGGCATCGCCATGCCCATCCCGGCGCCGAGACCCATACCGATACCGGCCCCGGCCAGACCACCTGGATTGTTGCTGGCGTTCTCGATGGCCTTGGCGGCCTTGAACTTCATATAGGTGTTCATGTCGCCCAGCGCCGCCATGCCGGTGCGTTCGTCGATCATCTTTTGCACTTCGTCGGGCGGCGTGATCGCGTTGATCAGCAGATCGCGCATCTCGATGCCGTATTTGGCGAAATCGTCTTTGCAGCGGTTCTTCAACTGGGTGGCCATCTCGTCGTAGACCGCTGGCAGATCGAAGATCGTCTTCATCGATTCGCCCAGAACATCGTTGAGGCGGGCGATGATGACCCCGCGCAACATGTCTTGAATCGCCGTCGTGGTCGTGTGACCCTGGGAACCCACGACTTCCTGCATGAAGACCTGCGGGTTGGCGATCTGGATCGAGTAGATCCCGAAGGCGCGCAACCGCACCATCTTCAGTTCGGCATCACGGAAGACGATCGGTTCTTTGGTTCCCCACTTGAGGTTGAGGAACGTCTTCATATTTACGTAGTAAACACAACACTGGAATGGGCTGGTGAAGCCAAACGGCAGCGACAGCAACCGCGTCAGGATGGGAATGTTCTGGGTCGTCAGCGTGTGCCGCCCCGGCGGCATCATGTCGTAGGCTTTGCCTTCTTTGAAGAAGACGGCGCGTTGCGACTCCTCGACGATGACCTGGGCACCGGACTTGATATCGACCGTGCCGTTCTCGGGAAAACGATGGACGATTTCCTGACCGGATGCGTCTTGCCATTGGATGATCTCGACGAAAATACCCATGAACGGTACACCATCCTTTCACCGTGTGTTTCGTGCAATAACCATAAAACCGTAACACACGCGGCAACCCGGGTCAAATGCCGATCGAGGCGTCGTGATCACCCGCAACGCGAGTAACCGCAGGCGCGGCAGATCATGCAGCCGCCCTCGTGTTCGATCGTTTCGTGGCACTCGGGACACAAGCGGCCGGGGTCGCGCCCGGTGTCGGGGACCCAGTCAAACCCGGGCAGGGGCGGGGTCTGCGCGCTGCCGTCGCTCGGGCGGCCATGGGTTTCGTGATACGCACGCAGCGCCTTGCCGATCGCGTCGGGACACGAGAGCACCTTGACACCCGTGTTGCCGGCGGACTGGCGCATGGTCGACAGGCAGCGGATGCCCTTGAGTTGCCCGATGATCTCTTCGACCTTGACCCCGGCGCGCAAGGCCAGCGACGCCAGTCGCGAGGTCGCTTCGCTCTGCGAGGGGCAACCACCGGCACGACCGAGACTGGTAAATACTTCGCAAATACCGTGCTCGTCACTGTTCACCGTGATATAGAGATTGCCGCAGCCGATGCGGACCTTCTCGGTAACACCGGTGGTTCGTTCCGGTCGCGGGCGCGGGACGATGTCTTTGGGCCAGTTCTGGGCCGCGGTTTCGGGGTGGCTGCCCGGGGCGCCACCTTTGCCGAACGTAATGACCTGCTCTTCGCGCGAGCCGTCGCGATAAACGGTGACCCCTTTGCAGCCGAGCTTCCACGATTCGTGATACACGGTGGCGACGTCGACGGGGGTCGCATCGTGCGGCAGGTTGACCGTCTTGCTGACCGCATTGTCGCAGTGTTTCTGAAACGCGGCTTGCATGCGAATGTGCCACAGGGGCTCGATCTCGTGGGCGGTCGTGTAAATCTGTCGTATTGACTCGGGAATTCCGGGCACCTCGACGAGGCTGCCTGTTTCGGCAATCTTGTCCATCAGTTCGGGTGAGTGGAACCCCTCGGCCTTGGCCACCTCGATGAAGAGCGGGTTCACTTCGACCAAGCGCTCGCCGTCCATGACGTTTTTCACGTAGGCCACAGCAAACAGGGGCTCGATGCCGCTGCTGGCGTTGGCGATCAGGCTGATCGTTCCGGTCGGCGCAATGGTGGTCACGGTGGCGTTGCGCAATGGCGGTTCGCCCGGCCGGTCGTGGCGCGACCCGGCGAAATTGGGGAACGGGCCGCGTTCGCGGGCGAGCGCCGCGGAGGCCGCCCGGGCTTCGCGCTCGATGAATCCCATCACCTCTTCGGCGGTCTCGAGAGCGTCGTTGCTCGCGTACGGGATCCCCAACCGGATCAACAGATCGGCGAAGCCCATGACACCCAGGCCGATCTTGCGGTTGGCCCGGGTCATCTGCTCGATTTGCGGGAGAGGGTAGCGGTTCACCTCGATGACGTTGTCGAGAAAGCGGACGGCGAGATGCACGACCCGTTGCAGGGCCGTGAAATCGACGCGCGGCGTGCGCTTCTTACCGGTGACGAAGCGGCCGAGGTTGATCGACCCCAGATTGCACGACTCGAACGGCAGCAGGGGCTGCTCGCCGCACGGGTTGGTCGCCTCGATGGCGCCGACCGCAGGCGTCGGTTGCGTCTGGTTGACCCGGTCGATGAAGACGATGCCCGGTTCACCGTTCTGCCAAGCGCCGCGGACGATGCGGTCGAACACGTCGCGGGCCGGGAGACGGCGGACCTCTTCGCCCGACCGCGGGTTGATCAGCGCGTAGTCGCGGTTGTCGCGCAGTGCCTGCATGAACACATCGGTGATCGCCACCGAGATGTTGAAGTTGGTCAATGCGTCGCCGTCTTTCTTGGCGGCGATGAACTCGAGAATGTCGGGGTGGTCGATGCGGAGCATGCCCATGTTGGCGCCGCGGCGCGTGCCACCCTGTTTGATGGTTTCGGTGGCCAGGTTGAACACCTTCATGAACGAGATCGGCCCCGAACTGACGCCGCTGGTCGAGGCCACACGGTCGCGGGCCGGGCGCAGGCGCGAGAACGAGAACCCGGTGCCGCCGCCCGACTTGTGGATCAGCGCGGTGTGCTTGATCGCGTCGAAAATGCCTTCCATCGAATCGTCGATCGGCAAGACAAAGCATGCGCTCAACTGGCCCAGATCACGCCCTGCGTTCATCAGCGTCGGACTGTTGGGCAGAAACAGCAGTTCGGCCATCATGCTGTAAAATTCGGCGGCCAGGGCGTCGGCATTCTGGGTGGTCTGGGCGAACCGGTGCTCGGCCGCGGCGATGGTGTTCGCCACCCGCCGGAACATGTCTTCGGGGGTCTCGATCGGATTGCCCTCGGCATCTTTGGTAAGGTACCGCTGTTGCAGGACCTTGATGGCGTTGGCGGTCAATGACGGGATGAGATGGGCTTGCACGGGTTCGGACATGAGAAGATCAACCTCTTGTATGACATGAAAAATACAAAGTATGTAACATGCCGGCGTCGGCGGGATTGTCGGCGCTCAGCGAATGGGCGTGGCGGCGGAGGCCGGCCCTCCCGGGGTGGCTGTCGGCGTCGATACGCCCGTGTTGGCGCCGGCCGCTGCCGGAATCTGACCGGCCGCCGCCCAGAAGCAGCAGGGCAGCACGATCATGCCCAGCACGAGCGCGCCGGGTCCGAGCAAACGCAACCGCCGTTTGATGCGCGGTTGGCTTTCGGGGGCGCGATCGTAGACGAGTTTCTTGCACGCCCAGGCGAGCGGCACGGCGAGCACGGCGAGCAGTCCGAACAACTGTGCCATGAACCCGGTGGCCTTGCCGGCTGCTGCCGTTGTGCTCTCGAGGCCCGGTACGCCGCCGGCCGCATAGAGACGGAAACCGCCGGAGAGCAGGCGGGCACGCTCGGGCAGTTTTTCGGCGTCCCCGGGTTGGCCCGAATAATAGACCCAGGGCAGGCCCCAGGGGTCGGTCAACGTGACCCCAGGGATCTCGCTCATCGCGGCCGTGACCGCGGTCGTGAACTCGGCCTGCGTGTCGGGATAGCGGGCGTTCTTGGTGTTGAACGCGCTCATCACCTGGGCGATGGCCTGCGACTGGGTGCGGGCCTTGGCCCACAACGGACCCTCGACATCGTGCAGGTAACGCAAATCGATCGGCAGGGCCAGAACGCCGGCGATGAGCAGAATACCGGCGATGACTTCGCCCAGGCCGAGACCGAGCATCCAACTGTTGAGCCACTCGAGTGGACCGAACACCTCGGAAAGCACGACCTTGGCGCGCATCTGCGTGACGAAACCGCCACGCGGACTCGCGTCCGTCGGGGTGCCGCAGGCGGGGCAGGTGGCGCTGCCTTCGAACTGGCGGTGGCAATTTTTGCATTCCATGGCGTGTTCCTCTCTCTTATCGTGATCGCGGGTGAAACGCAACCAACCGCAGCCGACAAGCCGATCTCATGCCGGGTTCCGCAGGGCGGCCACCGCCGTCTCGACCAGGCGGGGCAGGTCGGCGATGGCGACCGGCACGATCTCGGCTTTGCCAATGGCGATGGGCAATACCAGGTGCAACTTGTCGTCGGCCTTTTTCTTGTCACGAAGCATCTGAGCCACCAGGGTCGGCCCGTCGAACTCCTGGGGCAGTTCGCAGGGCAGATCGAGGTCGCGGAACAGCGACACCAGCGTTTCACGGTAATCGGCGCGCAGCACCCCAAGTTGTCGTGATACTTCGACCGCGAGCAGCATGCCCAGGGCAACCGCCTCGCCATGGCTGTGGCGCGCATACTCACCAATGGCCTCGATGGCATGACCGAAGGTGTGGCCGAGATTGAGCAGGGCACGGGGGCCGGCTTCGCGTTCGTCGTCGAGAACGATGGCCTTCTTGATGTTGACCGACCGCCGGACGAGGCGATGGATCAGGCCCAGATCGCGGCTCTTGATGGCCTGGCGACCGCGGTGGATGAAGCGGAAGTAGGCGGAGTCGGCAATGGCCCCGTGTTTGACCGCCTCGACCAGGCCGTAACACAGTTGGCTGAGCGGCAGGGTGTTGAGCGTCGTCAGTTCGATGGCGACGAGGGTGGGCTGTTTGAACGTGCCCATGAGGTTCTTGCCGGCTGGCAGGTTCACCGCCACCTTGCCGCCGACAGCCGCATCGACCATGGCCAGAAGCGTGGTCGGGAAGAACGCGAACGGAATCCCGCGCATGAACGTGGCGGCGACGAACCCGGCCAGATCACCGATGACGCCTCCGCCCAGGCCAACGACGAGTGAACTGCGGTCGAGCCCGCGGGCAAGCATCTTCTCGATGAGCGATACGGCGGTCGCGATCGACTTTTCGTGCTCGCCGTCAGGGATGACCAGCGGCACGACGTGGAAGTCGCGGGCTTGCAGCGCCAGCGAGAGCGGTTCGAGATACCAGCGGGCCACCACCTCATTGGTGATCAGCGCCACCTGGCGTCGGGCGCGGTGTCGCGTCAGCCGACCGGTCGCACGGGTCCAGACGTCGGTGCCGATCAGCACGTCGCAGGTGTCGGTGCGGGTGAACTCGAGGGTTTGTGTTTCCGTAGGGTTATCCTCCGTCGGCGAGCAACGTGCGGCCGAAGAACCGGTGCGCATTGGCCGTGAGGGCGGCGGCGAGGTCATCGGGCGCTTGCTCACGGACCTGGGCAAGGCGATTGAACGTGTGCACCAGCAGGCCCGGGTGGTTGCGTTTGCCCCGCAGCGGTTCAGGAGCGAGATAGGGGCAGTCGGTTTCGAGCAGGATTCGATCGAGGGGCAGGAACCGGAAGACGGCGCGGGTCGACTCGGCCTTCTTGTAGGTGAGCACACCGCCGATGGCCAGCATGAACCCGGCATCGAGGGTGCGCCGCGCCTCGTCGAGGTCGCCGCTGAAGCAATGCAGCAGCACCTGGGGCGGCCGCGGCAGCGAGCCGATCAACGACCAGAACTCGGCAAAGGCCTCGCGCAGGTGGATGACCACCGGTTTGTTGCGGGTTGCCGCGAAACACCACTGATCGACGAAGGCTGTGCGTTGCTGGTCTCGCGGCGACAGATCGTAATGGTAATCGAGGCCGATTTCGCCCACCCCCAGCACCTTGTCGCGGGCGAGCATCTGGTCGAGTTCGGCCTCCGAGGCTTTGCCCTGCCAGGTCTTGGCATCGTGCGGATGCACGCCCACCACCGCCCAACACGAAGGGTGCCGTGCCGCCAGTTCGACGACGGCGCGACTCGTGTTCAGGCAAGCCCCCACATTGACGATCGCTGCGACCCCGGCCGCGTTGGCGGCGGCGATGAGGGTGTCGCGATCGTCGGCGAACGCCTTGTCGTCGAGGTGGGCGTGACTGTCGATCAGGCGGATCATCGGGGGATGAAAATACGTTGTATTGACATCAAGAACGCGCGGCGGCGGTCACTTGACCCGCACTCCGGGTTTGGCCGGCTTCGACGGCACCACGAGGGCGAGACCGCCGTCATCGGTGCCAGCGGCGAGAATCATGCCGTGCGATTCGATGCCGCGGATCTTCGCGGGTTTGAGATTCTTCACCACCACCACCTGTTTGCCAATCAGGTCCGCCGGATGGTAATACAGGGCGATCCCGGCCACGACCTGGCGCTGCTCTCCGCCGATGCGCACGGTCAGCTTCAACAACCGGTCGGCGCCCTCGACCTTTTCACCGGCGATGACCTCGCCGATCGCGAGTTCGGTTTGCATGAAGGTGTCGTAATCGATGGTGGCCGGTGGCGCCCCGGCCTGCGATTGGCCGGTCTTCTTGCCGTCGGCCCGGCTGTCGGCCTTCGCGGGGGCCTTGTTCCCTGGGTCGGTGGCAGCTTTGGTCGGCTTCTCGGCCGTCTGGCCTTTCAGGGCAGCGATGCGCTCGGTATCGATGCGCGGGAACAGCGGCTCCGGCGACTTGCAGCGCAGCCCGTCGGGCAGACCGCCCCACACCAGCTCGGGCAGAGGCTCGAAAGCGGGGGGCAACCCGAGTTGTTCGATGAATTTGGGTGCGATGTGTGGCATGACCGGTGCGATCAGGTGAGCAATATGACGTATTCCTTCGCCGACCACGAAAAACACCTCGTCGAGCAGCTCGGTCTTGCCCTCTTTGGCGAGCGTCCAGGGGGCGGTGGTGTCGATGTACTTGTTCAGGCGGCTGACCAGTTCCCAGGTCTTTTTGAGCGCCTCGTGGAACATCAGTTCTTCCATGGCCGCGATCATGCCCTTCTTGACCTCGGCGGCCAGGGCGGCAATCTCTTGCGATGCGGGCAGTTGCAGCGTCGCCGGTTTGTGGAAGGTGCCGTCGCGGTGGCGCAGAACCTGCGGCAGGGTGCGGTGGCACAGGTTGCCCAGATCGTTGGCGAGATCGGCGTTGTAACGGGTGACGAAGCCGCCGTCGCTGAAGCTGGCGTCACTGCCGAACACCATCTCGCGCAGGATGAAATACCGGAACGGATCGAGCCCGTAGCGGTCGACGAGTTCGAGCGGATTGAGCA
>CAZADH010000054.1:11025-26034 GCA_964483805.1 uncultured bacterium
CACGTTGCCGGTGGTCTTGCTCATTTTGACCTCGTCGACGACCCACCAGCCGTGGGCGAAGATGCATTGGGGCAAAGGCAGGCCCAGAGCCAGCAACATCGTGCACCAGTAGACGCTGTGCGTCGTGAGAATGTCTTTGCCGATGAGATGATAATTCGCCGGCCAGAAGCGCCCGAAGCACTCTTTGTTGCGGGGGTAGCCGATGGCGCTGATGTAGTTCGTCAGGGCATCGACCCACACGTAGGTGACGTAGTCGGGCGCAAACGGCAGTTCGATGCCCCACGACAAGCGCGCTTTGGGGCGGCTGATGCACAGATCGTTGAGCGGTTGGGCGAGAAAACCGAGCACCTCGTTGCGCCGGTTTTCCGGGCGGATGAACCCGGGATTGGCGCTGATGTGGTCAATCAATTGTTGTTGAAACGCCGACATCCGGAAGAAATGGCTCTTCTCGCTGATCTCGTGCACGGGCCGCTTGCAGTCGGGGCAGAGCTTGTCGGGCACGTCCTTTTCGGTCCAGAAGCGTTCGCAAGGAGTGCAATACAATCCTGAATACGTCGACTCGTAGATGTGCCCGCGGTTGTGCAGGTCGGTCAATACGTGCTGCACGGCCTCACGGTGCGCCGGATCGGTGGTGCGGATGAACCGATCGTAGGTGATGTCGAGCTTGGTCCACAGCGCCTTGAACTTCTCAGCCATGCGGTCGCAGTGTTCCTGCGGGGTGATCCCGGCGGCGGTGGCGGCCTGCTGCACCTTCTGGCCGTGCTCGTCGGAGCCGGTCAGAAAGAAAGCCTTGCGGCCCATGGCCCGCTGGAAGCGGGTCGCCGCATCGGCGGCGATGGTCGTGAAGGCATGCCCGAGGTGCAACTCGGCGTTCGCGTAGTAGATCGGCGTGGTGATATAGAACGGATTGACGCGGTTCATGGTAACTCCTGGTCAGATCTGGGCGCCGGACTTGCCGCCGGCTCCACCTTCGGATTGGTTGCGGCCGAAGATCACGGCGCGGTTGCGGCCACCGACCTTGGCCTGCTCGAGGGCGGCCAGAGCCTGTTCGAGCAGTTTGGCTGCGTCGGCGGTGGTGTCGGGGAAATTGGCGATGCCGGCCGACAAATGAAACTGGAACTGCATGTTCTTGAATGTGAAACTGAGTGATTCGATCGCTTCTTTGATGCGGCCGGCAAGAAACACGCCGCCGGCGGTGTCGGTGTGCGGCAACAGGAGGTAGAAACGGTCTTTCGCCCGGGAACCCAGGTCCATGTCGCGCAGTTGCCGTTGCACGACCTGGCCGATCTGGTTGCCGACCTCGAGGGCAAACTCGGGGGTGGCATTGTGCACGACCTGCTGGAACCGGTCGACGTCGAGAATCATGACGGTCAGTGGTTGGGCGTAACGCACGGCCCGCGTGCCCTCTTCATCGAGTTGCCCGCGCCAGACCTTGTGGCTGATCAACCCGGTGACGTCATCGCGGAAAAGATTGCGGTAAACGCGGTTGCGCTCGATGACCAGGGCGGCGAGCGTGCACAGATCCTGGGCGAACGGGATATCCTCATTGCGGAACAACGGTGGATTGATGCGGTTCGAGAAGTTCATCACGCCCAGTGCCTTGCCGTCTTCACCGAGGATGGGGGCGCACAGGATGCTCGCCGTCCGCTCTTCGCGCGTGCGGAACTCGGAAAAGACCTTGAAACGCTTGTCTTTGTATCCCTGGTTGGCGATGATCGGCAGCCCCTCTTTGATGACCTGACCGGCGATCCCTTCGCTGGGTTTGAGCTTGATCGCCGGATACTGATCTTCGGCCAGGTCTTCGAGCAGCGATTGCTCGACCCCCCGCACGCAGGCGACCTTCATCTCGAGCGTCTCGCGATTGACCAGGATGATCGAAGCCCATTGCACGTTGAGGGCGCGCACCGACTCGTCGAGAATCGTCTTGAGGTTCTCTTGAAAATCGAAGGTCGTGTTGAGTTTGCGGGCAATGGTCAGGCACGAACGCGTGAGGTGCAGTTGCCGTTCGACCTCGGTTGCCGCGGCTCGGCTCTCTTCGATCGCGTCTTTTGATGACTGCTGGGCCTTGGCGAGCTTGGCCAGTTCGCCCTTCCAGAGGCCAAACACCTGATCGAGATCGCCCGCGAGCGACGACATCTCGTCACTTCCGGGGTCATCGACCGTGATCGGCTGCCGCTTCTTGATGAACGTGGCAATCCGACTGCGGATGCGCTTGATCGGTCGGGTCAGGGAATAGGCGAGCACGGCCGCCATCAACCCGCCAAGAAACAGGCAGAACGCCGACAGGAACAGCGAAACCTTGAAATTCATCGGCAGGTCGAACGCAAGTGAAGCCGAATAGACGATGAGGGGCAGCGCCAGCGTCAACACCATGACGCCCATGATGCGGGCGCGAATCGGGACGTTGCGGAACAGTTCCATGGTCAGAACCGTTGCACAGACGACGTCGAGCGCAGCATGACTTCTCCCCGGGAACGACCGGTTGCCGGACGGTGATCGTTCCGCCGCTGAATTCTAGGTGTCCGGGGGGCAAAAGTCAACGCAGGACCCGGTGACCGTCGGTCTGGCCAAACAGTGATCAGTAGCGGATTCCACCGCCGCAGGCCGAAACGATCGATGTGGCAGGCGCGGTCTATCGATCGCTTCGCAGCGTGGGGTCGTTGGGCCTGGCCGAGGGCGGAGCCGTGTCGGCGGCCGCTTCACGGGGTGACTCACAGCGCTTGATCATGAGGTCGATTTCGTCGCGCAGCTTGCGCAGTTCGTCGACGCGCTGGTCGAGCACCAGGACCAGGAAGTTCGGATTGTGGAAAATGCTCAGGGCGCGCGCCTCGGGATCGAGGAACCAGGCGTCGATCAAGCGGCGGCAGCCATATTGAATCGGACCGAAGAGAATCACGACGACGAGGGCTGGGACGAGCTGGCCCAGCAGCGTGTTGGCCGGCAGGTAATTCTGCAGATTGTTCTCGGCAAAGTTCTCGATGGCGAAGTAGACAATCGCCATGCCCACGGTCATCAACGAATAATAGACGCCCAGGCCGATGACCAGATCGACCTCGAGAAGCCGGTAGCGCAGCGTCGTGTAGGCAACAATGAGCATGAACACCAGCGTCGCCCACTCGACGATGGGCGTGCCGAACCCGTAGATGAACTGCTTGCGCATCAAGATGTCGTGCAAGGAGCAGAGGCAGTAGAATGCTTCGCCCAACAGGATAAACTCGGCCTGGCGCCGCTGCATTTCGTCGGGACTGCCCAGGCGCACTTTGAGCAGGCGCCAGGCGATGCGGACCAGCAGAACGGTCATGATGGCTGCATACACCCCCAACAACGGGCCGCCGACCCCTTGCGGGGCGTTGGTGATGCACTGCAGCTCATCGCGAATGAACTGGTCGGTCAACAGTGTGGCGGAAAAGAACAGCGCCGCCAGCCAGGCGAGAACCCGGGTCCGGGGCCGTGCGAAACGGCCGTCGATGACCGCATCGGGAAACTCGGCGAACAGCGGGATCAGCGCAATGGCGCCCAGATACTGGACTTTGACCACCCAGGCCGCCGGATACTGGCAGAACAGCATCTGCCATACATCGTAATGACACGCCGCCGCGGCGATGCCGGCGAAAACCTGACGGATGGCCTGGCGGGGCGCCCGCCACCAGACAAACAGGCCGAGGCCGAAGGCCAGGGCAGCGGCGACACCGGGAGCGATCATGCGCAACATGCGCCGATTATATCACCGGAGGCCGCCGGCGAGAACACCGACGGCGGCCGGTGCGTGCGATCCAGCTCCGGGGGCCGGGGTGTTCGGCCCGCTCAGAACTGGTAGATCACCTCGAGCTCGTCTTTCACGAGTTGCCAGACCTCGCGGGCGAGCGGGTCGGTGGCGTCTTGAAAGCGGCGCTGGGCCTGAGCGTACCGTTGGCGGATCTCGTCGCTGGGGTTCAGCTTCTTGAAGTGGGGGGTGCGGGCGGCCATGGCGTTTGCCTCCTCGTGGGTGTGAGCATGGTTTTCTTGCTTCCACTAGAGTTATCGGCAAAACGTCGGGCGGACTTTATACCCTGCGAAAAAAAAGTTTGCCCCGAATCTTATCGGCACCGGCGATTGTTGACATTAGCGGTTTTGCGCACAACGACCCGGCGATAGATTTCTTCGGTGGTGGCGACGAACGTTGGGTAGGCATACCGTGCGCGGGTCACCCGCAGGCCGTTGGCGGCGCAATCTTGGCGGAGACCGGCATCGGTAAGAAAGCGGCGCAGGGCCACTGCCATCGGTTCGGGCGCCGCCGGCGGCACGAGCAGGCCCGAGACGGCGTCGTCGATGATCTCGGGAATGACCCCGACACGGGTGGCGACCACCGGCACGCCGGTGGCCATGAATTCGAGGGCGGCGCGACAGATCGCCTCGGAGCCGACCGACGCCACGAGGCCGACGTCGCAGCCATTGAGCAAACGCGGCACATCTTCGCGCCGGCCGAGCGTGATCAACCGGTCGGTGACGCCCAATTCCTGGGCAACGTGGTGCAACCAGGCGTACGATCGGTTCACTTCATGCCCAACGATCGCCATTTTGCAGGAGACGCCGGCATCGGCCAGTTGGCGCAGGGCGGCGAGCACGTGTTCGTGCCCCTTGACCGGATCGAGGCGGCCCACGACACCGATCAGTGGCGTCGCCGGGTCGACCCCGAGTTCACGGCGTGCATCGCTGCGGGCCGCGGGGTCGGGGTGGAACCGTGCAGTATCGATGGCACCATACACCACGTCGATGGTGTCGGGGGCAAGGCCGAGCAGGTCTTGGCACAGGCCACGGTGCAGTGCCGAGGACACGATCAGGTGGTCGGTCCAGTGGTGGTGCACGTGACGATTGACGAAGTGCCCCTTGGGCGGGTCGATGTCGCTGCGGGTGCGGATCACCGCGGCATGGGGGATGACCCGGCGCGCCAGCATTCCGGCCATCCACGCGCCTTCGTTGATGTGGGCGGACACGACGTCGGGACGGAATGCACGCATCATGGTGGCCATGCGGGTGATGGCGTGCACATACAGCAATGGATTGCGGTGGTTGAGCCGGATCGTGTCGTCGCAGGGCAACCCCGCTTCGCGGGCGCGATCGCATGGTTTTCCCGGCTCGGTGAGAAGGAGCACTTGGTGCCCCCGGGCCACCAGCAGGCGCGACAATTCGATGCAGTAGCTGCTGGCACCGCTCCAGTTCGGCGAATTCAGGACCATCAGGATGCGCAACCGTGCGTGTTTTCTGTTTTCCTGCTCGGGCACGTCGGTTGCACCACCGCCTTGGGTGGGCGGATGCACGGACACCTTGTCGTTGGCGTTCATGGCTGAGGCGGGCGTGACCCTTGTTCGTGCATCTCGAGCAGGCGGGCGTAGCTCACCATGCCGCCGAACGCGTCGCCTGTTGCGGCGATCAGACCTTGCCAGCCATCGCGGAACCCGCCCTTGAAGAGGTATCGTCGCACGAAGCGACTCAGCGGGCGCCATGCGAAATGATAGAGATGTTGCGAACTCGACGGCCGCAAACCCTCGGTGCGCCAGTAATCGGCTTGAAAACCAGTGTAGAACGCGAACTTGCGCAGCCAGGTGGCGATGTCGGGATACGGTTCGTGACCGAAGGGGTGGCGCAGGCGCCCGATCGGGCCATCGACGGCCAGGCTCTCGTGCACGTGTTTGTTGGGGAAACGGGCGGAACCCCGCTTGAACAGGCGAAGTTGCAGGTCGGGATATTGGCCCCCGTGCCACAGATCGCGGCCAAAAAAACGGTTGAGGCGGGGGATGCGAAAAGCCAGATGTGGCCCGGGATCGGCAATGGTTGCGCGGATTTCCTGCGCGAGTTCGGCGGGGATCCGCTCGTCGGGGTCGAGATAGAAGACCCAATCGGTCTGCAGTTGCTCGATGCCAAAACTCTTGTTGCGATTGAGATTGGCGTCGTTGGGGCGCCGAAAAAGGCGAACGCGCGGGTGTGCGGCGGCGACGGCCGCAGTGGCATCGGTGGAATCGCAGTCGACGACGACGAGATCGTCGGCGAATGCCGCCGATGACAACGCGGAGCCGATTTGGGCGGCCTCATTATGGGCGATCAGAGAAATGCCAAGGGTTGTGGTCATGGATGGTGTACCGTGTGTCCTGGGGCGTGAAGGTTGCGCTGAAGAAAAGCGTTGTGTTATCGCGCGAAAGCATGATACCAGAATGCGACAGAAAATTCCGGGAACTTTTCGGGTGGGGTGCCGTCAAAGGCGGATGCTCCAAGTCCAAGGGTGAACCAAGGAGGACCACGCTGCTTGATCGAGGTAAAGAACCTCACGAAGATGTTCAGCAACTTCAAGGCGGTCGACGATATCTCGTTTTCGGTGGGCAAGGGCGAGATTCTCGGCCTGCTCGGCCCCAACGGGGCGGGCAAGACCACGACGATGCGAATCCTCACCTGTTTCCTCCCGGCCACTTCGGGCTCCGTTTCGGTGGCGGGTTACGACACGTTCGAGGATTCCTTCGAAGTGCGGCGGCGCATCGGGTATCTGCCCGAGAACCCGCCCCTGTATCCCGAGATGACCATCCGGTCGTACCTCAATTTCATCGCCGAGATTCGCGAATTGCCGTCATCTCTGCGGGCGGCGCGCATCGACGCGGTGGTGCAGCGCACGGCGCTGGGCGACCATCAGAAGCGTGTTATCGGCACGCTGTCGAAGGGTTATCGGCAACGTGTGGGGTTGGCCCAGGCGCTGTTGCACGAACCCGATGTGCTGATTCTCGATGAACCGACGGTCGGCCTTGATCCGGCGCAGATCATCGAGATCCGCAATCTCATTAAAGAGATGGCGAAAGACCGCACGGTGGTGTTGTCGACGCACATTCTGCCCG
This sequence comes from uncultured bacterium, assembly GCA_964483805.1. GTDB lineage: Bacteria > Muiribacteriota > Ozemobacteria > Ozemobacterales > Ozemobacteraceae > CAZADH01. The sequence continues at coordinate 17,883 of CAZADH010000054.1, forward strand.
AGGTGAGCATGACCTGCAAGCGGGTCATCATCATCAATGAAGGCAAAGTTGTGGCGACCGACACGGTCGAGCGACTCGAAACCCAGGGGCATGCCACGCGCGAGTACCGCATGGTGATGAAACCGGCGGGTGTCGATTGGAAGAGCCACCTGACCGCGACCGCGGGCGTCGAGGTGGTCAACGAGGAGCAGGTCGGTGAACTGGTGCGGTTCAACCTCCGTCTGCCCAATGAGGCGGCCTACGAGGCGGTGTTCAAGAACGCCGTGGCCAAGGGCCACCTGTTCACCGGCATTACCCCCGCCCATGCCTCGCTGGAAGAGATCTTCCTCAAGCTCGTGCATGTCGAAGCGACCCCGGAAGAGCGGAGGTCCGTGCAATGAAGATCCTGGCCATCCTCAAGAAAGAACTGCAGACCTATTTCTATTCGCCAGTAGCATACATTGTATTTTCGGCGTTCCTGTTGTTGATCGGCTACCTGTTTTGTATGGTCTTGTTCAATTCGCGCTTTGCCACGCTCGAGCCGTTGTTCTTCAATGTCGGCTTCGTGGTGATGCTGGCAACGCCGATCCTGACCATGCGGCTGATCTCCGAGGAACGGCGGTCGAATACCCTCGAACTGCTGTTGACCTCGCCGATCTCACCGGTCGAGGTGGTATTGGGCAAGTTCCTGGCCTGCTATGTGCTTTACGTTGTATTGCTTGTCCTGACCCTGCAGTATCCGTACACCATGATGGCGCACGCGCCGGCCATGGACACGGGGCCGATCGTGGCCGGTTACGTCGGTCTGCTGTTGCTGGGAGCGGCTTTCATTTCGTTCGGTCTGTTTGCCAGCTCGCTCTCCGAGAACCAGATCATCTCGGCGATGATCTCGTTCGGCGGTCTTCTGATGTTCTGGATCGTCGGTTGGGTCAAGGTGGCGATGGCCGACTACAAGTTCGGTGAGGTGCTGGCGCAGTTGTCGCTGCTCGAGCGGTTCCAGCAGTTCGTGCGCGGGGTCATCGATTCCGGCAACGTCATCTTTTTCCTGGCATTCACCGTGGTCTGGTTGTTCGTCACGACCCGGGTTATCGAATCCCAGCGCTGGAGGTAATCGCGATGAGCACCCCGATCCGCAGAGATGCCGGGCGCGCGCAGAGCGTGCCTTTCGCCGAAATCCTCTTCATCGTCAGTATTCTGTTCCTCGTTGGCGCCGGTATCGTGGCGCTGACGCTGCCGTCACAGATGCCCGTGGTCTACGGTCTATTGGGCGTTGGTGCCTTGTTGTTGTCGATTGTCTGTTTCACCAACCCGGGGTTCGTTGCCGGTCTGTTCACCGACCGGCGCAGCCGCCTGTTGCTCAACGACCTGGTGCTGATTCTGGCGATCATCGGCATTGCCGTGTGTCTGAGCTTCATCGGTTTCCGGCGCCACGCGCGCTGGGACCTGACCAAGAACCAGTTGTTCTCGCTCACCGACCAGACCCGCAAGGTCCTGCGCGATCTGAAGCGCGAGGTGCAGGTGACCGCGTTCTTCAGTCGCAATGCGCATGTGCGCACGATGGTCGAGGATTTCCTTACCGAGTACAAGCGCGAGACCGATCAGGTCAAGATCAAGATGATCGACCCGTTCCAGGATCCGATGATTGCTCAGGCGATGAAGATCTCGGGCGATCAGGTCATCGTCGTGGTGTGCGGCAACAACCGCCGCGAGATCTTCCCCCAGGAGATCTTCACGGCACCGCCGATGGGTTCGAACGAACCGCCGAAATTCCATGGTGAACACGCGCTGACCTCGGCCCTGATCAACGTCACCCGCGACAGCCGGCGGCGCATCTGTTTCACGAGCGGGCATGAAGAGCCGTCGATCAACGCATTTGGCGAGGCGGGCTTCGGTGTCTATCAGAAGTTGCTCGACAAAGACAATTTCGAGGTGGCCGAGACCAATCTGTTGAAGGAAGGCGGGATTCCAGCTTCGGCAGCGGTTCTCGTCGTGGCGGCGCCCAAGAAGCCATTCAACGAGGCCGAGGTGAAGATGATCCGCGAGTGGCTGGCGACCGGCAAGGGACGCCTGCTCGTGGCGGTCAATCCCGAGAACGATCTGGCCGGTCTGGGCGGCATGCTCGCCGAGACGCTTGGAGTGACAGCAAATGCCGAGATGATCATCAATCAGAACAAACAGTTGATGGTGATCAACCCCGGGATTGTCATTCCTGACATGGTTCACCATCCGGTGGTGCGCGACCTGATCGAGAAGAAGCTGGGCGCATTCATGGTTCTGTGTCGCGGCCTGACCATCGACAACCGGCCCGACTGGAAATCGACGGTGTTCTTGAAAACCGCGCCCGATACCTATGCCAAGCGCAATCTGTCGGAGGTGTTGACCACCGGTCGTGCCGACTTCAATGCGGCGCAAGACGTGCGTGGGCCGTTCAACCTCGCGGTCGCCCTCGAGGGGCAGAATGCCGCGTCGGGCAGTCGGGCCATCGTCGTCGGTGATGCGAACTTCCTTGGCGCGCAGTACATCCAGGAACTCGCGAATCCGGATCTGGCGGTCAACATGGTCAGTTGGTTGGCCGGGCAGGAAGACACCATCGCCATCCGGCCGCGGGTGTTTGACATACCGCGTATTACACTCACCCGCGAAGACACGACCTCGATCTTCACCCGCACCGTGGTGTTCCCGCCACTGCTGATCTGCATCCTTGGCGGCCTCGTCTACTTCTACCGGAGGATGGTATGAGCGCACGAAGTCGATATCAACCCACAGTCATTGCCGTCGCCTGTTTCCTGCTGATCTTCGGCTACATTTGTCTGTATGAGAATGAAGACATTCCAGGGTTCGGGCAGGAGAAGAAGACCGTTCTTGCCGAGTTCCCTCTCGACAACGTGGTCGAGGCGACGTGGCAGATCGGTACCGAGTCGGTGAGTGTGAAGCCGGCGGGCATGGAGTCTGGTGCGCGCTTGTGGAGCGTCACTCAGCCGATGGCAACCCCAGCCGACACCAGTGAGGTCGAGGGGTCGCTACGCACCTTCGAGAAGCTGGAGTCCGAACGCACGGTGACCGAGACCGCGACCGACACGTCGGTCTTCGGGTTTGGTGCGACGTCGCCGGCGGTCACGTTGGTGGCCAGCGACGGCAAGAAGGTCACATTGGCGCTGGGCGGCGACATCAACTTCTCGAACTCTTCGTACGTCAAGAGAGACAACACGATCTTCACGATCAACCGCTATCTGGGGGCGGCATTCAAGCGGTCGTTCAAAGAGATCCGGTCGAAGCAACTTGGTTACGGCGTGAAGACGCGCGACGCGACCAGGGTCGAACTGACCCTGCCCAACCGCGACATCGTGCTCGAGCGCAACGACAAGGGGCAATGGTGGATCACCAAGCCGGTGAACATCGAGGCCGACGAGACCGAGGTCGGGGTGCTGCTCGACACGGTGTGCCACTTCCGCGTCGACGGTTACGAGACCGACACCGCCGACGAAAAGAAGCTGGCCGAGTGCGGCCTCGACAAACCGATGCGGCAGATCAAGTTGTCGAATGCCAAGGGGCACATGATCACCCTGACCACCGGCCATACCCGCGGCAACGAAGTGTTCATGCAGGTGGCCGGGTCGAAGTCGATCGGCGTCGTCAGCCAGGTCAAGGTCGATTACTTCGATCTGACTGTCGACAAACTGCGCAATCGCAAGCTCCCGACCCTCGACCGCGCGCAGGTGCAGACGGTGTCGGTCAAGACGGCCACCGCCACCTGGAAGTTCGCGCGCGGGGCTACCGGTTCCTGGACCCTCGACGAGAACGGCAAGAAGCGCGACATCGACAAAGAGGCGGTTCTCGCCTTGGCCGATGCTGTGAACCAGGTCAAGATCACGGCGTTCATGGCCGACGACACGAAGACCGAGCACGGTCTGACGGCGCCCGACAGCAACGACGAGAAGGCCAAGGCCAGCGGGACGGCAACGGTCGTCGAGATCGGCATGGCTTCCGGCAGTCCGCGCGTCATTCACCTGGGTGCGGTCGAGGACCAGTCGCAATACCTGCAGATCGGTGGCGAACGCGAGATCTACAAGGTCGGACTCGAGTTCCACAACGCGAGCGGCAAGCTGCAAGGTGTGGTGTTGGCGCCGCCGCCGGCAAGCGTGCTGGTGGGTTCGGCGCCGACACCGGCACCCGTGGCCAGCCTGCCAGTATTGTCGCCGTCGACCGGCACCGGTTCAGGGACGGAATCAGCGAGTGGAGCGGGTTCCGGAAGTCCCGCTGCGGGGGCAACGGTCGTGCCGGTGACCGGAAGCGTCCCGGTGTTGGGATCCATGTCGTTGCCGCTGACGCCAGGTGCCCCTGGGCTTGTTGTTCCCGTCGGGACAGGATCGGGTCCGGGTTCCGCAAGTGCTGGCGGCAGCGGCTCGGGGAGCATGACGGGCAGTGGCAGTCACTGAGCCATATCGCGTAAATATGTAAATACATTGTTGCCCCGTGCAACAGCAGCGCCGGTGCAGGTGGTCATACCTGCGCCGGCGCTGGCGCTTAACGGGAGGTTTGGCTCAGGGCAGATCGCCCTGCATGATCCGGCCAATCGCCTCGCGATCGAAATCGCGCTGGCGGGGATCGCGGTCGGGCCGCGCCGACACCCGCTCGAGATACGCGATGGCATCGTCCTTCTGACCGAGGTGGGCGAGGGTGTAGGCGAGAAAGCGATCGGCGTAGGGCTGGTGATGCGGTAAGCGACACGCGGCGGCAAAGGCCGCCAACGCTCTGGGAAAGTCGCGTTTCTCACCATGGGCGCGCGTGGCGTTGAAGAAATTGATGCCGAGTTGTACGGGCAGTTCGTCGTTGAGTGGATTGCTCTTGATCCCGCGTTCGAGGAGCCGATTCGCCTCGTCGTGTTTCTTCATGTAGCGGTCGAGCACATAAGCCCGCAACAAGAAGGCCTCGACGAAATGCGGGTCGATGCTTGGAATCAACTCGAGATAGAAGTTCACGCGGTGCCACAGTTCCCGATGTGAGTCGGCGTCCATTTGCAGCCACAGCAGGTTGGCGGCCATCTCGCGCAGACCCATCTGTTGCAGAATCAAGACGAGTCCGGTCGAGATCGCGGCCGGCGGTGCCTGGTCCCGTGCCTCGTCGCCGTCATGGTGGGTCGTTGCGTGGGCATGGTCATGGCCGCGGTCGTCGTGATGGTGGTGGGCATGGCCGCACCCCGGACAATAGTCGGGCGTGGCAGCCCCGGACGCGAGCAACCGGCCGACCGCGTCGGGAAGATCGGCTGCCGTCGAAGCGCCTCCCGGAAGCAAACCCGGTCGAGCCGGCCGATCGAGGTCGGGATCGAGACTGCCATCGTTGTTGGCGATGATATGCAAGGTCTGCTGCAGATCCGTGTCGACGGTCGACTGGTGCAGTGCGTGGCCGAGTCGACTCTGCGCGAACCCCATGGCGAGCCCGATGATCAATAGCGCCAACCACCAGCGCCGATCGGCGTCGGTGCTCACCGTGGAGGTGCCAGTGGGAGGTGTTGGCTCGCCTGGCTTCACAGGTCGCGCCGATTCATCAACAAGATGCCGCACACGAGCGAGAATGCGACATAAAGCAGACAGTAGGTGACGGCCCAGCCCACCAGTTCTGGCGGCAGCGAGAAGCTCTTGAGGATGCGGGCCTTGATATTGAAATAGCCGAAGTTCGGAATGATCAGGTAGGCGGCCCAGGTCAGCCACGAGAGCAAAGGAATCGCCGCTTCCTCGACCAGATGCTTTACGTAGTCGACGAGGTTACCCATAACCACCATGAAAAACGTGAACGAAAAGGCCAGCACCGTCGAATCGGACAGCGAGAAGAGCAATACAAGAGATGACACAATGGCGAACTCCATGCTCATGAACAGCACGACCCAGAAGAAGGTGTGCCAGACCAGGCCGAACTTGGCGTAGAGCAGGGTGGCAAAGATGATCACCATGATGACGATGTTGACCACGGTGGCGCCCAGGGTGCCGAGGAACTTGCCCAGATAGAACTCCCAGCGCGCCATCGGCAAGGTCAGCGCAGCGTAGGCGGTGCGCCGGTTGAGTTCTTCGCGGAGCGTGGCCACGCCGATGAACAGGGTCATCATCAGCCCGCACACGGCGATGACCGAGATGCCGACATCCTGAATCATGCGATACTCGAGTTCGGGCGTGACCGAAAAATGCGAGAACAGGTTGAACAGGCCGAGGGCGATCAACACGAAAATCAGGTGAATCGACAACATCTTGTGGCGGGCCACATCGAGCAGGGTGTTGCCGGCGATGATCCAGATGCGGCGAACCATTAGTGGACCTCAGGCGGGCGGGGAAGGCCCAGCGTATTTACAAAGAGTTGCTCGAGCGACAGTCGCACCGGCCCGGCTTCCAGAATGCTGCAGCCGCCGGCCGCCAGAGTGGCGATCAGGCGCTGCGGTTCGGTGACGTCGGCCACGACGAAGCGGCACCGTTGGTCGGGCAGTTGCTCGACGTGCGTGACGCGTTGGTTTTGCAGCAGGGGGAGGCGGGCAACGTCGTCGGCGCTGCCGGTCACGGTGAGCGCGTAATCGGCGGTCGACAACAACTGGTTCAGGGGACCGCTGCGGATGAGACGGCCTCCGCTCATGATGCCCACCGCCGTGCAGACGTCTTCGAGGATGCCGACCGCATGCGAGTTGATGAGCACGCTGATGCCGTCACGCTTCAGCCCGATGAGGATCTCTTTGAGCGTGGCCTGACCGAGCGGGTCAAGACCGGTCATCGGTTCGTCGAGCAGGATCAGGCGCGCATCGAGCATCAGCACGCGGGCCAGATCGACCCGTTGCTTCATCCCCTTCGAGCAGACGCCCAGCGCACGGTGGTGGTGATCGGCCATGTCGACACGTTTCAGTCCGGCCTCGATGCGGTCGGACAGACTCGGCAATCCGGCCAGTCGGCCGTGATACGCAAGGTATTCGTGGATGGTGAGATGATCGTGGTGGTTGACCACTTCGGGCAGGAAGCCGACGCGCTCGCGAGACCGGGGGCTGCCGACCGGAATGCCGAACAGCTCAGCGCTGCCGCGGGTCGGGCGCGCGAGTCCGAGCAGCAGTTTCATGGTCGTTGTCTTGCCTGCGCCGTTGGGGCCGAGCAGGCCGAACAGATGCCCCTCGGGAACGGTCAGATCGAGACTGTCGATCAGTGTTTGCGGTGAAAAGAACCCGACCGTCTTGGTCAGGCCTTGGGTTTCGATCGCATTGATGCCCATGACGCCAAGACTAGCGCGGGGGGCCGGGGCGGTCAAGTGGCGCGTGTGCGTCCCGGGACATTCGCCCGAGGGATGGAGTCAGCGGAACGAAACCCGGTGGGCGCGGTCCGCCAGGTAATAGGCTTCCTTTTCCATGGCGGAGTCGAAGTCCATGTTGTGGTCCAGCATCCCGGATGCTGCTTTCTGAGCCGTCCAGTTGAGCAACCAGCCGGTGTCGTCTTCGAAGGCGCGGAACCAGTGACGGGTCTGCGGGAAGATCTTGGTGATGCCCGGCATCAACGCGTTGTCGCGTCGATACTGGAGCGCATGGACCAGTTCGTGGCCGGCGTGGTTGCCCTGCGGATTGAGCGTGACCACGTTGCCCTTCGTGTAGGCGAGCGCGCCGTTGAACCCGATCGAGCCGTCGGCCGACATCGGCCGGGTGAACGCGAGCGTGCCGATGCGTCCGGAGTCGCGCCACGAAAAGCGCGAGCCGTCGAGCAGGGCAGCCGCGGTGACCAGGGCACTGTGAAGACCCACGCGGACGCGCGTCTTGTGGCCGTCGGTGATGACCCACAGGGGCCCGAAGTCGGCGCGGAAGGTCTGGGTGGCCGTGGCCGCCGACTCGATCAGCGATGAGCCGAGATTGACCAGGAACTTGCCCTGCCAGGCCTGCCAGGGATCGCGGTTGTCGGCCAGCCCGGCCTTCTCGAGGCCCTTCCAGACCATGATGCCCCCGGCGAGGCTCTGCAGAATTGCCTTGCCGACCGGACGGCGGTGGCGATGGGCGCGATACGCACTGATGGCCACGGGGATGACGATGTTGATGGCCACCTCGTCGCCCTGTCGCCATGCTTCGATGTTCGGGGTGACGGCGCCAATCGCCAGGCCAAGAAGCAACGCAATCACCAGCCAGGTCTTGCGGATGAACGGGGCGCCGGCACTGAGCGAGCCCGTT
>CAZADH010000055.1:0-2200 GCA_964483805.1 uncultured bacterium
CTTGTCAGTTTCGGCGGTGCGCACCGTACCGACCACCCGCCCGTGCCGCAATACAGCAATACGATGTGTTACCGCCATGACCTCGTCGAGTTTGTGACTGATGAACACCAGCGCCTGCCCCTGCGCCGCCATGCGCCGCATGATCTGCAGCAGCTCCGCGGCTTCCTGCGGCGTCAGCACCGAGGTCGGCTCGTCGAGCACCAGGATCTCGGCGCCCGCGATCAACGCCTTGGCCACCTCGACGCGTTGCCGCTCACCGGCCGCCAGGTCGGCCACCCGCGCGTCGGGATCGAGCTTCAGCCCATACCGCTCGACCAGGTCGGCAATGCGCGCCCGCGCCGGTTGGGCCGGCCCAAACAGTGGCGTATCCGGCAACGCCAGGGCGATGTTCTCGGCCACCGTGAACGGCTCGATCAACATGAAGTGCTGGTGCACCATGCCGATGCCGCGCCGCACCGCGTCGCGCGGCGAACCGATGCACACCGGCTCGCCGTCGAGGCGGATCTCGCCCGCGTCAGGCGTCACCAGACCGAACAGCACGTTCATCAGCGTCGACTTGCCGGCCCCGTTCTCGCCCAGCAAACCAACGATCTCGCCACCGGTCACGCTCAGATCGATGCCATCGTTGGCGACCACGTCGCCGAAACGCTTGCTGATGCCGAGGAGATCGAGGCGGCGAGGAGCGGTCATGCGTGGTTATCTGTGGTTACCGATCTCTACTTCGGAATCGTCCCCTCGATGTTGTCGACGAACCAGTCCATGGCCCAGAGCAGGTCGTGATTGGCGCGGACGCCGGGCTTGATCCGCTCGGTGCCGGCCTGGTCTTTGATTGGCCCGGTGAACGGATCAAAGATGACCGTCGGCTCGCTCATCTGCGCAAGGCGTGTCATGACCAGGTCGTGGATGTTGGTCGCCCCGAGAACCGGATCGGTGTAGGCGATCTTTTTTAGCACATCGACAAACTTCGGGTTGATCGGCACGCCCTCGGCCCCGCCGAGCAGGGCCGCGCCTTCTTTGAGCAACCACCACTGGTCGCGCGACATGTAGGTGCCGTGGTAGACCTTGGTCAGAATGTCTTCGTAGAGGCCGTACCAGTCGCAGAGCTGACCCGAGACCACCGAGTTCTCGCCGAACTTCTGCATCGGGCTGTAGTGCGAGAACGTGTAGACCGGCTTGCCTTTGGCGGTGTGTTCCTCGCCCACCTGCACGACGGCGGTCGAGTCTTCGGTGAACGCGAGCGCGTCGCAGCCCTCGGCGATCAGTGCCTCGGCGGCCTCGCGGGCTTTGCCCGGATCGTACCAACTGAACAGCCACTTCACCTTGATCTTCGCTTTGGGGTTCACCTCTTTGATGCCCAGGGCAAAGGCGTTGATGTGGCGGACGACCTCGGGAATCGGATGACTGCCGACGTAGCCGATTGTATTGCTCTTGGTCAGCGCCCCGGCCATCAGACCGTTGAGATAATAGGGCTGATACAGCTCGGCGAAGTAGGTGCCGAGGTTCTTGGCGCGTTTGTATCCTGAACAATGGAAGAACAGCTTGTCGGGATACTTCTGGGCAGCAGCAGCGGTATCGTTCATGTAGCCAAAACTGGTTGTAAATACAACGTCACACTTTTCTTCGAGGACGAGGCGGTCGATGACGCGGGCCGAATCAGATTCGGCGACCGACTCGACGAAGACGGTGTCGAGCCAGGGGAAGCGCTCGACCAGTTTCTTGCGCGCTGCCTCGTGCGCGTTCGTCCAACCGTAGTCGCCGATCGGACCGACGTAGACCAACCCGACCTTGATCTTTTTGCCGGGCGTCGTCACGCCGGGCGTCGTCACGCCGGGCGTCGATACGCCGGGCGTCGCGGCACTGCCGGAACCATCGGCTGCCCAGGTTGGGGTGGCAACGGCCAACAGGACCGCAAACAACAGCAGAAACAAGCACGGGACGATACGACTGCGCATGAACGAACCCCCTCCACCGTTTTTTGGGGGGCGACCTGGCGGGTCGCCCCTTACCGTGACTCTCGGCGACCTGGCGGGTCGCCCCCGACGCGGCCCTGCCGCGCACACGGCATGTGATGGCAATGCCGTGCGACCACGACCGGAACCGGCGATCGACACAATATACTACGTGGGCGGGCGGCGTGGTAGAATTGCGTCCAATCTGCCCGCCCGCCTGACGGCACGGGCCTCGCGAAAGGATCCCACCA
>CAZADH010000055.1:2210-12596 GCA_964483805.1 uncultured bacterium
ACCAATGCTGTATCGAACATTCGGCAAGACCGGCCTCGCCGTCTCGGTTCTCGGTTTCGGCTGCATGCGCCTGCCCACCAATGATCCCGAGAAGCCAAACACGATCAATGTCAAGAAATCGACCGAATTGTTGCACCATGCCATCGAGCATGGCGTGAACTACGTAGATACAGCGTATGTATATCACGCCGGCGTGCCGTTCACGCCGGGCGAGAGCGAACCGTTTCTCGCCAAGGCCCTCAAAGGCAAGCGCGACCGGGTCTTTCTCGCCACCAAATCGCCGAGCTGGTCGATCACCTGTCACGACGATTTCGAAAAGTATCTCGATGAACAGCTCGAGCGGCTGAAGACCGACTGTATCGACTTCTATCTGGTGCATGCGGTCATGCACGCGTTTTGGGCGAATCTGAAGAAGTGCGACGTATTCGCGTTTCTCGATCGGGCCATCAAGAAGGGCAAGATCCGGCATGCCGGTTTTTCGTTTCACGACGAGCTGCCCCTGTTCAAAGAGGCCGTCGACGCGTATCCGTGGTCGTTCTGCCAGATCCAGTACAACTTCATGGACGAGAACTACCAGGCCGGCCGGGCCGGCCTCGAGTATGCGGCCGAGCGCGGCCTGGGCGTCGTCGTCATGGAACCGCTGCGCGGTGGCAGCCTGGTCAAGAATGTGCCGCCCGCCGTGCAGAAGATCTGGGACGACGCGACCGCGAAGCGTTCTCCGGCCGGATGGGCGTTTCAGCACGTGTGGAACCACCCCGGCGTGCAGGTCGCGCTCAGTGGCATGAACGAGATGGAGCAGTTGGCCGAGAATCTGCGACTGGCCGACCAGGCCTGGCCGAATGCGCTGTCCGACACCGACAAGACCACGATCGAAGCGGTCCGCAAGGAGTATCGCGCCCGCATCAAGGTCGACTGCACCGCCTGCAAATACTGCATGCCCTGCCCCGCCGGCGTCAACATCCCCGGCTGTTTCGGCATGCTCAACAACCTGGCAATGTTCGAAGACGAGGGCGCCTGCAAGTTTCAATACAACGTATTCGTCGGCCAGGGCAAGGCCAGCAAGTGCGTGGCCTGCGGCCAGTGCGAACCCAAGTGCCCGCAGCATATCAAGATCATCAGCGATTTGAAGAAGGTGGTCGCGGCGCTCGAGTAGCGGGTTGGGGCGCCCGACCATGTGCCTGGCGATCTGTGCCGCAGAGGGGATCCGCGCCCCTGAGATTGCCCCGGTTGCCCCGTCCACCGGTTAACGATAGATTTGGGTCCAACGCGCTTCTGTGAAGCGAAGACTCTGCCGCCGCCGGAGAGACCATGCACGTTCCCCTTGATCGTTGCATCGCTGCCCTCACGATAGCGCTCGCCTTGGTGCTGAGCGCGAGCGTTCCTTTGTGGGCACAGCCGGAGCAGGCCGCGACGGCGATCATTCCTGTCGGCGTGCCGGCGGCCGCCGGCGCGCCGGCCGTGGCAGCGAGGGCGGGAATGGCTTCGGCGACGGCCGAGGCGTCAGCACCCTCGGCAAAAGTGGCCACCGAAGCGGCTCCGCTCGACGTGGGGGCATTGCTGGCCTCGCTGACCTGGCAGACCAACGACACCTATCCCGGCATGGGCTCGCGCGAGGCAACCCGTGGCGGCACGCTGCGCTGCGTCTCGACGGCGTTTCCAGCCACCCTGCGCACCTTCGGCCGCAACGCCAACTCGACGATGAACCGCATGCTCGAAGGGCTGGTCTACGAGACACTGCTCGACCTCGATCCGATCACTTTCGCTTACGCGCCGGCGTTGGCCCGGCGATGGGCGATCGGCGACGACAAGAAGACGTTTGTGTTCGAACTCGATCCGCGCGCACACTGGTCCGATGGCACGCCGGTCTCGGCCAGCGACGTCGTCGAGACATACAAAATGTTTACGAACCCCGACATCGACGACCCGTTCACCAACGACCTGTGGAAGAAATACGAGGTACCGATTGCCGTCGGCACCCAGACCGTGATTTTCCGCTCGAAAGAACTCAACTGGCGGGCGTTCATGTCGTCGGCCGTCGGCTTCGTCGTCTTCCCCGGCCATGTGCTCAGCAAGCTGTCGGGCAAGGCCTTTCTCGACGAGTATCAACTGAAGATGATGCCCGGCACCGGCCCCTACAAATACGAGAGTTCGCGCACCAATGAAGAGATCATCCTGTCGCGCCGCACCGATTGGTGGCAAGAGAACCTCGAGCGCAGCAAAGGCCTGTACAACTTCGACCGGCTGCATTTCATCTTCATCGAGGACGAGAACCTGGTTAAAGAGAAGTTCAAGAAGGGTGAACTCGACTACCTCGTGGTGAACGTGGCGCGCGAGTGGCACCAGGTCTTCACCCCGGCGATGAACGCTGCGGTGGCGCGCGGTCTGGTGCAGCGTCGCAAGGTCTACACCCATCGTCCGGTCGGGGTTTCGGGATTGGCGTTCAACATGCGCCGCCCGCCGTTCGACGACATTCGCGTGCGCCGCGCCTTTGCCCATCTCTACAACCGCGAAAAGATGATGGACAAACTGTTCTTCAATGAATACGAGTATCTCGACACCTTCTACGCCAATTCGCCGTTCGCCAACCCCGACACGCCCAAGGTGCGTTACAACCCTGACCGGGCCGTCGAGTTGCTCGAGGAGGCCGGCTGGTTACAGAAGAGCCGCGACAGCGACGGCTGGTTGGTCAAAGACGGCGAACGGTTCGAGATCTCGCTCAACGTCACGTCACCGACATCCGAGCGGTTCCTGACGATCTTTCAGGAGGAACTCGAGGCCGTGGGCATCAAGCTCAATCTCAAGCAGGTGACCTGGGCCACCGACATCAAAGAGGTCGGCGAGCGCAGTTTTCAGCTCAGCTACCGCACCTATGTGGGCATTCTCTTTCCGAATCCCGAGGCCTCGTTTCACTCGAAGTTCGCGACCCCCGCCAACACCGGCAATATCTGGGGGTTCCGCAACGCCCGCATCGACGCGATCTGCGCCTCGTATCCGGCCATGTTCGACCCGAAAGACCGTATCGCCGCCGTGCGCGAGATCGACGGGATCGTGTCGCGCGAGCAACTGTATGCCTTCGGCTGGTTTGCGGCGCACACGCGACTCTTGTTCTGGAACCGGTTCGGCATGCCCCCGGGCATTTTGTCGAAACACGGCGACGACCGCAGTATCATGAGTCTGTGGTGGTTCGACAAGAAGAAGGCCGACGCACTCGACGACGCCCAGCGCACCGGCAGCTCTCTGCCGATCGGCACCGAGATCGTGCGTTGGTGGGACGAACACTACCCCCCCGACCGAGTCGGCAAGGTCGGGGACAGACCCTAGGGACAGACCCCAAACCATGACCACCTATTTTATTCGGCGCTTTCTGTTGATGATTCCGACGTTCATCGGGATCACGTTTTTGTGCTTCACGGTGACGCGCTTCGTACCCGGCGGCCCGGTCGAGCAGGCGGTCATGCGGTTTCAGCAGGCGCAGGCGATGAGCGGCGAAGCGGGTGCCGGCCAATCCGGCGGTGCGGCCGCCACGGGTCCACAGATCAGCGAAGCGACGATGCAGAAGCTGCGCGAGATCTACGGTTTCGCCAAACCGTTCTACGCCGCCTACCTGGTCTGGCTCGTCAAGGTGGTGCGCTTCTACCTGGGCATGTCCGACACCTTTGCCCGTCCGGTGTGGGACGTCATCGCCGAGCGGCTGCCGGTGTCGCTGTGGTTTGGCCTGACCGGTTTTCTCTTGTCATACACGATATGTATACCGCTCGGGGTCTGGAAAGCGGTCAAACACGGGTCGAACTTCGACACCGGCACCTCGGTGCTGGTGTTCATCGCCTACTCGATTCCCGGCTGGGCCGCGGGTATTCTGTTGCTGCTGTTGTTCGGCGGCGGCAGTTACTTCTCGGTGTTCCCGCTCGGCGGCAGCAGCAGCAGCGTCATCGCCCCCGGCTCGACGCTCTCGGGTTACCTGCTCGACGGGGCCCGCGTCGACGATATCCCGGCCGCGGTGCGGGCAAAGTTCCCGAAACTGCGCGCGGGCCAGCACATCAACAGCCGGCACGAGGCGTTCGCCAGTGTAGCGCCCGACAAGCGGGTGCAATTGAAGAGCGGCACCGCCGACGATCTGACCACCTTCGGTTGGTTGCTCGATCGCATGTGGCACATGGTGCTGCCGGTGTTTTGCTACGTGCTGGGTCTGTTCGCCTCGAAGACCGTGCTGATGAAGAACTCGCTGATGGAAAACCTCGGGCAGGATTACGTCCGCACGGCGTTCGCCAAGGGCCTGTCGGAGCGAACCGTCATCTTCAAGCACGCACTGCGCAACTCGCTGATCCCCATTGCGACCGGACTGGGTCACATGCTGTCGCTGATCCTGGCCGGGTCGTATCTGATCGAGAAGGTCTTCAATATCCACGGTTTCGGTTACCTGGGCTACACGGCCCTGGTGGCCCGTGATTACCCGGTGACGCTGGGCATCCTGGTCATCGCCTCGACGCTGCGCCTGCTCGGCAATATCTTTGCCGACATGCTCTACTGCGCCATCGATCCGCGCATCCGCTTCGAATGAACACGCCCGCCCAACCCGAACTGAATCCACCGGTGGCGAGCGCGACCGGCGCTGCCGGCAATCGACCCCAGTCGCGCTGGATCCCCGAGCGGTGGCACCCGTGGCTGGTCTTCCTCGTCCTCTTGCTGGGGTGCGGGTTGCGGCTCGTGCCGGGCACCGGCCTCGGCCTGCGCTTCGGCGTTCCCGGTTCGTGGAGCCACGGCGGCGCGGTCTGGCTCACTGCGGCAGCACTGGCGGCATTGGGCGCCCGTTGGAGCACGGCGATCATCGTCGCAGTCATCGACGCATTTACATTGTATTTCACCTCGCCGCTGTTCTTGCGGCGCTGGCGCAAGTTCACCACGCTCAAACGCGGCTATTGGTCGTTCATCATCATCGTCGGGCTGTATCTGGCCTCGTTTGGCGCCGAACTGGTCATCAACAACAAGGCCATCGCCGTGAAGTACCGTGGTGACTGGCATTTCACCCTGTTTTCCTTCACCCGTGCCCGCGACCTGGGGATGACGGGATACGGCCTGCCCAACTACCGTCTGCTCCAGGCTCATTACGGGCGGCAGGCCGGTGAGCGCGCCGCACGCTTCGCCTCGGGAACGGCGACCGCGGACGACCTGCGGTATCGCGAAACCTGGGGCACCGACGAGGTCTGGCTGACCCTGTATCCGTTCGGCCCGACCAAATCACTGCTCGACGAGTTGCCCGGCCGACCGCCGCATCCCCCGACCTGGGCCCGCGGCGCGTGGCGGCAGTGCTACTGGGATGAAGGCTGGTACGAGTTGCCGGCAACGGCCCCGGCTGCGGTGTTCACCACCCATCCCGAATGGCGCGCCCTCGAGCCCGAGGAGTTGTATCGGGCGATGGCGCTCGAGGGCATGCTGCCACTCAAGGCCGGCGTCAAGGAACCCGGCCGGTTCCAGCATCTGCTGGGCACCGACGATCGGGGCCGCGATGTCTTCGCCCGCCTCGTCTACGGGTTCCGTTTGTCGATGTCGTTTGCGCTGGTGGTCACGCTGGTATGTTATGCACTCGGTATTGCTATCGGCGCCTTGCTCGGGTTCTACGGCGGCACCTTCGACATCGTCATGCAGAGGTTCGTCGAGATCTGGTCGGCGATGCCGTTTCTCTACACGGTGATGCTCAGCTCGGCGATCATGGTACCCAGTTTCGGGCTGCTGGTGCTGATCTTGGGTCTGTTCGTCTGGACGGGCATGACGTATTACATCCGCGCCGAGTTCTTGCGCGAGAAGGCGCGCGACTACGTAGCCGCGGCCCGGGCGATCGGTTGCACCGACGGGGCGATCATCTTCCGCCACATTCTGCCCAACGCGTTGACGCCGGTCATTTCCTACGCGCCCTTCGCCATCGTCGGCAACATCGGCGCCCTGGTCTCGCTCGATTTTCTCGGTTTCGGTCTGCCGGCGCCGACCCCATCGTGGGGCGAGTTGTTTGCCCAGGGTTTGGCCAACCTGGCCAAGCCGTGGCTCGGCCTGTCACCGATGTTGGCGTTGTTCGGCACGCTGTTGCTCGTCTCGTTCGTCGGCGAGGCGATCCGCGAGGCGTTCGACCCCAAAGAATACTCGAGGCTGCGATGAGCGAGATTCTGTTGCAGGTTCGTGGCCTGAAAACCTGGTTCCGCACCGAAGCCGGGACGGCGCGTGCGGTCGATGGCGTCGATTTCGATGTCTTCGAAGACGAGGTCGGCGAGTCGGGATCGGGCAAGTCGGTGACCGCGCTGTCGCTGATCCAGTTGATTCCCGATCCGCCGGGCAAGATCGTCGAGGGGCAGGTCATCATGCACGGCGAAGACCTGCTCGCCGGTTACCGGGTTGGGGATTACGAGCGGATCCGCAAGATTCGCGGCAAGAAGATCGCCATGATCTTTCAAGAACCGATGACCAGCCTGAACCCGGTGTTCACTATTGGCGATCAGGTGGCCGAGGCGCTGATCCTGCACGAGGGCCTCGACTACGCCGCAGCCCGCGAGCGCGCGGCGACGATGCTCGACCTGGTCGGCATTCCGGCGGCCCGCGAGCGACTCGACGATTACCCGCACCAGTATTCGGGTGGCATGCGGCAGCGAGTAATGATCGCGATGGCGCTGGCCTGCCAACCCAACCTGCTCATCGCCGACGAGCCGACCACCGCGCTCGATGTGACGATCCAGGCGCAGATTCTCGAGCTGATGCTCGAGATGAAACGCAAGGTCGGCCGGGCCGCGATTCTCTTGATCACCCACGATCTGGCCGTCGTTGCCGAGACGTGCCAGCGCGTATTGGTGATGTATTGCGGTCGTATTCAAGAAGTCGCCGATGTGCGCACGATCTTCGCCAATCCAGGGCACCCCTACACCCGCGGGCTGCTCCGGTCGCTGCCGCGGCCCGGACACAAGCTCGAGAGGTTGCCGACGATCGAGGGGATGGTGCCGTCGTTGTTCGCCCTGCCGGCGGGATGCAGTTTTTCGACGCGCTGCCCAGAACGCCTGGCCCATTGCAGCGAGCAACCGCCGCCGCTCATCGAGGTCGCCCCCGGCCACCTGGTGCGGTGCCATCTCGCGCGACCGTGCAGCATGGCAACCGCAGTGCCCCCGGCTGCGGCCGGCGATGCACCCAGCCCACCCGCAAATCCGGCAGGACCGAAGCCATGAGCAAGAAGCAACACTCTGTATTGACACCAGCCGCGCCGTCACCATCTGGGCAAAGCGGGACGACCGGCCAGGACGGCGCCCGCCCCCCTACCCTGGGCGCAGCAGGCGTTTGCCACGATGGAGAGCGGTCCCAAACGGAGTCTGGGACGGCGCAATCGACCCGCCCGGTGCTCCTCGAGGTCAACGATCTGCGCATGGTGTTCCCCGTGCTCGGCGGCGTGTTCCGCCGTCAGGTCGCGGCGGTCAGGGCGGTCGACGGCGTGTCGTTCACGTTGCGCGAGCGCGAGACGCTGGGGTTGGTGGGCGAGTCCGGGTGCGGCAAATCGACGACCGGCAAGTGTATTGCAAATCTCTACAACACCACGGCCGGGCAGATCCGGTTTCACTCGCGCCGGGCGCTGGCGGAGCAGCCCGCAGCGGGCAGCACCGCGGCGCAACCGAGCCCCGGCGGGGCTACCCCACCAGCGCCCGCAGGCACGCACGTCGTCGATCTGGCCCGACTCGACAACGACCAGATGCGGCCGTATCGCTCCGAGATCCAGATGATCTTTCAAGACCCTTACGCGTCGCTCAACCCGCGGCTGACCGTCACCGATATCGTGCGCGAGCCGCTGACGATCCATCGGCCCGATCTGTCGCCCGCCGCGATGGACGAACGGGTGGCGTGGTTGCTGGCGAAGGTCGGCCTGTCGCCCGAGCAGGCGCACCGGTATCCGCACGAGTTCTCGGGCGGACAGCGGCAACGCATCGGCATCGCCCGCGCGCTGGCGACCCACCCGCGGTTGGTGATCGCCGACGAACCGGTGTCGGCACTCGACGTCTCGATCCAGGCGCAGGTGATCAACCTGATGCAGGATCTGCAGGCCGAGTTCGGCCTCGCCTACATTTTCATCGCCCACGACCTGGCAGTGGTCGAACACATTTCAGACCGCATCGCGGTCATGTATTTGGGCAACATCGTCGAGATCGCGCCGGTCGCCGACCTGTTCGCCAACCCCAAACA
Source organism: uncultured bacterium (assembly GCA_964483805.1). Classification (GTDB taxonomy): domain Bacteria; phylum Muiribacteriota; class Ozemobacteria; order Ozemobacterales; family Ozemobacteraceae; genus CAZADH01. The sequence goes on from CAZADH010000055.1 coordinate 10,413, forward strand.
CCCCTACACCCGCGCGTTGTTGTCGGCGATTCCGCACCCCGAGCCGCAACGGGAGCGGCCGCAACGGCAACTGCTGACCGGCGAGGTGCCGACCCCGCTCAACAAGCCCTCCGGCTGCGGTTTCCGCACCCGCTGCCCGATCGTGCGACCGAGTTGTAGCGAAGCACCGCCGCCGATGCTCGACCTGGGCAACGGCCACGGCGTGGCCTGCCCGTTTTGTGGATAGGGGACAGACCCTAGGGTCTGTCCCGGCTATCATGTTTCCGATAATACTTGCCAAAACCCGCCACCAGACACGCCCTTTCTCGTCGGCGCAGGTTGCGCACCGACCGCGCGATTGTGGATAGGGGACAGACCCAAGGGTCTGTCCCCTCCCCTCAGTACGGCGGCAATAGGCGACGCAGGCCGTGGGCACTGACGATGAACAGGAAGAAAGCGTTGCGCAGCGGCAACGCCGGCCAGGCAAACATTGCCTCGCGGCCGCGGCCGGGCGGGGCGCAGAGCGCGGCCGCGAGGCGGCGCAGGTAACGGCGCGACAACGGCCAATCGGCCACGCCGGCCACCCACTCGCGGGGTATACCGGCCTCGCCCACCGACGCGCCGACCAACGCACCGGCAATCGCGCCGACGGTGTCGGTATCACCGCCACAATCGAGCAGAGCCGACACCGTGGCCCGAAAATCACCGCGGTGCTTGATGAATCCGTAGATGGCCAGCGGCACGGTGTGGTGGATGTAACCCGAGATGCCGGCATACTGCCCCATCGTGGCGGCCAGCGCCAAGACCTCGGCATCGTCGGCCCACGCGTGTTCGATGCGGGCCAGGCAATTGGGCCATTCGCGGTCGTCGGGGTGGCGCACGGTCTCGAGTCGGCGGAACAGGTCGATCGCGCTGACGCGTATGAACACCCGCTCCGGCGTTTGGGCCAACGGCGCCGATGTCGACAAGACGGCGGCGGCAACCTCGGCAATGGCACGCGCGCCGGTAAAGGCATGCGGATGCGTGTGGGTCATGCGGGTGCTGGCATCGACAAAAGCCCGGCGCCGCTCGGGGTCATCGGCGAAGTAGGCACCGATCAACGACGCCCGCATCGCCGGGCCGTTGCCGGCACTGAAGACGCCGCTGCGCGCCGGCGAAAACCCACACCACAACTTGAGACAGGCCTGCAAGGTGGCAAAACCGACGCCGCCCGGCAGCATGAGCAACCACACGCGCAACCGCCATGCGAGTGCACGGGCGAAGGCATCGGGATCGTCGTCGTGGGCCAGCAGACTGGCCCCGACGAAGGCGGCATGCTCGGTATCATCGCTGACAAAACCACGGTTGCAGATGAAGCGATGACGCCACTCTTCTCCGACCATGCGCTGACGGCGGCCCGGCGACAGGTTTTCGACCGGGAGGCCAAGAGCATCGCCAACGGCAGTGCCCAGCAACAGGCCGTTCAGCCGCGCCGCGCGGTCCGGACCGACCAGACCGGAGGCGGGGCGCGCCCCGGCGGCGGACTCAGTTGTCATACACTGTATGTCGACCTCGGCACAACCACGAGACGCCACGATTGGCCGTGTAATACTTTATATTTCACACAAGCCTTCTTGCCTTGCCGGTCCCGGTCGCCGATGTCCAAGCAACTTCACCTCATCGCGCTCGGCTGGTTCGCCGCTGCCGAAGAGGAGACAGTCGCAAAGACCCGGGGCCAGGGCCACCCGAGTTCAGTGCCGCCCGAGGCGCGAGATCCAGGGGTGGCCGGGGTGCGTGGCGCCGAGCGCCGCCGTCAGCCAGGCGCGCCGGAACGGATCGAGGGCCGGCAGGGCCGACTCGAAGTCGTGCTCGTTCTCGTCGTTGGCGTGCGACTTGGCCTTGTACAGCAGAATCAGCTCGGGAGCGAGCACGACCAGGCCATCGCGCATCGGCAGGAACGCTTGCGCCAACGGCAGGCGCACCGACGACTCGCGGCGAAAAACGAACTGGCCGTCCTCGTCGTCGTTCAACAAGAGTTCAATAAAATCGGGATCGTGCTTGGGGTTCTTGCCCCAAACAACGTGCAGCGGCAACTCGATCGGCTGCCCGTCGGCCCAGCGCGACAACTTGCCGTGGTGGGCCACGGCGAGGGTCCAGCCGCCGGCGGTGAGGCCGCTCTGCCAGGCCAACTGGTGCCGGCGCAGAATCGCCACATCGACATCTTTG
>CAZADH010000055.1:12606-26018 GCA_964483805.1 uncultured bacterium
CCCCCAGCCACCACCAAAACCCCACGGCCCCGGCAAACCGGCGACGAGTTGCGTCACGCGGGTGAGCGCCGAAAAGTCGGTGGGCATCACCGGCACGACCTTTGCCTGGCGGACATCGCGCCCGCCGGCACTGCGCGCACTGCGCGAGCTCGTTGCCGCGGTATCGGGCGCCCGCCGCGGTGTCGACGAAGCGACACGCGTCGAACCACGCGAAGACGGTGCGCGCGGCTCTCGTTTCGGCAATGGCGGCGCCGGCGGCGGTACGTCATTGCTGGAATCGACCACGGTGATACTGATTTTGCTGCGTTTCATGCGGTGACCTCCCGGGCGATCGAGACCACATCCCTTGTCCGACCCATCGGTGGGTATGCTATCACGGATCGGAAGTTTATGGGCGGCGAATCGGTTGGCGGCAACCTCAACGACGAGAAAACCCGTGGCCAGCCATTTGTTGTCGCGATCGACATCACGGTTTCGATCGTTTGTTGACAGGCCGTTGCGGTGCCGGTTCCTGATGGCCCGGATACCACCCTTCAGGGTCGCGCAAGAGGAACAGCCCAAGGGGACGTGGGTTCACCGTGTATTACCCCGCCGATAGCCCACCACCCCGGGAACCGCCTCACGGCAGGGGCGACGGTTGCGGCTGTTTTGGTTTGACCGCGCACACATCACTTGTATTTACAGTGACGGCCAGGCCCCGGTGCGTTCGAAGTCGAGCAGCCGTTGCTTGATCGGCAGGCCGCCACCGAAACCGGTCAGGCTGCCGTCGGCGCCGATCACCCGGTGACAGGGCACGATCAGCGGCATGGGATTGCGCCGGTTGGCGCCACCGACCGCTCGCATCGCTTTCGGCTGCCCGATGCGCTTCGCCAGCTCGCCATACGAGATGGTCGTGCCGTAGGGAATGGCGCGCAGCGCCTCCCACACCCGCAGTTGAAATGGCGTTCCCTGCGGCGCCAGCGGCACGGTAAACTCGCGCCGCCGCCCCGCGAACCACGCATCCAGTTCGGCGATCACGGCGGTGAACGGCCCCCGAGCGCGCTCTGCGGGCAAGCCGCGAGCTTGCACCGGCGCCTCGTGCTCGCCCGGAAAAGCCAACCCGATCAAGGCAGTGCCGCTGCTCCAGAGCGTCAACCGGCCGATAGGGCTGTCAATATCATATACATACAATTTGCTCACTGTCGTTCTCCTGTTCGGCGCTGCATAGACCGGCACTGGGCAAGTATATCGCCGCCGGAGACTCACCGACAACTCCCGCCAACAACCTGGCCGCGATGCACATGGCACCCTGCCGTGGGGCAACAGGGCCAACGTCACTTGACGCGCAAACTGTAGCCCAGCCCCCGGTGACTGACGATCGACCCGTCACCGTTCTCGTCGCCGCCCGCGCTCCCCGCCGCCTCGGCCAGTTTGCGCCGCAACGCGGCAATGACGTTATCGACCGTGCGCGGCGTGCCGTCGTAATCGTAACCCCAGGCGAAATCGATCAGCTTGTCGCGGCCGACGATCGCCCCCTTGTTGCCCAGCAGGCAACGCAACACCAGGACCTCTTTCTTGGTCAGCGCCCCCGATTGCCCGGCGCCCGCATAACAACCGGCATGCAGATCGATGCGCACCCCGCCAAGATCGATATCCGCGCTCGGCCCGCCCCCCGTCGCCAGCCAACGGGCGATACGCGCCCGCAGCACTTGCAGTGAGAACGGCTTGGTCACGTAGTCGGCCGCACCCAGGCGAAAGGCGGTCAGGATATCGTCATCGCCGCCCCGCACCGAAACGAGAAACACCGGTGTTGTATTTACAAAAGGTTGCAGTTGCTCGAGCAGGCGCAGGCCGTTGACACCCGGCAGATTGATGTCGAGCAGGATGATGGCCGGCTGCAGTTCACGCACCAACCCGACCAGGTCGGTGCCGTCGCGCCGCGCACTGACCCGGAACTCCCGGCCCATGGCGGCCGTCACTGCCGCCGCCATGGCCGGATCGTCATCGACCAGCAGAAGCCGCCGCGGTTCAGGCATGCGGCAGCACCGCCGTCGCCGTCGCGCCCTTGCCGACCCCAGCGGAACCCACGGTGAACGTGCCGCCCATCGCGGCACACAGACCCTGGGCGAGATACACGCCAAGGCCAGTGCCGACGATCCCGTCGGTACCCTGCGCCCCGCCCCGGAAGAACGCCTCGCCGACGCGGACCAGGTCACGCGAGGCAATGCCAATCCCCTGGTCGATCACGGTGAGATGCACGCGCGTGCCCTCCATCCCCGCGACGACCCGGACCGGCGTCAGTTGCGGCGAATACTTGAGCGCGTTGTCGAGCATGGTCTCGAGCACCTCGCGCACCGCCTGCGGATCGCCCGCCACGCGCAATCCCGCCGGAATCTGCAGGGTCACCCGGTCGGCGGGGAACGCCGGATACCGCCCCAGCAGCCGCTCGCGCACCGCCATCGCCACCGGCGCCAGATCGACCGGTTCGGCCAACAGCGTCAGCGCGTTCTTGTCGGACTGCGCCAGGCGCACGAAGCGCCGGTAGGTGCTGTCCATGATCTCGAGCTCGCGCCGGATCAACCCGACCAAGGTCGGCCGACTCTCGGCCGCGGCCGCCGGATCGACCAGTGCCTCACTGAGGATTCCCAGCGAATGCACCGGACCCCGCAGCGTGTGCGCGAGATTGAGCACCCAGTCGTTGCGCAGTTCCAGATCGTGCGCCGAGGTCTGCGCGCGAATCTCGGTCGAGACGACGATGCCGATGATGAGCAGAGCAAGCATACCCAGGACAGCAACGAACCAATAGATCACTCTTTCTGAAACCCGGGCAAAGAGGCCCGGCGGGTAATTCACGCGCACGCGCCACCCGGCAAACACGCCTCCGAGCGCTCGTTCTTCGGTTGCCAAACCCTGCCCCCCGCGCACCTGGGCCGCCGCGGGCGTCGACAGTCCGTGACTGGTCACGGTCATGCAGGCGTCACCGGCCGCCGTCAGCAGTGACACATACATGTAGTTGTCGGTACAGTTCTGGCGCAAGACCTTCATCACCACATTCGTCAGTGCCGCGCCAGCGAAGATCAGGCCGCACTGCCCGCGTTGACCGGGTTGCCGCGGCACCTCGAGCACGGCGAACATCGGGCTGCCACCGTTCACGACGGCCCGCGCATGCCAATCGACCCCAGCCGGCACCGCCGCGGGCCCAACCGATTCGGTACCCGCCGCCGCCCCACCACCCTCGGGAACGGCAGCGCAGGCCCGCTGCCACAACGTCGACCAGTCGGCAGCCGCATCATCGGCAACCGTGACCGACGCCGTGGCCAGCACAAACCGCCACTGGCGGGCCGCTTCATCACGGTGAACCACCGCCGCCACCGCCGGATGCGCCGCAAAGTCAGCACCGGTCAGGGTTCGACCGGCGGCGGCCGAGAACAACGCATTGGCCTCGGCGCGCAGGAACCGCTCGACATCCGACGACACATGGATCGGCACCGACGAGATCTGCGTACCGCGGTAGGTCTCGGCCACATGCATCATCATCACCGCCCCGGCGAAGCCAAGAATGCCCACCGTCGCCAACAGGGCCACCAACGACCCGTTCACCACCAGCAACCGCATGAACCATCCCAGTGAGAATCGCGCTGAACGTGTCTTCGTCATAACCTTCCTCCTTCGGCAATGCGCTGGGCGACGCGCCCCCCGGGCTCGCAATTTTCGTCGCTCTTTTCGCTCTGCCCCAAGGATGCCGTCATTATGTCACAGGAATGTCACGCGCGCCCCCAATTCGCCGACGATGGCGATGGTATAATGGCGCCATTCCGACCGGGCACGAAGGGAGATTGTCGTGGCGAAACTGTTGCGGGTCTTGGAGCGTGAGCATTGCATCGGTTGTTACAGTTGCATGCAGGCGTGCAGTCGCACCTGGTTCTCGGCACTGACGTGCGAAAAGGCGGCGCTGCGGGTGCGCAACTACACGGGTGTCGAGGGCGCGTTCTCGATTCGCGTTTGCTATGGCTGTCCGAATCCCGATTGTGCCGCGGCGTGCCAGACCGGAGCCCTCACCGCCCGGCCCGGCGGCGGCATCACCTTCGACCCGAAGAAGTGCGCCAAGTGCGGCGATTGCGCGCGGGCCTGCGTGCCCAAGGCCCTGCAGTGGGACTACGAGCACAACCAGCCGATTCCGTGCCGGCAATGCGGCGTCTGCGTGCAGTTCTGCCCCAACGGCGTGCTCGGCATGATCGACCCCGACGCACCGGTCACCGAAGCCACGGCCAAACCCGCTGCGGTTCCTGCGCCGACGGCGGCCCCGGCACCCGCCCCTGCCGCCACCCCGACCAAGGAGGCCCGTTGACATGCCCGCGTTTCGCATGATGACCATCGATCTTTCGACTGGCCGTTCCGAGATCACCGACGTCTCCGACCTGTTCGCCGAGTATCTCGGCGGTACCGCGGTCGCTTCCAAGTTGTTGGGCGAGGTGCCACCGGATGTCGGACCCCATGCGCCCGAGGCGCCGATCATCTTTGCCATCGGGCCGTTCAGTTCGATCTATCCGGTGGCCACCAAGACGGTCGCCTTGTTCCGGTCGCCCCTCAACGGGCAACTCGGTGAATCGCATGCCGGCGGCCGCCTGGCGCTGGCCTTGTATGGCGCCGGTATTCACGTATTGCGCTTCGTCGGCAAGGCGCCGCAATTGTCATACGTGGTCATCGAGGGTGACCAGGTGGCGATCAAGCGGGCCTGCTCGCTGCAGGGCATGTCGGCGCTGGCCACCGAGCGCTGTCTGCGCGATCGCGAAGACTCTGATTACAAGCGTTCGATCGTGCGGATTGGCCCGGCCGGCGAGCGCGGTTCTCCGTTCGCGGCCGTGACGGTCGATGCGTCGCGCCACTTCGGCCGCCTTGGGCTCGGCGCCGTCATGGGCGGCAAGAACCTCAAAGCGTTTGTCGTCACCGGCGGCCACTACTGGAAACTCGAGAACAAAGCAGCATACAACGTATTCTACAAGAAGATCTACGACACCGTGGTCAAGTCGCCGACGATGCGCAAATACCACGAACTGGGCACACCGGTGAACGTGCTGCCGCTCAACAAGATCCACGGCCTGCCCACCCGCAACTTCTCGCAGGGTTCGTTCGAAGGTGCGGCCGGCATCAGCGGCGAGCACTTCGCCGACAAACACCTGTCGCAGCAGATTGCCTGCGCGCACTGCCAGGTCGGCTGCATTCACATGGCCACCCTGCGCGAGCAGTTCAGTGCCGAGGAGCATCATTACAAGACCTTCAAGGTGTCGTACGACCACGAACTGGTGTTCGCCTGGGGCTCCAACCTGTCGATCAGCAGCAGCGACGACCTGCTCGCCCTGCTGCTCGTCTGCGAAAAGCAAGGCTGGGACTCGATCTCGATGGGCGTCACCCTGGCGTGGGCCGTCGATGCCTTCATCCACGGGTTCATCGGGCCGAAAGAGACCGACGGATTGATCCTCGATTTCGGCGACGCGGCCACCTACAAGAAGGTGCTCAAGCGCATCATCGCCGGCCACAACGAGTTCTATCGCGATCTCGAGCAGGGTTCGGCATATTGCTCACGTAAATACGGCGGCGGCGACTACGCCATCGCGTTTGGCAACAACGAGGCCGCCGGTTACGTCACCGGCCTGCACGCATTTCTCGGGTACGCCACGGGCGTGCGCCACTCGCACCTCGACAGCGCCGGGTATTCGGCCGATCAGAGCTATCTGCAGCAACCCAAGACCGACGAAGAGCTGACCAAGGGCATCTATAAAGAGGCCGTGTGGCGGATGATCCCCAACTCGCTGGTGGTCTGCCTGTTCGCCCGCAACGTCTACGCGAAAGAGATCATCCTCGAAGGCCTGAATGCGCTCGGCTTCACCGGCTGGACGGAAGATCGGTTGATGAGCCTGGCCCGCCGGGCCCACGCCATGAAGAACCGCTACCGCATCGACCGCGGTTTCAAGTGGTCGGAGCTCAAGCTGCCTGGCCGCCTGCTGCGCACCGCCACCAGCACCGGCCACCTCACCAACGAACGGTTCGCCGCCGAGGTGGCGCGTTACCAGGGTCTGGCCGAGGCCGACATCAAAGAGTTCGCGCTGTAGGCCGACTCCCTTGCCCAGCCGCGTCTCGGCGCGGCACTGGGCAGAAACAACAGACCCCCGGAGATTGCCGCAAGGCAGCTTCCGGGGGTTTGCTGTTCCGGCCGGCAATCAACCGGCCCGGCGACAGATATCAATACTCAGTATTTCGCTTTGATGCGACCCCCGTTCACCGACCCGGCGCTGCGGCTGTCAGGCCGCAGCGCCGAACCGCGGTTCAGTCTTTCTCGGTCTTGTGCGCCAGGGCGAAGAAGCCCTCGACATCTTTGCCGGTGTCTTTGGTGAACATGCTGACCACGATCACCACGAGAATCGAGGCCGTCACTCCGAACACGCCCGGGCCACCGACGACCGACAGACCCATGAACTCTTTGACGCCGGTCAACAGCATGATGATGAACAGGGTCGAGATACCCAACCCCGTCGCCATCCCGGCCAGAGCCGCCTGCCGCGTGAAGCGCTTGAACCACAAGGTGCCGATCATCGTCGGGAAGATCGCGCTCGCAGCGATACCGAAGGCCAGCGTGACCAGCCAGGCGACGTTTTCGCCCTTGAGCAGATAGGCCAGCACGATCGCGATCGTCGACATCACCACCGTGGTCAGTTTGGCGATGTTGATCTCTTGAGCCTCGGTCGCTTCGCGATTGATATAAACCTTGTAGAAATCATGACTGATCGACGACGCCACGGTGATCATCAAGCCGGCCGAAGTACTGAGAATCGCCGCCACCGCCCCGGCTGTCGAGATCGCCATCAACCACTGGCCACCGATCAGTTCGGCCACCTTGACCACGGCCATGTTCGTGGCCATGCCGATCTTCCCGACTCCCATCCAGGCCATCAACTGTGGATAGACGAGAATCAGCGTGATGAAGCCCAAGAAGATACTGCACAGATAGAAGATGCCCAGCCCGATCACGCACAGGAAGACCGCCTTCTTCGCCGCTTTCGCACTCGGCACGGTGAAGAACATGATCAGGATGTGCGGCAAACCGGCGGTGCCGAACACCAACGCCAACACGGTGCTGATCTGCGCCAGGGTCGAAGGTGTCTGCACGCCGATGGTCATCGCCGACGCCGCATCCGGCATCGCCTGCCGCACCGCCGCCATCGCTGCGGTCGCACTTGCGGGGATCATCCAGGCGTTGCTTGCCGGTACCGTCGCCAATGCATCGCCCGCCGCCTTCGCTGCCGCCGCCGAAGCTGCCACCGCCGCTGCATTCGGACCGGCGATGTTGGGCGGCACGACCTGCGCTGCCATTTCGAACAGCTTGTTGATGCTGCCGTCGAAGAACAACCACACGCCCGCGACGACGATGATTACCATGGCCACCCACAGGAACAGCGCCTGCAAGACCTGGTTATAGAGGGTCGCCTTCATGCCTCCGTAAATGATGTAAACACTCATGAGCACACCGATACTCACGGTGACCAGCACGAAGTTCCAACCGAGCAACAGCTCAAACAACAGGCCCGCGCTCAACACCTGCGGCACCAGGTAGAAGGTCGAGATGATGACGGTGGTGATCATGACGATCAGCTTGACGCGGTCATCGGGAAAGCGCCGATGCAGCGCGTCGGCGACGGTGTAACTGCCGACGTTGCGTAACGGCCCGGCGATGAGCATCAACACCGCCATGTAGCCACCAAAGAACCCGATGGCCAGCCAGATGCGATCGACGCCCTTGACCGCGATGTCACCGGCCACCCCCAGGAAACTGGCGGCTGACAGATAACTGCCGACCATGGCGATACCGGTCTGGACCCACGGCACCTCTTTGCCGGCGACGTAGAACTCGGCCGCCGACTGCCCCTTGTTGAGCGTGAAGTAGGTTACGGCGATCGACAGGAACACGAAGAACAGGGTAAAACCAAGAACGAGTGGGTATTCCATGGTCGCTGTCTACCTCCACACCAGGAAATAGATAATCAGAATTGCCCACGACACCGGAAACACGGCCAGTGACATGAGCATCCCCAGTGGCATGCCCATCACCGGAATCGACGCGAATTCCCGATACGGCACGGTGTTGATCACCGCCACCCACATGTAGAAGGCAAAAAACACCGTGAACAGGAAGAACCCCAGTTTCATCCGGCGCCGATAGTTCTCCTCGGCCTCGGCATTCGGCGGCGACGCCACCACATTCGCTTCGTCAACCATGAAACAGTCTCCTCGTCATAAAGATTGGCTGCGCGCCATGCGCAGACGGACTGCACCCACGAGCAATACGGAGTATTCCCACCAGCCGATCGACTCGTTCGCCCTGGACGGGCGTCGGAGCGTTTGCCACCATGAACGGCGACCCGAAACGCCGTCTCGGGCACGGCAAACGATCCGCTCCTGTTGGGTTCCTGCACGTCACCCACCGGTGCCGGGACCCGGAAAATTTTGTCGGGAGGAGTCGGTCTGTCCCGTATCATAATGGGTCTGACCCGCCGGCGCAACCGAACCGGCAAAAAAATGTGATGTTCGAGAACAGCGCGTTTCGTTTTTTCCGACGTGGCGATGGCATTTCCGCGGGGTTAATGCTGTACTGAAATCATGGTCCGGAGCACAATACCATGAGATCCTTCACCCTGCGGGCGATCCTGTCGGTGGTCCTGTCGCTCGGCCTGTTCATCGGGGCCGTCTTCTTCGCCATCCTGCCCGCTCTCGAACGCGCCATCCTCGAGCAGAAGCGCACGATGATCCGCGAGTTGACCACGTCGGCCTGCAACATTCTCGCCCGTTTCGAGAACGACGAGCGCAGCGGCATCCTCACCCGCGAACAGGCGCAACAGCAGGCGATCCAACAGATCCGCAACCTGCATTACGGGCGCGAACTAAAAGACTACTTCTGGGTGACCGACCAGGAACCGCGCATGGTCGTGCACCCCTACCGCCGCGATCTCGAGGGCCGGTGCCTCGCCACCTTCACCGACCCCAGCGGCAAACGGCTGTTCGTCGAGATGACCGAGGTCGCCAGCCGCACCGGCGCCGGGTTCGTCGACTACATGTGGCAGTGGCACGACGACGCGACCCGCGTGGTCCCCAAGTTGAGCTACGTCAAGGCCTTCCCGCCCTGGCGCTGGATCATCGGCACCGGGGTCTACATCGACGACGTGCAGAGCGAGATCGCCGCCATCCGCCGCGGCCTCGTGCTCATCTCGCTGGCGGTGCTGACACTGGTGTCTATATTGCTATTGTATTTACTTACTGCCAGTGTCCGCACCGAGCGGCGGCGGCAGGTCGCCGAAGAGGCCCTGAAGCAGTCTGAGGAACGGTACCGCCTCGCCATTCAGTCGGCGGGCGAAGGCATCATCATGGCGCTCGGGCCGACCAACTGGCACGCCAACCAGGTATTGCTGCAGACGCTCGGTTACTCGCTCGACGAGTTCAGCCGACTCACTCCCGAAGAGATCCTGGTGCCGACCGAGGAAGAACGGGCCGCAGGGCGGCCGCATTACCAGGCGTTGCTGCGTGGCGACAAGGCCCCGCTGCGCTACGAGGCCCGCCTGCGCACCCGCACCGGCAGCGAGCGCGAAGTATTGCTGTCGTTGTCGCCGCTGGCGATGCAAGACCGCCACGGGTTCATCGCCGTCGCTACTGACATCGCCGCCCAGCGCAGCAAAGAACTGGCGCAAGACCGCCTCATCGCCGAACTCGAGGCCAATCTGCATTTTCTCAACCGAACCGTCGGCGAGGTGTGCGATCGGCGCATGCCGGAGTTTGCCCGCGAGACGGCGATCGAGACCGTCCTCGAGTCGCTCGCCCCGACCGATCTGGAAGGGTTCGCCGTCACGCCATCAGACGGTTCGCCGGCGGCACCCGCGACCGCCCGCGCCGTGCCCGTCACGCGTCTGCAACTGATCGAAGGACTCGCCGCCGATCCAGACTTGCTCCGCCAACCGGTGGCCGCCATCGTCGAGACGACAACGGCGGCCGAGATTGCCGACCGCGAACTGGTGTTCAACGCCTACCGCTGGCTCGAAGACAACCGCTACCTGCCGCTGGCCGTGCGGCGCGACGACGGCACTCTCGCCGGGTTCCTCTCGAGCCGCTCGATTGCTCAGATCGCCGGGTTCTCGCCGACGATCCTCTTGCGCGACATCGCCGCGACGCGCACCGCCGGCGACCTGGCGCGCAGCAACCGCCGTCTGCCGCAGATGGTGCGCGCCATGGTGCGCACCGGCGCACGCCCCGAGTTCATCAACGACCTGATCTCCGAGAATGCCGATGCGATTCTGCAGCGTGCGGTCGCGTTCTCCCTCGACGAACTCGGGCCGGCGCCGGCACCGTTCGCCTTCATGGTCATGGGCAGCGCCGGCCGCAAAGAGCAGACCCTGTGCACCGACCAGGACAACGCCATCGTCTTCGACGACGTGCCGGCCGACCGGCTGCCGGCGGCCCGCGCCTGGTTCGAACAACTGGGCGCCCGGGTGTGCGACCTGCTGGCCGCCTGCGGTTTCTCGTATTGCAAAGGCGACGTCATGGCCAAGAACCCCAAGTGGGTGCAACCGATGAGCGCCTGGATCCGCCAGTTCGGCGACTGGACCAGCAACGTCGCGGCCAAAGACCTGCTGCACACCAAGATCTTCTTCGATTTTCGCGGCGCCATCGATGAGCAGGGTCTGGTTCCGCGCCTGCATGCCGCGCTGTGGCACCTGATCGCCGGTGAGCCGCGTTTTCTCAGCATTCTCGCGCACAATCTGCAACAGAACCAACCGCCCATCGGCCTGTTCGGCGAGTTCGTCGGCGACCCGAAGGTCACCGACCGTCAGGTGCTCGACCTCAAGGTGGTCATGGCACCGATCGTCGATTTTGCCCGCATCTACGCACTTCGGCACCAGATGACGGCCACCCGCACCGCCGACCGGCTCGACGGCCTGGTGTCACACAATGTATTGACTCCGGCCGACCGTGCCGAACTCGGGCAGTGTTACACCTGGCTGATGGGCATGCGCATCCAGAGCCAGATCGAGGCGCTCGACGACAATCGCCCGGCCGACAACTACATCGAACCCGCCCGACTGAGCACCATCGATCGCCGGGTCCTGCGCGAGGTCTGCGAACGCATGCGACTGCTCAACAACAAACTGGGCCACGACTTCACCGGCAACGTGTCGAGCCTGTGATCTTGCTCATCAGCGACGTTCACTCGCGGTTCGGCCTGATCAACACCCAGATCGCCCACGCCGAAGCTCGGTTCGCCGAAACCGTGACCAGCGTCGTCGTCACCGGTGACTTCGGCCTGTTTTCCGGGCCGCTGCAGCGCTTTTTCGTGACCGAGGGGAGCCGTTTCCTTCGCCCCGTCTACTATGTCGAGGGCAATCACGAAGACTTCGCCCACTTCACGACCCTGAACGAGACCTACCGGCAACACTTCACACACCTGCCGCGTGGCGAGGTGCGGATCATCGACGGCATCCGCTTTCTCGGCTTCGGCGGCGCCTCCTACATGAACCCGCTCTTGACGCCCCCGGCATCGGTCATCCGCGATGCCGACATCGACCGCTGTCTCAGGCTGGCCCCCGGGTCGGTCGACTACCTGGTCGGGCACGATTGCCCGCGGGGCCTGCCGATCGCCGGCTCGCCGCAGTTCGACCACCTCGGCCCCCCCGGCTTCCCGCGCGGCTTTGACCTCGCGCGTCACCTGCGGGTCCCGATCTGGGTGTTTGGCCACCACCACCAGTGGCACAGCAGTTCGCGCGACGGCACCCGTTACGAGGGACTGTCGGAGAGTTGGCACGGTTACGCGGTGATCAAACGCAAACGCCGCTACACCGCCGTCGAGAACCTGATTCCCCTGCGGCCTCCGCGCAGCCTGCTGCAACGTCTGCTCACCGGACTGTTCAGACACGACTGAGTCGCACCGCCACCCGACCGGCTACGCCGGCACGATCAGGTTGGCGTGGCGATCGGCCAGGGCGATGGTCGCGAGGGCCGGCGAGTTGAAGGTCAGGTGGTCGGCCTCGACTCCGTCGCTGAAAATCACCCCGCCATCGGCCATCTGCGACCCGATCTGCAGCGATTCGCCCGGCTCGAGCGTGCCGAAGACGATGCGGGTCTGTGAGGCCCGGCTCGGAAACGGCTCGCGCACGGCGAAATACAGTTTATTGCTCGACCACTCACGCCGGTAGGCGTCGAGCGGCGGTTCCGGTTCATGGCGACCGTTGACCCCGCTGGTCACGCGAAACGCACCGGTGACCACCGATTGCAGCCAACCGGTCGAGCCGGCGCCGGTCGAGACGATGATGCCGCTCGAAATGTGGTTCTCGCTGATGCCGCGCAGCTCGAGGCGATACCGCGCCGAGACATGTGAACGGGCGCCGATGAACAGGTCGTTGACCGCAAGCAGCTCCTGACCGTCGTCGAGACGGGCCGCCACCATCGCCAATGCCCGGGTCGGCACCGTGCCGGCCAGAGCGACGAGAATATACAGCTCGGCTTCGCGCGGCGCGAAGGGAAGCAATACACCATCAATATGACTCGGATCGGGGTTGAACGCCAGAATCGGCTGATGCTGCACGTATTTCGCCGTATTGACCACCAACCCGTCGGGCCCGATGACGATCACCAGGTCGCGTTCGCCAAACTTGAACGTAGGCAGAAACGAGCGCTCGATCACCTGGTGTTTGACGCCGCGCGGGATCCGCCCGACGATGTGGTCAACCGCCGCCCGGTAGGTGTCGTGAGCCGCCTGGAACGGCGCGAATGCGGCCGCCGCATCGACCGCGGCCGTCTTCTTGTTCTCGGGCGCCACCGCCACGCGTTGCAGCGCCTGCTGTTGGATATAGAAACGCGCCTGCCCGCGCGTGCCAAACCGCAGCGTCAATTCTTCGAGTTGCGTCTGTCGTGTGACGACGACGATCGACTCGCACGGCGCGACCCGACTCACTTGGGCAGCAACGATGCCATCAACTCGGGCGTGATCGTCAGGTTGCCGATCTTGCCGGCATTGTCGGCCATGCCCTTCATCGACATCGCCAACAGCGTTGCCGGCGGCAGATCTTTGTACGGGCCGAGTTTGATCGCCGTGGCCTTGGCCTCGGCCTCGGCCTGCCGGATGGCGTTCTCGCCCTCGAGCTGCACCAGGTGCTGCCGCTTCTGCTCGAGTTCGATCGCCGTGGTCAGCTCGTTGTCTTTGATGCGCCGCTCCTGTTCGACCGCCAGTGCCCGCCGCTGGTAGATCGCCTGGTCGGCCTTGGTCTGCAGGTTCTCGCGGTATTCGGCCTCGAGCGCCTTGGCCATCTCGGGCGTCGGCTTGACCGAGGTCAGATACAACGAGACCAGCTCGATACCCAGCTCGGCCAGGGCGGGCGCCGCCTTGACCCGAGAATACA
>CAZADH010000056.1:0-5616 GCA_964483805.1 uncultured bacterium
GGGGTTGGTGGGGTCGAGCCATGGACCGCCCGGCGACCGCTTGAACCAGGTGAACTGCCGCCGGGCGTATTGCCGGGTGGCCAGCGCGATCGCCTCGGCCACCGCCCGGTGATCGACGGTGGCGGACTGCAGGTGGGGCAGCCACTCGCGATACCCGATCGTCTCAGTAAGGCCCGGGGCGGCCTCGCCGTACCGCTGTACCAATGCGCGCACCTCGGCCTCGAGCCCGGCGGCCAGCATCGTGGCGACGCGGGCGTTGATCCGCTGGTTCAGTGAATCCCGGTCGGGAGCGATCAACAGGTTTTCGGTGCGGGCCGGCAGCGGCACGCGCTGGGCGCGGATCTCGGCCAGCGGCAGGTTCAGCGCCGTGATCAGTTCGATGGCGCGGGTGAGTCGGCGGGGGTTGTTGATATCGATGATGGCCAGGGCGCCGGGATCGAGGCGGCGCAACCGTTCTTGCAGCGCCGCGCACCCGCCGTCGTGCAGCAATTGCTCGAGTTCGTGGCGCAACCGGGGATCGGGCGGCGGCGCCGGCGGCAGGCCAAGGGTCAGGGCTTCGTGATAGTGGCCAGTGCCGCCGCAGAGGATGGGCAGGCGACCGCGTGTCCATACATCGTGCAGCACATGGAGCGCCGCCGCGCGGTAGTCGTGGGCCGAGAACTGGCGGTTGGGCGTGATGATCCCGAACAGATGGTGGGGCACGTCGGCGCGTTCCCCGGCGGCGGGCCGGGCGGTGCCGATGCTCATCTCGTCGTAGACCTGGCGCGAGTCGCAGTTGATGATCTCGCCGCCAACGGCCCGGGCAAGGGCCACCGCGAACCCGGTCTTGCCCGAGGCGGTCGGGCCGAGCACCGCAACGAGCAGGGGCAGTGGCGCGTTCACCGGTCAGCCGCGCAGGAAGGCCTGCTCGATGCGTTTGTGCGCAAGACGGGTGATGATTGGCCGGCCATGCGGGCAGGTGAAGGGATGGGCGGTGGCCAGCAGTTGCTCGAACAATGCTTCCATTTCGGCGACGGACAGTGGCGACCCGGCCTTGACCGCGCTCTTGCAGGCCATGGTCTTGAGCAGGTCGGTTTTGACCTCGGCAAAGCCTCGGCCTTCCCAACCGTTGAGCAGCTCGGTGAGCAGCGCCTGAATCGCGTCGGGCTCGAGCGTGTCGCGCCCCATGACCGGGATCGCCGTCAGGTAATACTGGTGGTCTTCCGCCTGGCGCACCGTGAAGCCGAGTTGGGCAAACTCGTCGCCATGGTTGGCCAGGAGCAGACGCTCGGACGGCAACAACTGCAGGTGCAACGGGAACAGCAGTGGCTGGCTCAACACCTTCTGCTCGCGGTAGGTGACGGTGAGCGTGTCGAACAGCACCCGCTCATGGGCCACGTGTTGATCGACGAGAAACAGGCCGTCACGGTCTTCGCCGAGAAAATAGGTGTTGCGGTACTGGGCCAGCAGCCGCGGCGCCGACAACGAGGTCACCGGTTCGAACGCTGGCGCCGGATGACGGTCGGCGCTGACCGAAGATGGATGATGTATTGCTGTGTTTTCGCTGTCGTCACCGGCAACCAGACCCGGGTTCAGGGTGTATTGCCGGATGCCCGGGGAAGAAGATGCCGTCCCGTCGCGGCTCGTCGGCTCTTCATCGGCGTCGGCCTGGGCCCGGTGATGGTCGAAACCCGGCAGCGATCCCGTGGCGCGTGGCGCCGACGCCGGACCCCGTCCTCCCGGCACGGCGGCAGTGGCGGCATCATCGCCTTCGGCGTCGTCTCCGGCGGATGTTGGTGGTTCCGCTTCGGTGGCCGCCGTCATCGGGTCGGCGACCAGCGAGAGGCCCGACAGCGAGCGGCGCAGCGTCTCGACCACGGTGCCGAAGATCCAGCCCTCGTCGCGAAAGCGGACCTCGGTCTTGGCCGGGTGCACGTTGACATCGACCGCTTCGGGGGGCAGACGCAGGTCGAGAACGAGGATCGGGTAGCGCCCCTTGGGGAAGAACGACGACAAAGCCTTGGCCACCGCCTGCTGCAGGAGACGTGAGCGCACGAAGCGACGATTGACCAGGAAGGTCATGAACCGGGCGCCGGTGCGGGCCATCTGGGGCGGCGAGATGAAGCCGGTGAGGCGCGCGCCCCGCTCGGCCACAGAAGCGGGGGCGTTCAACGGTACCAGCGACCGGGTGACGTCGACGCCATATATTGCCAATACAACGTCAATAAGATTGCCGGAACCGGAACTGGCGACGACCAGTTGGTTGCTGCGCGTGAAACGCACGGCAACTTCGGGCCAACCCAGCATCAGGTGGCAGACGAGGTCACTGATGTGGCTCATCTCGGTGGTGTCGCTCTTGAGGAACTTGCGGCGGGCCGGCACGTTGAAGAACAGGTTGCGCACCTGGATCATCGTGCCCGGCGGCCGGGCGCACATTTCGATGCCGCGTGCCTGGCCTCCTTCGACCTGCAACCGCACGCCGACGTCTTCGGAAGCATGTCGCGTGGTCAGCGTCAGGCGTGACACAGAGGCGATGCTGGCGAGCGCTTCACCGCGAAAACCCAGTGAAGTGAGGCGCTCGAGGTCGGCTTCCGAGGTGATCTTGCTGGTGGCATGACGCTTGAGGGCCAGCGTGGCATCGGTCGCGGTCATGCCGCAACCGTCGTCGCTGATCTCGATGAGTTTGCTGCCCGCGTCTTTGATCTCGATCTCGATGCGGCGGGCCCCGGCGTCGATGGCGTTCTCGAGCAATTCTTTGACCACCGAGGCCGGTCGCTCGACGACCTCGCCCGCGGCGATCTTGTCGATGACGTCGTCGGGGAGCAATTTGATCTTGTTGTCGATTGTATTGCTCATGTCGGAATCGGGGCGCCGATGGCCCAGTTGGCACTGGCGTTGACGGTCAGACCGTCGAGGTCGCGGTGGCTGTCGGCGACCCAGTGACCGTTGGCGGCGATCATCGCCGCATTGTCGGTGCACAGCACCAGGGGCGGCACGAGAAACTCGCATCCGTGCGCGGCGGCGACCTGCGCGAGACGTTCGCGCAGGGGTTGGTTTGCGGCCACGCCACCCGCCAACACCAGCAACGGCGGCCGATGCCGGCCGAGCGCCGCCGTGACCTTCTGCGCCAGGGTGTCGCACACCGCCTCCTGGAGCGAAGCACACAGGTCGGCAACGACGAGGCGGTCGCCCTCGGTGCGCATCAGGTTCAACACGGCGGTCTTCAGACCCGAGAAACTCATGGCTTCGGGCCGGTCGGCCATGGGGCGCGGCAAGGCGTAGCGTTTCGGGTTGCCCGCGGTCGCCGTTTTCTGGATGACCGGACCGCCCGGATAGCCCAGTTCGAGGACTCGCGCGATCTTGTCGAACAGTTCGCCGGGCGCGTCGTCGTGGGTCTGGCTGATGATCTCGATCTGGCGGTGGCTGTGACTCAGGGTCAGCAGGGCGTGCCCGCCCGACACGACCAGGCCGACGAATGGGAACGTCGGGGCGCGGCCGGCACCGAGGAATGCCGCACTCAGGTGGGCTTCGAGATGGTTCACCGGTACGAACGGGATGCGCAACGCCAGGGCGGCGGCCTTCGCCGCGCTCATGCCGACCAGCAGCGCGCCGAGCAGGCCGGGCCCGGTCGTCGCCGCCACCCGGCCGATGGGGTCGCCCGCGTCGCGCGCGATCGCGAGAACCTCGCCGAGCATCGGCGTGACCGCCTCGAGATGTTTGCGGCTGGCGACTTCCGGCACGACGCCGCCAAACCGGCGGTGGATCTCGATCTGGCTGCTGATGAGGTTGGCGACGACGCGGGTGCCGTCGGCGACCAACGCCACCGAGGTGTCGTCACACGAGGATTCGAAGCCCAGAGTCAGCATGGCGCCCACTTTACCCGAATGGCGCGACGGCTGCAAATCGCCGTCGTCGGCCGGTTCAGAACACGGCTTCCCAGGCGCCGGGAACGACCAGGCGCAAGGCGCCGAACTTGTCGATGGTCGCCTCGAGCTGCACGTTGGCCCCGGGTTTGACCGAGCGGAGTGCGCGCCGAACGCGGTAGAGCGCGGTCTTCAACGCCGGCGGATCGATCTCGGGATCGAAGGGCGACCCCCAGACCGCCGGAAACAGCGCCGTGGTGGCGATGGCGTGCGGCCACGCCGCCACCAGGTTCGCGAGCATGCCGTGAACCAGCGACCCGCTCGTGAACAGACTGCGGCGCCCGTCGCAGGCGATCACCCCGCCCGGACCGTCGATGCTCAAGGTGGCGTTGGCCACCCCGACGCGCCACCGGTCGTAGGATGGGATGTCGAACCGTCGGGTTCCCTGCGGGCTCCACCAGGTCAGGCCGGCGAGGGTGTTGTCAATTGTATTGCTGAATCGGTCGACGATCTTGCGCAGACGGGGGGTGCGCGCCACCAGTTGCTGCACGGCGGCGTGCGGCGTGCGGCGCAGATGGTTGGCGACGAACCGTTCGCCGGCCGCATGCCCGAGGGCGAGCAGATCGGCCGCATACCAGGCCCAGAACGGGTCGTAGATGCCGTTGGCGAGGGCGGCGGCGAGGTGCCGATCGAGATCGATGCCGGCCGCGAGCGGCGTGCCGGCGAAGCGCGCGGCGGTGAAAATCTCGGCGAGATCGGCCTCGGGCAGGCCGGGGCGGGCGAGAAAACCGGCGCGGGCGCGGCGCAGGCTCAGTTCGGCCTCGGGTTTGCCCAGAACCGACTCGCAGCCGGCGATGTGCCACCACAGTCCGCAGCAGTCGGCTTCGGCGATGCGCAACGCGGCAACGGTGGGCAACTGATGGCGATACTCGGTCAGGGCGCCCGCGAGATCGCCGGCAAAACGGCGGCTGTTGCCGCGAATGAAGCCGACGATATAAGCAAGCCGGGGTTCACCGATGCGGGCCACCCCGGTGTCGATCGAAGTCCACCAGGTGCGGGCGGCACCGTCCTGGCCCAGCAATTGGCAGGTCCAGGCCATCAGGGCGGCGGCGCTGATCCCGGTGGGGGTCGCCCACGGTTCGCGCCGTGGCCGCAGCACTGCCAGCAGGTCGGTGTGGGCCCGCGGGATCTCGCCGAGCGCAAGCAGTGCCTTGGCGCGCTCGACGCGAAGCAGGTCGGCACCGGTGGCGGTGCGCCGCGGCGGACTCAACCGCAGCGCGCGGCCGTACAGTTCGATGGCACGGCGCAGTCGCCCGAGGCCGTACTCGGTCTGGCCTAGCGATGTCCAGATGGTCAGGCGGGCTTGGCGCGCGCCGCGGGCCGGCAGCGCCGCCGCCGCCGTGCGCAGGTGATGGCGGGCGGCCAGCGCGTTGCCGCGCGTCATGGCCATGCAGCCCAGCGCCGCCTCGACCATCATGAAGCCGCGCTGCGAACCGGCGGTAGCAAAGAGCTGCCGGGCGTTGTTAAGTTCGGTCTCGGCGTCGGCGAAGCGTCCGAGGCGTCGCAGGATGTTGCCGGCCGTGTAGGCCATCTCCGCCTGATCGGCCGGCGGCCGCGCGATGTCGAGGCGGCGCCGCTCGCGGTCGATCATGGCCAGGGCGTCGGCATTGGCACCGGCCCTGGTGAGGGCCCGGGTGGCGGTGATGCAGGTGCGGACGGCCAGGGCGTGGCCGCGCGCCACCTCGGCCTGGGCAATCGTCAGAACCGTGGCCTC
>CAZADH010000056.1:5626-24556 GCA_964483805.1 uncultured bacterium
GGCGTGCCCAACCCGAGCCGGTAACCTAGCAACAGGGCCGATTCCAGGCGTTCCAGGTCGGTGGTGGCCAGATGACGACCGACCCAGGCGATGACCTCGCGTTGCCGGGGCAGCTCTCCGCGTCGCGCGCCGAGCGCAGTCGCAACCGACCCCTGCTTCTGCAGACGGCCTTCGAGCCAGTGATTGAGCCAGCGCGGCGCCGCGTGCGGCCCGCCGCGGCCGTGCACGATGCGGGCGTGGCCGGCCAGAAGTGCATCAAATGTATTGCTATCGGCACCGGAAATGAACGTGCCGGCAAAGGCGTCGAGCAGTCGGCGTGCCCGCGGGGTGGGGTCGTCGCGGATGACGATCTGCGCCTGCTCAGCCACCAGTGCGTGCAACGCCGGTGTCGACACGAGTTCAAGCCAATCGGCCACGGCCACCGGCAGATGCGTGCGGGCGGTGGGGCGCGGCGTCGTCAACAGCCCGGTCGGCACCTTGAGGCGGAATCGTCCGTCCCATGCCGACTTGGGCCCGTCGCTGCGTGGATCGAGACGCACCGGCGTGGCGGTGAACTCGGCGAACGGGATCTGCGCGTGACGCAGTCGGCCGGCGTAGGCCAACCACCAGGATGCCCGCTTCAAGACCGAGTCGGAGGTTTGCCGCGCCAGACTGATCACGGTGTCGGCGTCGTACGGAACATCGATGAACAGTTGGGCGAGGCGCTCGGCGGGCGGGGCGTGATCGAGCAGGGCGAGCAGATCGACGAGTGTCTTCTCGGGTGTCGACACCGGGATCTCGCGGCCGTCGATGTCGAGCGTCTGGGTTGGTTCGAGGCGACTTTTCGGCAAGGTGACGAAAACGATCTCGTGCCCGTCGAGGGTGCGGCCACGCCGCCGTCGCGGGCTGACAATGGTCAAAGCCTGCGGTGGCTGATCGAGCAAACCCATGAGAAACAATGCCGTGCCGTGTGCATAGTATTCGCCGGCGAACTCGATCAATCCGGGCAGGGAATCGACCAGGGTGGCGCGCGAAAAATGGGGCGCCACGCCGCTCATTTTCGCACGGCCTCGGGCAGGGGTTGGGTATGGCCGTGCTTCTGCATCCAGGTGAGTTCGGCCTGCGACGGCACCACATAGAGTGGCGCCACCTGAAGAATGGGTTCCGGTGCGGCCACTTCGAGCAACGCCGCCAGAGCAGCGGCGTCTGGGGCAATGCATCCCGCCGCTCCCGAAAACGTTGGCTCGCCATCGACGACCCAGACCGGGAGTCCGTCGGCACCAAGGGTATCGGGCGTCTGCAGCGCCGGGGTGCTGTGGTCGTGCGTGGCACGGTCGGCACCGAGTGTCATATCGCGTATGTAATACTGCCCGGAGAACGCCGGCACCACGAGGCGCACGCGTCCGGTCACATTCTGGTGTGTCAGGGCGACGGCTGCCCAGGAAAAACGATCGACGCCGATCAACGGCAGATTGCGCATTTGCGCCAGCGTGCGCATGAAGGCGACGACGACGCGCAGGCCGGTCAACGAACCGGGACCGACCCCGACCGCAAGGGTGCCGAGGTCGTCGAGGTGGGTGCCGGCGGCGGTCAGCAGTTCGTCGAAGAAGGCGGGTAAGCGTGCCGACAGGTCGAAGCGGGTGTCCCAGGCCCGGTATGTTGGCGGACCAGCCTCCCCCGCGGCATAACCCACAACCGTAGTGCGAGACCCGTCGAGAAAAACCAGCGGTTTGCGATTCATGGTTTACAGCTCTCCCACGTCACCAGCCAAAGATACATATAACGTATGTCTTTCTGTTAACCCGGTCTCTCGGCAGGGCGGTGGCGCGACGCGCAACCCGCGGTTCACGCCCCCCATCGCTGGGGCAACCGGGCCCTGCGCCCATGCGGCGCGGACCGATCGTGGTCATGGCGAGACCTCGCGGTGCTCGCGGCAGGTGATTGCCCGTGTGCCGTCATCGCCGACCCGGATGTCGATGTGCAGATGGTCGAACCGGCTCAGTTCGGGCACGCGTTCGGGCCACTCGATGACGCAGCGCAGGCCGCGCTCGAGCGCCTCGAACAGGCCGAGATCCCACACCTCTTCGAAGCAGCCGATACGGTAGAGGTCGAGATGCCACAGGCGGGTCGCCCCGATGACATACTCGTTCAAGACGGTAAAGGTCGGGCTGGTGACCGGGCCGGCGTACCCGAGGGCGTGTGCGAACCCTCGGGTCCATAGGGTTTTGCCGGCGCCGAGGTCGCCGTGCAGCAGGATGAGTTGCTGGGGCATCGTGCGCGCAATCCCGGCCCCGTGCGCCGCCGTGTCGTCCGGCGTGGCGCAGAGGACCGGTGGGAGCGCGCAGTTGGTCTCGGCCATGCCCACCCGCCCGTCCCGCATCAGTCTCGCAACTCGGTGGCGAGCACGATGTCGCGGTTGATCAACTCGAGACAGCGCGCGAGCTTGCTGCGCAACATCGCATCGTCGGTCGCCTCGCGAATCTGCCGGCACAGGTCGATGGCCTGACGGAACTGGCGGATCAGGTCGCCCTCGGGCAGATCGGTCATCGGCAGCAGATCGTCGAACTGCGCGCCTTTGCTCCAGGACCACATCACCAATGACAAGCGGATATCGAGCGGCTTGATGAACGGGTGGCGGATCGACAGGCTGCGCAGAAAGTTGCGGGCATCCCGCAGGCGGTCGAGGGCCTGCCCCTTCGGGGGAGGTACTATTACCGTGTTTTTTCGCGCCTCATAGACGACGGCCATGAGCAACGCATTGATCTCGTGTTCGTCCCACTCGTGGAAGTAGCCCTGGAAATACAGTTCGGCGACGGCGATCTCCTCCGTGTGGATCTTGGCGGCAAACTGGCCGCGTGGCAGAATGCCGTTTTCGTCGAGGTAGCCCATGGTCTTCATCTGCTTGATCTTCTCTTCGTAGATCGGCAGTTGCATCTCTTCGACCTGCTCGAGCATGGTCGCGGATTGATCGAGCTTGCGTTTGACCTTGAGGGCGCGGAACGCCAGGTGCAGGCACTTGCCCTTCTGTTTGCACTGGCCGCAGAGGAACCGGTCTTCCTCCTCGCGCAATGCCGCGGCCTTGATGTTGGCATCGCCCTTGATCTTGTGCATGATGCCGCGCTGCTTGCGACCACGCATGCCTTTCTTGGTCTGGCCCAATTGGGCCCGCATGGTATCGAGGATCTGTCGTTTCTTCTCTTGAAACGCCATGAATGCATCGAGGTCGTGCTCGGGCATGTGGCACTCCGGCAGTGCCGCCTCGTAATCGATGCGCAGCCGTTCGACCTTGCGCGCCAGCTCGGGAATGTGCTTGTTCGCCTGGAACTGCGCGAAGTTGCGTTTGAGGATGGTGCGCACCTCGTCGTGCGGGTGCTGGGTGTACAGGTTGAGCACGCTGTTGAACGACAGGTCGAAAGCGCTGTTGAGCTTCTCGACGTTGCCGTTGACGATGGCGTCGAGTTCGTCCCATTCGAGATCGCGTGGCAGGTGCGGGATGACGACATAACCCACCGGATCGATGCCGCGGCGCCCCGCGCGCCCCGCCAGTTGATAGAATTCGAGGGTCTTCATCGGCCGGAACGAGCGGCCGTCGAACTTCTTGAGCGCATCGAACGCCACCGAACGGGCCGGCATGTTGACACCGACCGCAAACGTTTCGGTGACGAACAGGGCTTGCAGGAGCCGCCGCGAGAAGAGCACCTCGACCAGTTCCTTCAGTTGCGGCAACAGACCGGCGTGATGCCGGCCGACGCCGCGCTCGAGCTCCTGGGTCAGGCTCACGGCCGACTCGAACTCGCTGAGGTTGTACTTTTCGAGCGTCTCTCTGCACAATGTATTGATTTCGCGTTTTTCGGCAGCGTTGGTGAAATCGAAGCGCTTCGCCGCCTCGCCGGCCATCTTGTCGACCAACATGCGTGAAAAAGCAAAATAGAGCACCGGCAGTTGCTGGCGCCCAGCGAGTTGCTGCACCACCTCGATATACCGTTGCCCTTCGTCGCCGCGGGTGCGTCGTCGCCGTCGTGGGTCGTCACCGCCCTCGGAACTGGGCCGGGCAAGCCGCTTGGCGAGATCTTTGTAATACCAGAGGCTGTTCTGGAAGTAATACTGGAACTTCAATGGCACCGCGCGGATTTCGTGGCTGATGACCTCGATCTTCTGCTCGGAGACCGCGCCGATCCAGGCCGCCAGCTCGTCGGCGTTGGGAATCGTCGCCGAAAGGGCGAGGAACTTTGTGCCCTTGGGCGCGAAGATGATCGATTCCTCCCAGACCGTGCCGCGTTCGAGATCGCCCAGATAATGAACCTCATCGAAGATGACATAAGCAACATCACGTATGACATCGGGGTCTTCGATCGCCATGTTGCGATAGACCTCGGTGGTCATGATCAACACCGGTGCCTCGCGGTTGATCACGACATCACCGGTCAGGATGCCGACCTTGTCGGGATACAGTCCTGAGAAATCGCGGAACTTCTGGTTCGACAGGGCCTTGATCGGCGACGTGTAGATGATCCGCCGGTTGGTGCGCAAAAACTTGTCGATGAGATACTCGGCCACCAGCGTCTTGCCCGACCCGGTCGGTGCCGCCAGCACGACCGAGCGGCCGCTCTCGATGGCGGCGATGGCGCGCAACTGAAACGCGTCGAGGGTCAGGCCGCGGTAGACGGTGCTGCCGGCCGGCATGACCTGGTCCGGCGCGTCGGTGGCTGCGGGCGGCGTGGGTTGGCTGGGCGTCGTGGTGGGGGCGGCGGGAGGTTGCTCCGCGTCGCCGGGTTTGTTGGGGTTCGCTTGGTCGGAACTGTTCATGTTTTTTTCCTGCTTCGTGGTGGCATTGCCATGCGGCGCGCCAACCTGGGGCTGCCGTCCGTGCCGGTCACTGTGACGAGCACGCTTTGGTGGTCAGATCGTAATTGATTGTATTGCCCTCAACCGAACGCTTCTCATAGAGCCTTTTCTTCTCGTTCCAGACATCGGTCTCGACGTAGGCGTCACCGGAAAGTACTACATTGTGTTTCATCTGGTCGTAGTCGAGTCGCCGGCCGCGGCCATAACTGCGCTCCTGTTTCATGGTCACCGTGCCGGTCAGACGGGCCTGTTTTTGATCGGGCCAGCCGGTCATTTCGTCGGCGGTCAGGATCGTCCAGGTATGGGTGGCCAGGTCCCAGGTGCGCTCGTCGATGGTGATGACGACACCCGGAGAAGCGTTGAGCGTGCGGGTAACGCTGTCCCACACCATGTTGCCCGCGTCGATCGTCGTCTCGCGCGTCGTCTTTTTGTCGAGGATCTGTTCTTTGCGGAACAGGCGCGGTGTGCCGGTGGCCAGCATCCACTGCGGACTGTTGCGCACCAGCGCTTTGTTGCAGGTGAGGATGTCGAGGTCGCGCACGGCGCGCACCTTGCCGACCAGTTCGACCATCTTGTCGAGAATGTTCATGTGGTCGGCGGTGATCACCGTTTCGGGCGCGGTTCCCAGGCCGGGGTCGCGAAAATCCCAGTCGGCAAACTCGGGGGCCGGTGACGAACCCGGCAGCAGATGCCCGGTCTCCCGTGGCGGTTTCTTGCTCTCGCTGGCCGTGCGTGCCTCGATGGCACTGGTCGCCATCGGGCCGGTGGGATTGCTGGGCAGGCCGAGCAGGCGACTCGCCGCACTGGCGAGAGCCAGGCTCACCGAAGCGGCCGGGCTGGAGGCGACCGGAGCCGAGGCAACGAGACCGGCAAGGCCGGCCGCCCCCGAACCCGCGATCGACGTGTTGACCAGGCCGGCCAATGCCGTGAGCGCCGGCGGTATGCTGCCGGGTAAGGTACGCGGCAGGCCCGGCACGAGTCTGAGCGGGTCGGTGGCGGTGAGAAAATGGGCGAGCATCGGCAGGGCCGACGCGAGGGCCGCCTTGGCCGGCGCCGGCAACCGGGCAATCGCCTGGGCCAGGCTGGCCGGGGGGAGGGCGGCCGGATCGAAATCGGGCGCGGCCCACTGGGCGGGCACGAGCCCGCCGCGGGCCAGGCTGGCAATAAGGGCCTGGGCGGCGGCCGGCGAGACGAACTGCGCGGGAGGCGTCAGCGGCAGACCCATGGACCGCGCTGCCGAGGCCAGCCCCAGCGGATTGAACCCCCCCGGCGCCAAACCACCGTGCCGCAGTGCCGGAGCCGGGATCGAAGCAATACGAGATATTGACGAAAGCCCGGGCAGCGGTCGGGGCCGGGCGGAGGCGCTGGCGACGCCGAGCGCCCCGCCCAACGGCGGCAACCCGGGCCCGGTTGTCTGGGCGCCGACCCACCAGGGGATGGCAAGCAGGGTCGTCAGCATCGCGACGGCGAACGCCAGACGCGGCAACGCCCGGTGATGATCGGCAACGGACACGGTGTGTGACTCCCTGTGAACCCCAGAAGAACGGCTGCACTAGCAATGACGACACCGACCCTCGCGGTAGAGGTCGGTCATCGGCTCAGATCATAGCAGAGCCCGCCGGGCGAAACAACCGGTCGAACGGTGGCACACAGGGTGGCAAACGCAGGCCGGCAAACGCGTTGACTTGATGGGGTGCCGGGGGTACAATGACCCGTCATTTATGGGCTTCACACGGCACAATCTGCACAACCACACCACGTTCTCCGACGGGAAGCACGACCCCGCCGCGGTGATCGACGCCGCAGCCCGGTCGGGCCTGACGTGGGTTGGCATCTCCGATCACTTCTTCAGCCGCAAAATCGTGAAGAAAATCACCTACCGCGAGTGGCTCGACACGACGTTTGCGGCCTATCAGGTCGCCCGCCTGCAGCAGCGGCAGGCCCCGAAAAAGGCCGAGGCGCCGCTGGTCTGGTGGGGTTTCGAGATCGACACCTGCGAAGACCGGCTCGGCATGAAGATCGAACAACTGCCCTGGGACCGCCTCAACGAACTCGATTTCATCAGCCTCGAATACGTCGGCGAACCCGACAAGGGCGGCATGGCGATCGATCGACTCGCGACGGTCCGGGGGGTGTGCAAAGTGCCGTTGGTGCTCGCGCATCCGGCGCTCGGCCCGATGTGCGAGGTCTGTTCGCTCGACCGCATCGCCGAGGCGTTGGGCAAGAACAACGTCTGGTGCGAGGTGGTGGCGGGCACCCGCAACTACTGGTGGTTCGACGATCCGACCTATTGGCCGCTCCTGCACAAGGTCACCCTCGTGCTCGGGTCCGATACGCACGAGCACCTCGATGAAGTGGGCGATTTGCGGATGGCGTTGGCATTCCTTCAGGATCAGCATCTGCTCGAGCGTCTGGCGACGCCCCCGATACCCCGATCCGGCACGGCAAGTTCGTAATACTTTATATTGACACGGAGACTGGCACATGAACCAGAGTAAAGAGCGCGTGATCATCACCGTCCTGGGCGAGAACCGCCCCGGCGTGCTGGCTGAGGTGACCAAAGAGGTCGCTGCGGCCAACGGCAACATCGAAGATGTGACGCAACGGATCCTCCAGGGTTTGTTTGCCCTGATGATGGTCGTCGATTTCAGCACGGCGAACTGCCAGTTCAACGAGTTTCAGGCGCGACTGACCAAGATCGGCGAAGAAAAGAAGGTCAAGGTCATCGTCCAACACGAGAACGTGTTCACGTTCATGCATCGCCTGTAAACGGGCGGCCAGGAAACCACCATGCCGATCTTCAGTCTCGAAGAAGTCCTCGAAACGATTGCCGCGGTCGGTGTCGAGCATCTCGACATTCGCACTGTGACCATGGGCATTTCGCTCAAAGAGTGCGTGCACGAAGATGTTGCCGTCTGTGCCAACAAGATCTACGACAAGGTGATGCGTACCGCGACGGGCCTCGTGCCGGCCGCCAAGAGTGTCGAGAGCCGTTACGGCATACCGATCATCAACAAGCGCATCAGCGTGACCCCGATCGCGCAGGTCGGGGGTGCCTGCAAGGGCGCGACTCTGGTGCCGCTGGCTGAGGCGCTCGATCGCGCCGCGCATGAACTGGGCGTCGATTTCATCGGTGGCTTCACCGCCCAGGTCCAGAAGGGGTTCACGCGGGGCGATCAGTTGTTGCTCAACTCGATCGCCGATGCGCTGGCGGCCACGAAGCGGGTTTGCTCGAGTGTCAACGTCGGCACTACGGCCGCCGGCATCAATATGGACGCGGTATTGCGCATGGCCGAGGTCATCGTCGAATGTGCGCAGCGCACCAAAGACAGCGGTGCGCTCGCTTGCGCCAAACTCGTGGTGTTCTGCAACCAGCCCGAAGACAATCCGTTCATGGCCGGTGCTTGTCACGGTGTCGGCGAGGCCGAGGCGATCATTCACGTGGGGATCTCGGGGCCCGGCGTCGTGCGGGCGGTACTGGCCAATAGCGGGCCTTTGCCGTTCGGCGAACTGTCCGAACTGATCAAAAAAACCAGTTTCAAGATCACCCGGGTGGGCGAACTCGTGGGGCGCGAAGTGAGCAAGATTCTGGGCATTCCGTTCGGCGTCATCGATCTCGCGTTGGCGCCGACCCCGGCCGAAGGCGATTCGGTGGCCGACATCCTGCATGCGATGGGGCTCGAGCATTGTGGAGCCCACGGTAGTACGGCCGCTCTCGCCCTGTTGACCGATGCGGTGAAGAAGGGCGGGGTCATGGCCTGCACCTATGCGGGCGGTCTGTCGGGTGCGTTCATCCCGGTCACCGAAGACGCGGGCATGGTGCGCGCGGTCGAGGCGGGTGTGCTCAACATACACAAACTCGAGGCGATGACCTCGGTGTGCTCGGTGGGTCTCGACATGGTGCCGATTCCCGGCGATACGCCGGTCGAGGTCATTGCTGGCATCATCGCCGACGAGATGGCTATCGGCATGGTCAACCACAAGACCACGGCGGTCCGTCTGATCCCGGTGCCCGGCAAGAAAGCCGGCGAGTGGGTCGACTTCGGCGGGTTGCTTGGTGGCGGTCCGATCATGGACGTGCTGCGCTCATCGCCGGCGCGCTTCGTGCGTCGCGGTGGCCGGATCCCAGCGCCGATTCATGCCATGCGCAACTGACCGGTGCTGCAGACTTGCGGCGGGGTCGATCGCCTGACCGGCCCCGCGATATAAATACAAGAGAGGACGAATTACGCATGGGTGCCGATCCGTTCGAAACCCTCAGGCCGATCCGGCAGGTGCTCGAAACGCTGATGGCGCAACTGCGTCACCAGATTCCGCGGTTTCAGACCCGCAACACCAAGCAAGAGGTCATCGGCCAGGTGCACGCCCTCATCACCGTCATTCAGCAGCACGCGGCGATGATCGACGGTTACATGGGGGCGATGATCGCAGCCATGGGCGATGCCGGGCTCGCCGCTCCCGGTGAAACCGGCGAAAGCGCTGCTCCGAAACCCCCGTTGGTCTCCCCGGTACCCGAACCGGCGGCGAAAACGGTCGCCAACAGCGCGATGCCGTCGCCCGACGAGGTTGCCGAAGCGTCGTTGGCGCGCGTGAAGCTGGCGCACCTCGAGAAGCGCCTCTCCGATCTCGACCAGCGCCTGGCGATGTTTCAGGAGTGTCGTGATTTCTTGCTGCTGCAAATGGAAGAGGTCGATCGGGAACGCAGCGACCTCGAGAAAAAACTCGAGGTCAGTCGTTCGGCCGCGAAAAAGCAGATGTTGCAGATCGTCCAGCTCGAGCGGGCGCTGGCCCAGAAGGCAGGGCCTGTGCCCGGTGCCGGCAGCGCAACGACAGGGCCGGCAAAACCCTCGCCCGGCGTGTAAATACAAAGAACAACAGAGTCGCGGGCGAGGGTTTGCCCCGTGCCCGGGCGCGTTATTGCTCCTCGATGATGGTCGTTGGTGAGGCCGTGGCGGTGCCGCGGAGCGCGTCGAGCCAGCGGTCGAACAGGTTGCGCAACCGGTCGAAGAACGTGCGCAGCCACTGCGCCCAGGCCTTGATGAAGTTGCCCGGGTCGGGTTGGGTGACGGTCGGCGGCTGAACCGTCGCGGTGGCTGTCGGCGTCGCCGCTGTCGTGTCGACCTGGGTTCCCGTTCCACTGCCCGTGCTCGCTCCACTGTCGGTTCCGGTGGCGATGGCCGTTTCGCCGGTCGGATCGGCAACGCCGGTCTCGGTGTCGTCGTCATCGCCGTTGGCCGGGTCGGGATCATCTTCGGCACTGGTGTCAACGGCCGGTTCCGCGTCGGGGGTGGTGTCGGCGACATCGTCGTCGTCGCCGTCATCGGCCGGGTCGGGGTCGGCGGCCGGCTGCGGGGCGGCGATCTTCATGCCATGGCGGAAATGGCGGTCGAGTTTGCGGAGGAACCGCTTGTTCTTGGCATCGTAGGTGCGGACAACGACGGCTTTCGGCTGCAACTCGAGCGTGAGAAACCACGCGGTCTTGGCTTTGATGTTCGGCGTGCGCACGGTCGACACCCGCCCCACCTTTTTGTGCGACAGGTAGGACTTCGTGTTCGGTGTCGCATGCCGATGGCCGGCAACCCAGAGGAAAACCTGCGGGTTGTCGCGGAGAATGTCGGCGAACTCTTCGGCCGGCTGAACCGTGGCCTGGAACGGTGACAGGCCACCCCCGTCGGGTGCGGGCTTGTAACTGCCCATCAACGGGGCGTGCGCCAGGACGATGGTCGGCATTTTCGGGTGGGCTTCGAGGGTCTTGCGCAAGAATCGCAGCGCCTTCTTCGAATAGGTCACGATCGATTTGCCCTCGAGCGCGTCGACCGAGAGAAACACGAGCAGATAGCCATCGCGGACCTTGGCGAAATGCAGCGCTTTGCCGTCGAAAGCCTTGCGCAAGCGCTCCAGTTTGGCGGCCTTGCTCGCCTTGGTGCCGCGTTGCTTGTCGCCATTGCTCTTGAGGGCGTCTGCATAGAGATAGTCATGATTGCCGGCGACCACCCACTTGGGCGCTTTCAGCTTTGCCAGGACCTCGACCACGAGATCGAACTGGGTTTGAGTGGCCCGGTCTTTGACGCTGTCGCCCAACACGGCGACGCCTTTGACGTCGCGCATGCCGTTGATCGCCTTCACCGCCAGCTTGCAGTTGTCGACGTTCTCTTTGCAGATGTGCATATCGGCCATGACGGCCAGGGTGAACGAGGGTGTGGCGGGCACGGGGCGCGGCGTGGGGGCGATGGCCAGAGCCGGGGCGGTGCCTGGATCGACGGTCGCGCCCATTGGCTTCCAGTCGGCGGCTGGCGTCTTGACCTCATGGTTGCCGAGGATGTCGGCCGGCGAGGCCGCAAAGGCGGGCACGACCAACGAAACCAGGAACAGGCTCAGGCATGCCAACACGGCATGCGGGATGCGAAGGCGATGGGACATGAGGAATACCTCCCGTTGCTGCGAAATTTTGCCGCTGTGCAGTCACTGAAGCGTGACGATACCACCTCATTATACCTTGTCGGGCTGCCGGAGTTTTGCACCCGGGCGCGGCGATGCCTCCCGCCGAAAAGCACACACCCCGGACGGTCGTGGCGTGACCGCCCGGGGTGTGGCGTTGATCTGCCTTCTGGCAGACCCGCTCAGATCATGCGCTTGAGGAAGCCGAGCTTCGAGAGAATCAATATCATGTATTTACGCGTCTTGAAAGTCTGGTCGACCTGCTGGTCGGGGCCATAGACGCTCTCGACCGAACCGTCGGCATTGATCTTGATCTCGAGCTTCTTGCTGACCGCGATGTCTTCCATGATGCGGTCGCGCAGATCCTTGGCGAATGCCGGACCATCGATCGCAGCGACCACCTCGGAGTTCACTTCCTCGCTGATGTAGTCCATGTTGTAGGTGCCGACCATGGAGACCTTGGCGTCGAAGACAAACACCTTGGCGTGCAACTTCCGCTCGCCGACGAAGGTGTGGATCTCCATCGTCGGGAACTCCTTGAGGTAGTTCTTCCACTCGGCGTAGAACATCGCCTGGGTGGCCGTGCTGTCGCTCGAAATCGGGCTGTTGGTGTGAACGATGATCTTGACGCCGCGGGCCGAAGCGCGCTTGAGGGCAGCCATGGCGCGATCAGTCAATACAACGTATGGATTCTGGATGATGATCTCTTTCTTGCAGGCGTCCATGTAACGCACCATCTCGGCGGTGATGTCGTTGCGGAAGCCGACCAGTGCGTGCTTGTCGATGATCTTGACGTCGGTGTCGTGCGAGTCGACGAAGGGCGAGTATTTCTCGTAGCCGGCCAGGTGCGGGTATTTCTCGAGTTCCTCGTTGAATTTGGTCAGGGCTTTGTGGAACCGCTTGTCGACCTTGGCGTTCGGGGCTACCGCAAAGAGACGGCCCTGGCGGATGAAGGTGTCCATGGCCTGCACTGCCGCGCCGAGTTCGGCATCCATCGGGTCGAACTTCTCGATGATCTTGCCGACTTCCCAGTTGCGCAGATTGGCGAATTCCTCGTCGAAGGCGAGCTTGATGCCGGCGCCGATGCCCTTGCCTTTGAGCAATACATCGCAATCACGGTACACTGTGGGTTCATCGCGGTGATCGACGAAGTAGTGCGCGGCGATGTTGCGGCCGCCGACAATCAGGTATTCGCCGTCGACCAACATGATCTTGTCGTGGTTCGAAGCCATCACCTGGCGGATGTTGCCGAAAATTCCCATCAGGCTGCCAGCCACCGGATTGAAGGTGCGGATCTCGACGTTGGGATAATTGCACAGTTCGCGGCAGAAGCGCTGGCTGAGCAAGCGGCGGGTCAGGGTCTTGGTACCGCGGGCATCCAGCATGACCCGGATCTTCACGCCTTGCTTGGCCTTCTCGAGCAGGACGCCGAGCATCGACATGCCGAAGATGTCTTCTTCGACAATGAAATACTGAATGTCGATGCTGGACTTGGCGTTCTTCATCACCCACCAGCGGGCGTACCACGATTCGACGTTGTCGGTAATGAGGCGGACGCGGGTCATGCTGTCGCCGGTGCCGATGCCTTCGAACTCATTGAAGATTTGTTCCGGGCTGCCAACGAAACGGGCGGCAACCTCTTCGTAGGCCAGTGTGACGCGCTGGACTTCGCTGAACTTGTAGCTGTGTTTGATGGTCCCGACGGCGTAATCGGCGTAGCGGAACAGCTTGACCGGGAACGCCCACCAACTCGTTTGCTGGGCCTTCTTCTCGGTGGCCTGGATCTTCTCGTAGTCGGCCTTAAGCGCCGCGTTGGCTTGGGCCAGATTGCCCTGTGCCTGCAGGTAGCGAATGCGCAACATGGCCAACCCGGCGAGTTTGCCGGCGCTCGGGTCGCTGCTCAACTGCTGCAGGATGCGGGCGGCGGTCGTGCGGTCGCCCTTGAGCTTCTCGTAGGCGACGGCCAGTTCGTACTTCGCGCGGGCAACTTCACGCCCACCCTGATGATTCTTGATGTAATTCTCGAGTTTGGCGATCAGGGCATTGGCGTTCTTCTTGGCGTCTTTGCCGTTGAGGGCGTTGACGATCTGCTGCAGTTCCGAGGTGGTGGCGGCTGTCTGCAGGATGGCGGCCGTGCTGTTGGCGTTGTTGCCACTGGCGGCCACTGCGGCATCGAGCGCGGTCGGAACCACGCTGGCCGCGGCACCGCTGTCGGTCGACGCACCGGTGCCGGTCTGCGTTGTCGGCAGTTGGCCGAGGTTGTAGGCGTTTTCATACGCCTGTTGGGCGGCGCGATACTCATTCAGCGCGGCTTGCACCTGAGCATCGGGCAAGTGCTGCCGGACCGCGTCTTGATACTTCTGATACGCCGTCAAGTAAGCGCTGTACGGATCGGCATCGGCGGCAAACGTCGCCGGTACCCACGCCACCACGAGCGCCAGCACCAGGAACAGCGCGCGCAGTGAGCGAAGTCGACCAGAATTGGCTTGATGGCTGATCATATTGATCCCTCCTGCCCCGGAGATGATGGCATTGAATAGTTCAATTTTATCGAATCGGTCGCGGGGGGCGCAAGGCGCGTCGCATGATGTCACGGGGTGGGACCATCCCGGTGAAGAGGGTGAACCCGGCGAGCCCCTGTTCGAGCAGGGCGGCCCGGCCGTCGACGACGCGTGCTCCCTGGGCTTTGGCGTCGTTTTGAAGCGGGGAAGCGGCTGGGTAGTTCAGGTCAAGATAACACTGGCCGCGGGCGAGGGTACCCCGCGTCCAGGGGACCGCATCGGCGGGCGTCCAGCCCAGCGGCGTCGCATTGATGACCAGGTGGCTGCGGCCAACGACGGTGTCGATACCTGGCCACTTCTCGATGACAAGGGTGGTGCTCGTGTCGATGGCCCGGTGGAGTGTCGATTCGGGATCGTGGCGTCGCGCGACCCAGTACACTGTGCTGGGGCGGCGATGCGACCGGGTGGCCAGGGCGATGATCGCCGCGCGGGCTGCGCCTCCGCTGCCCAGGACCGTCGCGCTGAAACCGTCGGGAAGGCGGAGCCGATCGACGACGGCGGCGATGCCGGTGATGTCGGTGTTGTACCCCGTCCACCGATCGTCGGTGCCACGAATCACGGTATTGACCGCACCGGCCAGTGCGGCGTCGGCCGTTACCGACGCCAGCAGCGGCAAAATCGTGCGCTTGTGTGGCATGGTGACATTGAAACCGACGGCACCGAGTGCGTGCAATCCGGCGACGGCCTCACCCAGGTGGGTTGCGACAACACGCATGGCCACATAGGGCCACGGGTGCCCGGTCGCTCGCAGTGCGGCACCCATGAACCGGGGACTGGCCGAATGCGCCACTGGGTCGCCGATCAAGGCGATGAAACCGTCGCGTATCATTTTGTGTTCGAGACAAAACAACGAGCGGTGAAGGACTGTCCTTCACCGCCCTGTTGGCAAAACCTGGGGCACTCGCCCGCCAGTGCGGGCGCGCGCCGAAAAATCAACCGGCGAAACTCTTGACCGCTTCTTCTTCGGAATCGAAGATCTCGAAGACCTTGGTCAAACGGGTCAACTCGAACAGCTCCTGCACGGCCGGCGACAGCTTGATGAGCTTGAGGTCGCCTTTGCCCTTCTTGACCTTCTTGAGGGTGGCCGCAACCACACCCAGGCCCATGCTGTTGAGGTAGTTGACCTCGGCGAAGTCCATGACGAGGCGCATCTTGCCTTCGTTGACGAGCTGATCAATGCGCTCTTTGAACTGGTTTACGGTTTCGGTGCCGATTTCACCCTTGAGTACCACCAACGTAATGTCATCGGCCTTCGGGCGGATATCGATCTTGAGGTCCATCTTGTTTCTTCTCCCTCACTGGAAGTCACACAAGCGAATGAGCGTAGTATACAGACAACGGTTCGTGCACGCAAGCGGCGCGTGCGTTTTTATTCGCACGCGCCGCCCGTCAATGATTGCGGATTGCTTGTTCAGCGGTTTACCGGCCGGTCCTGGCCCTGCCGGCTGCCGCTCGTTCAGAACTGTTTCAGCGCCGAGAGGCGATGGGCGACGCCCAGGGTCTCGTCGACGTACGAGTAGTCGAAGCGCCAGCCCTCGGCTTTGAAGCTCGCACCCAGGGTCAGGTCACCCTCGTGGGTTCCCAGGCGCAGGGCCGCAAACTCCTTCAACCAGTATTCGGCGCCGGCATTGAACTTGGCGTTGAGGTTCTCGACCTTGTTGATGTCGGCCGCGAAGGTGAGGTCCTTCTTCGGTTTGTAGGCGACGCCCACGGTCGTGGTCACCGGCACGCGGTCGGAGTGGCCGGAGTCCGTGTCCCACTTCAGTTCTTCGCCCAGATCGCGCAACGAGAGGCCCAGCATGGCTTTGTCGGACGCCTGATACATGAAGCCCAGGTCGAGGCCATAGCTGTCGGCCTTGTTGGTGAACAACGACTGCCGCAACATCTTGAGGTTGGCGCCGCCGAGCCACCGGGTCCCGAACTTGCGCGCATAGCTGCCGAAGGTCGAGGTTTCGGTGTCGTCGAAGTAGCTGAAGATGCGCACGTTGTTGCCGCGCACCCAGGTACCGTCGATCTCGGTGGCCGGTTCGCCAGGCTGGTTCGTCGATTCACGTGTCTCGGGAATGCCGTCGATGCCGAAACGCACGTGCGACAGGGCGACGACTGCGCCGTTCTTGTCCTTCTTCAGCGGATGGGCGTAACTGAAGAAATTGTATTTACGATCGAGAGTCAGGTTGGCGTGCATAAATGACGCCTCCGGTTTGGCCAGGCGCGCCAGACCGGCGGGATTCCAGAATGCCGCGGTGCCGTCGTCGGCGACGGCGACGAAGGCGCTGCCCATGCCCAATGCACGGGCGCCCACACCCATCTTGAGATAGGCGCCCGCCTGACCGGCGCTCGAGGCCATGGCCGGCCCGGCGGTGGCGACGGCGAGTACCAACATCAAGACCATGCTGCGAAGGATCGGTTTCATGCGTTTCCCCCTTATCGAGGTAGAAGAGTCCGTATCTTCTCTTTCGACCGGATTGCGAAGAATCCTTAGCCTTACCCGTGATTTAGTTGATCGATTGCGGAACTCGTGTGCTGGTGCGGAAGGCGGCGGTAGGGTTGCCATGCCGCCGCGGTGGTCCTGGTCATCAGATGCCGGACAATCCAAGCGACCGCAACGTTTGATAGATCTGGGCAACGCTGCTGTCGGTGGCCGGGTCTTCGGTGCGGGCGACGGTGATCTGGTTGCGGGCCTTGGCGTCGTCGCCCGGTGAAGCGCGCCAGAAGTAGGCGAAGGCCAACAGGGCATGCGCTTCGGCATTGCTCACCCCGATCGGATGGGTCGAGGTGAAGCGCGTCGCCGTGTTGCCCAGGTTGACCTGCTCGAGCAACTGGATCGCCTGCAAGAAACCGGACCGTTGCCCGCGTTGGATCATGGCGGCGGCCAGGCCGACGCGGGCCTCGTCGAGCAGGCTCGAGGCCTGCGAAAATGCGCTGATCGCCGATTCGGCGCCCGACGATTTGGTCTGGGCCCAGCCCAGGCCGTTGTAGGCCTCGGCCTTCTGCCGGTCGGTGATGTTGGCGGTGCCGAGCACCTGATTGAACTTGGCGATGGCGCTCGAATGCGCACCATATTTGAAGTCGTCCCAGGCCGACAGGGTCAACGCCTCGGGGTCGGTTTCGCCGCTTACGCCGGTGCCGGTGCTCGAACCGGTGCCGGTGCCGCCGGTGGGCAGCTCGCCCGGCAGGGTGTAGCGACCCGTGCCGCCGCCGCCGCCGCCACAGCCCGCGAAGACCAACAACATGCACGCTACCGTCACCATCATCAATACGCGGTATTTCATGTTCGTTCCTCGATCGTCGTTGCGATCTGGTCGGTTGCGCCGTGATCCTGGCGGATCAGCGCAACACCACCACTTTCTTGGTGAGCTTCATCGTGCGGTCGCTCTCCGGGTCTTGAATGCGGATCTTCAAGAGATACACACCGTTGGCCACCTTGCGGCCTTCGTCATCGGTGAGATCCCAGTTGATATCGTAGAGTTGGCGCTGATTGGCGCCGACCAGTTCCTGAGCCGGCATGACGTTGTCGAGCGTGCGCACGCGGCCACCGGCAACATCGTAGATCTTGGCCTCGATGCGGTCGCCGACGACATCGTCGCGGTTGAGGGCGACACGCAATCGGCTGAACGTTCTGGCCGGGTTCGGGAACACCTCGGCCTCGATCAGGGCGAGTTGCGGTTGCACCGCGAAGATGGTCGCCGGACTGACGTAGCGGTTGCCGGCGCGGTCGGTCGCATGTATTGACAACGTATGCTGTCCGCCGCACAGGTCGATGGTCGTGCGCAGGATGGCCCGACCCGTGGTCGGATCGAACTCGACCGGCTGGCTCACCCCGTCGATCGTCGCGCCGACCGTGTCCGGATCGAGGCCGGCACCGTTGTCAGTGACGTCCCACTCGATGACCGGGCGATTGGTTTTGATCGGCTGGCCGGGCAGCAGGTCGGTGGCGAGACGGACGCTCGGTGCCGTGGCATCGCGCAACAGGGCGTAGGTTGCCCCGCCCGTCGCCTTGGCGGTGATGACGTTACCTTGCACCGTGCGGCTGACGAAGTGCCACAGGCCATCGCCTTCGAGCCGATACAGGGCGGTGCCAGTGGCCAGCGTTCCGCCGGTCAGCGTCCAGGCGACATCAACCGGTTGCGCCAGACGGCCGGCCGGGATGTTGAGCACGTAGGCCGGACCGGTTGGTTCCAGCTCGCTGCCTGCCTCGCCACTGACCGTGTCGAGACGCAAGGTGGCCAGTTGGCTGCGATTAAGCCCGCCGAGCACCGAGGCCCGGATGTTGCCGGTGCCGTTGCTGCCAGCGCTGCGGCTCAACTGCTGCGGCACGATGCTGACCCAGGTGTTGCTCTTGAGTGAGCCGGTCGGGAACACCGCCAGGAAGCGGCCGTCGGGCGAACGCACATCGGCGCGCCGTGAGGCATTGATGAAGGCGGTCGAGAAGCTGGTGGTGTTCGACCCCTGGTTGCCGTTCAGATCGGTGGCCGTCACCTTGATAGTGGCCACGCCCGGGAACGAACTGTCGAGATGCGCGCCACCGATCCACAGCAGGTTCGACGGACCGGCGGTCATCGTGAACGACAGGGCCGAACCACCACTCTGCGTGACCTGGGCTGCCGGCGCGCCGTTGAGCGGTTTGTTGCTGCGCACCGCGACGACCAGATCGAACTCGTTGGCCGGGTTCGAGAAGACAGTGATCGTGAGCACCGGCGGCGTGACGTCACGACCGGTGAAGGTCGCGCGTGCCTGCGTGCCGTTGCTCGGGTTGGCATACAGATCGAGCACTCCCGAGGCGATGACCGTGTAGTTCACGCCATCACTCAGGTCGGCGTTGGCCGTCAGCTTGACCGAGGCGTTGTCGCCGCGCAGGATGGCACCGACGATCGCCACCGAGCCGCTGCCCGAGGTCACCGTGTAGTTGGCCACCCGGGCGGCCGAGGTCGGGTCGACCTGCTCGTCGAACACCACGTTGAACTCCTTCTGACTGGTGACGCCGTCGAAGGTCACGTTGCTGATGAGCGGGCCGCGTGAATCGGAATGGAACGTGCCGGTATTGTACGGCGGCAACAGGGTGTCGCCGTCGATACTCGTGCCAGCCGCGGTCAGCGTGTAGTCGAGG
>CAZADH010000056.1:24566-25741 GCA_964483805.1 uncultured bacterium
TGCGCCCGCTGACCACCGGACCGCCGGTGATGACGCCGATGCCCGACGGGTTCACCGGCGACAGGCTGTAGTTCGTGGCCAGGCCCAGGGTGCCGGCGTCGACCT
This sequence comes from uncultured bacterium, assembly GCA_964483805.1. Classification (GTDB taxonomy): domain Bacteria; phylum Muiribacteriota; class Ozemobacteria; order Ozemobacterales; family Ozemobacteraceae; genus CAZADH01. The sequence continues at coordinate 24,672 of CAZADH010000056.1, forward strand.
CGGTACTGAAGGTCACCCGCAACTTGCGCTTGTTGACCTGTTCGACCTTGCTGACTTTGAAGACCGACGTGATCACGTCAACGTCCATATAAGGTGTTGACATGTTCTCAGCCATGTCGATCACCCGCACGCGGTAGGTGCCGTCGGGAACCTGAACGCCGGTGCCGTCGCGGCCATCCCAGTTGCAGGTGAAGGCCGGATGTGCGCCACCGAGTTGGATATCGCGGATGGTATTGGCGCCGGCCATGATGCGCACCAGCACCGTGCCGGATGCTTCGGCCGGAGCGGCGTTCATCGTGACGTTGATGTTCAACGGGAAGCCGACGTTCGGATTGAACCGGGCGCGGGGCTGGCCGTTGACCAGGAGCGACATCGTTGCTACCGCGGGGGCGACGGTGTCGATGATCACCGTTGCCGTCGCCACCGCAGTCGGGCCGGCCTGGACACCGACGTTGCCGGCGGCATCGACCAGGTTCAGACCGTAGGTACCGTTCTGCAGCAGCGGCGTGCCCGGATCGGTCGATTTGCCGTCCCAACTCAGAGTGTAACCACTGCCCGCCAAGGGCACCATCAGGTAGGTGTCGACGGAGCCCGGTACCGGGGTGGGGCGCAAGGCCCGGATCTTCAGCGACTCACCGGCGGCCGGACCGAAGACATCGATCTTCATGTATCCCTGCACGCTCGGGCTGAAGTAGTAGTTGCCGTTGTAGAACTTGGCGCGGCTGATGTTCCAGCTCAACACCTCGGGGGCGCGCTCGTCGTATGTCAATACACCGCGTTGCGACCCTTCGTTGAGACCGTCGTCCATGACCACCAGTTCGTAGGTTTGCGGCGACGAGGTCGTCACCAGGGTGCCGTTGATGCGGCCGTCCCAGACCACCACACCGGTGATGGTGTTGGTCATCGTGATCGGGAAGCTGGCCACCGAGACACCGCCCTGATACAGGTGCAGATACTGCTGGCCGACCGGCACCGCACCGAAGTCGATGGTGATCGTTGCCAGACCTGGGGCGACATTGGGGCTGAACGGTTGGTTGACCAGGATGTCGCCCGTGCCTTTCGCGGTCGTG
>CAZADH010000057.1:0-25184 GCA_964483805.1 uncultured bacterium
ACCGGGGCCATGCCCATGCCGGGGATCCGCCTGAGCCTCGCGCTGTGGTTCTTTGGCCTGCTCGCCCTGCCGTTTGCGCTTGGCCTCGGCACTGGATCGAGCTTTTTGACCGGCCTCGGCGTCAACCTGCGCGACCGCCTGACCCAGGATCTCGAGACGGCGCTGCGCCAGCTCGATTCCGGCGAAGTTCGCATCGCCGCTGACGAATTGCGCATCTGCCGCAGACTGCTGCGCGGCAAGCAACGGTGGCACGAGTGGCGGCAGTATGCCGCCGGCAAGGTCACCGCGGGATGGTGCGCCGACCGGTTGTGGGCTGATGCAAACGCATCTCTGCCGCTGGCCGGCCTGCTGTTGCTCGATGGGTCCGGCAAAATGGTCGCCGACCGCTACACCGACCGCCTGTCGGGCTCGACGCGCTCGTTTTTTCAACAGTTCACCGAGGGCGTGTTCTCGGCCGCCCGTGCCCGCGCTGAGACTTCCGGCACGAACCGGGGCGCACTGGACGGCAACTCGTCACAGGTCGCCCGCTCATACGGCATATTGAGCGCACTGGCCAACGAGTCGACGACCGACCGTGTCGAGCGGGTCTGGATGGGGCAGTCGCGCTACATGTATTTCCGCGATCTGGTCAGCCTGGGCAAGGGCAAGATGATGGCCGTATTGATGATCTGGGACCAGGATCCGTCGTATCAGGAGTATCTGCGCACCGAGTTGCCGCGCCGGCGTTTCGATCAGCGCGAGATCGATGTGGCCGCGTTCAAGGCCGTGGGTGAGGCGCTGCATCCGTTGTCGGCAACGCGCCACGATCTCGATCTGGCGGCATTCGCGCAGGCAGGCCGTCAACAACAGGTCCTGCGCGAGCGCCAGCAGGGCACGGTCCGCGAGTTGATCCTGGCCCGTCCAAGCCAGATGCCCGGTTACGTGGTGGTGGCGCGGGCGACGTTCGTGGCGGTCGAAGCGCGCATGCGTCATGAAATCGTGCGGGTGGCGCTGATGATCCTGGCGGCGTCGAGCCTGATGCTCATCGGCGGCTTGACGTTGGCCAACTGGTTGGCCGCCCCGGTTATCCGCATGGGCCGCGGGTTGGCGAAGATCGCCACCGGTGATCTCGCCGTGCCGCTCAGCGAAAACCGCAACGATGAACTGGGCATTGCCTCGCGCCGCCTCGAGGAAATGACGCGCGCGTTGCGCGACCGCCAGTCGCTGACCCGTTTCGTGGCGCCCCAGGTTCTCGAACTCGTGGCCGGCGGTGACATTGGTCGGGCCGGCGAGGCGAGCCGCCGCGAGGTCGCCATCCTGGTCACCGACATCCGTTCGTTCACCACGCTGAGCGAAACCCACCCACCCCAGGAGTTGTTTCGTGCGTTGAATCAACACCTCGGCGCGGTGACCGGGGTGATCTACGAACACCAGGGCGTCATCGATCGGTTCATCGGCGACGCCGTGGTGGCCGTGTTTCCACCCACCGCGCACGACGCCATGCCGCCGGCACAGCGGGCGATGAACGCAGCCGTCGCCATGCGCGTGGTGCACGAGGTCTCGCAGCAACGGCGGGCGCGGCGCGGTCTGTTCACTTTCTCGATCGGCGTCGGCATCGATGCCGGGGAGGTCGTCGCCGGCATCATGGGCGACCCGGAGGTGCGGCTCGACTACACGGTTCTGGGCGAAACCGTGACCCGCGCCGGCGATCTCGAAGCCCTGTCGAAACGCGGCCGGCACAGCCTGATCGTCTGTTCATCACGGGTGCGCGACCTGGTGGGGCCCGGGTTTGGTTTCGTCCCCTTGGCGCCACGCCCCGATGAACAGAAGCCACCGGCCGAGTGCTGGGAACTGAGTGAGGTCGACGGCCTGGTGCCCTGGATGCAGAGCCATCCCACGGAAACCGGGGCCACCCCGAACACCTCGGTACCCGAACCCGACCTGCCCCGGCCCGCAATCGATGAACCCGAGGACAGCGAACCCACGGCCAGCCCAACCACGGCCCCGACCCCGGCCAACCCGAACGCCGCCGGCACGGCCATAGCATCACCGCGGTTGGCCAAGAGCCCGCGCTCCGGCGGTCCCAGCGGAACACCGCGTCCGCTCGCGATCGGCAGCCGCTGGCAACGCCTGGCCCTGGTGGCGGCATTGTTCCTGCTGCCGTTGATCCTGGTCGAGACCGCGTTGCGCTCGTGGGCGAGCGCGCGGGAACAGCAGTTCGACGACCGCCTCGCCAGCCAGTTGCGCGCCGATCTGGCCTGGATGGAACGCAGCAACGAGCCACGCCAGCAGTTGGGTCTGTGGTTGCGGCGGCAGTTCGACGAGATCTGCCAGCATGCGCTGCGCAGCCCCGATCCCCGACAGGCCCTGCCCAACCTGGTCCTGCCGCTGATGCGGCGGTTGCACCAGTTGCTGCCAAGCCTGTCGATCGATCTGAGCGTACTGCCCGACCCGGGCAACGGCACCGCCGATACCGGCGACACCCGCATCGTGGCGTCGCAGGGAACCGACGTGTGGTTCAGCGCCGCCGAACGACAATACATTGTAGATCTATTGTATGCTGATCTTCCTCACACTTTCGCCTCGGGCGCGGTGTTGGCCGATGTGCCTCACTGGTTCGATCCGGCGCGGACCTTGGCCACGGAACCGGCTCGGGCAGCGTTGCTCAGCTCACTGGGAGCGTTCCGGCCGCTGTGGTCGAACGGTTTGCGTTATGCATTCTCGCAGCCGTTCATCTCACCGCGGTGGTGGAACCATCCCCGCCGCATCGCCGCCTTCGAGAGCGGCCTCGACGTGCTGGCTTCGACCACGGCCGTCGTCCTGCGCCAGCATCTGTGGGGACTGCTGACGTTCCGGGTCACGCCCAGCGATCTGACCACCAATCTCTTGTGGCGTTGCGCCGCCGGCAATCTGCGGCACGAGGGCGCGATTCTGGCCATCCAACCCATCGGTGCCCGACGGGGCATGCGGATCGTGCCGGCGGTATTCAGGAACCATGCGGGTTTGCGCGCGGTATTGCGCGGCCAGATCCGCGACCGCCAGGTTTCCGGCGCGTGGCGATGCGTGGCCGGAACGGTGCTGCTCGATCAGCCGTACCGGGTGGTGGTCGCGCGCCGCACGACGCGCCCGCAGAGTTCGACCGACCGGATCTACGAGCTGCGCGGCTTTCTGGTCCTGTTGTGGTTGGCCCTGGGGCTGGCGATGGCGCGACGCATTCTCGCCGGCAGCGAGACCTGGACCTGGTCACTGACGGCTATTCTGAGCGGCACGTTCCTGATCGTGTTGTTGCCGGCGCTGTTTGTCGGCATGCAACTGCAGGAGCGCGATCTGCGCGAACGCGGCGACCAGGTCGAGAGCGAGGGCCGGCGCACCCTCGATCTGATCGTCGCCCGGGTTGACGAAGGCACGCGGGTGTACGATGCCTGGTACTGTGCGTTGATCGAGCGGTGGCTCGAGAACGCGGCCCTGTTCGAGCGGATCATGAACCTGGCGCGCCACCAACCGGGCGGCAGCGACAGCCCGGCCCAACCTCTGTTCGAGAAGATCGTGCTGGAGCGCATGCGGCCGATGGGGCTGGATCTGATCATGGCCATGCTGGTGACGACGCGCGACGAGGGCACCTTCGTGCCGCGACCCGAACAACCCATCAATCGGACCAAACAGATGATGGACCGCAAGGTCGGCATCGCGCTCCTGCGCAACTCGCTCGAAAGCATGTTCCGCCCCGAGGATCAGCAGGCCACGGCGCTAAAAGGTGCCGTTGAAGCGGTCGTCGGCGCCGAGGTCGAGAATTTCCTGACCGCCATGGCGCAGATGCTCCCGCCCAAGATCTCGGCGCACATGCTGGCCGCGCCCCGCAGCCAGGTGCAGGTGCGCCTGAGCGAAACCCGCGATGCCGAGTATCTGTATCGTTCGTATTTACAGAATCCCGGCCAACCGACCACGTTGCTGCGCTTGAGCTGGTTGATGGGGAGCTGTTTCCGTCAGCATCTGCAAGCCTGGGACGAAGCGCTGCAACAGGATCCGGCTTTGGCAGGCATCTCGCGTCTGACCACCAGTCAGCGGTTCCAACCGGCCTGGGCCCTGGCCCGACCGTATTTTACGTTCCGCAAGTGGGTCCCCGACAAACCGCCACGCCTGGTGCGCCGCAATCACCTGCAGCCGCCCGACGCCGCCAACGTCGTGGCCCTGACCGCCATGTCGGGGGAACCGACCGCCCGGGTGATCGGCACGGGCGAACAACGGCGGTTGCTCATGGCTGTGCCCGGGGTCCAGCAACGGGATCAGGTGTTCCTCGGTGAGATTCCGATCGGTCAGATCCTTGGGGAGGCGCAGCGTCAGGTGCAGACGGTGCGGTGGTGGTTGGCGTTATTGGTTGTATTGACGGTCGCCCTGTCGTTGCAGGTGGCCCGGCGCTTCCTCGCGCCGGTTCTGGCATTGGCCGATGCCGCTGCGCGCATCACCGCCGGTGATTTTCAGGCCCGCCTGCCCCGACTGACGGGAGACAGCGAGTTCGCGGTGCTGGCCCGGTCGTTCAACGCGATGGCCGATGGGGTCGCCGAGGGGCGCCTGCTCGGCCGGTTCGTGCCCGAGGCCGCACTGGCGGCCACGCGCGATCGAGACCGCAGTGAACAGGCGCGGTCGGGCGTGGCCCGCGAGGCGGTGGTGGTGTTCGTTTCGTTGGCCGGTTTCAAGCCGCTGCTGACCGGAAGCGACGCCGGCGAACTGGTCGGCGGGCTCAACGCAACGCTGCAGCGCTTCTCGCGGGTGATTCGACAACACGGCGGGGAAATCGACAAGTTCATCGGCGAGAAGATCCTGGCGGTGTTTCACCCCCGCGACGACAACCACCTGGCGACCCCGGTACAAGGGGCCCTCGCCGCGGCCGAAGAGATCCGCCGACTATCGCGACAATTCGCGGTCGAAGAGGGCAATCGCGATGAGACCCAACCGCTGGCGTTGCCGGTCGGGATCGGCATCGTCGCCGGTCCGATTCTGGCCGGCATTCTCGGCGCTCCAGAGGTCCGGCTCGAGTACACGGTCATTGGCGACACGGTCAACCTGGCGTCGCGCCTGTGCGACCTGGCGCTGAGCCTGCCCGGCGCCGGCATTGTGCTCGACGGCAACGTCGCCCGGGTCATCGGCGCCGAAGGCGACACCGAGCGGTGGCCACGGTTGCGGCGGCTGGCCGTGCAACGGGTCAAGGGCAAGTCTCGCCAGGTCGAAGTCCATCTGTTGGCGGAGGTCTCACGATGAGTTGCCCGCACGACACCGGGGTCGGGCCACGGGGCCGACCCGACCTTTTCGAGCGGCTGGGCCCCTGGCTGGCGGCCACCCACTGGCAACCTTGCAGGTGCTCGCCGAGACGTTGTAACTCAGCCGCCATCGCGACACCGACCAGAATCTTGCCCAAGATTTGCAGGGCCGGGAGTCACCGATCGTCAACGAGTATGCGGTAAACCATACACAGTAAATACGCATGGGGCACCGTCGCCGGTCCTGGCGGATGCGACACGCGGTCGTCTGCGGCAACATTCCTCCGGCTGGCGCACCCGGCTGGGGGAGCACCCGCGGCGGGAACCGCGGCGAAGACAGTTGCCGCATCACCCTTCGCCGTGCGAGAATTGGATGCATTACGTCTCACTGAATCTGGCACGGTCACGGGAGGCAACACCATGGCACACGGTCAACGCCCCATCTGGGTTCTCGGGCTGCTGTTCATCCTGATTGCGGCGTTGCCGGCCGGAGCGGTGCCGAACCGCATCGACGGCCAGTTCATCTTCGGCACGAACCTGGCGTGGTTCGACCACAACTACGGACACGACCTGGGTCCGTCGCACAAAGAGCGATGGCACCCATCGTTTACCGAGGCCCAGTGTGACCGCTACTTTGCCGCCCTGGCCAGCGCCGGGTGTCCGTTGCTGCGGGTGTGGGCGTTCGAGGCGCAGGAAGGTCTGGTCTTCGACAAGAGCGACAAGATGGTGACCGGGCTCGACCCGCTGTTTCTGGCCAACGTCGACAAGCTCATGCAGATTGCGGCCAAACACCGCATCCGCCTGTATTGGAGCCTGCTCAATCACCTGATCGCCACCGACGAAGACGGCAAGCACATGAACATTCTGCGCGACGATACGGTGCGCAAGAGCTATATCGAGAAGGCAGCCGTCCCGTTCGTGAAGCACGTGGCCAGGCATCCGACCTTCTGGGCGGTCGATGTGATCAACGAAGCCGAGGGTGCGGTGGGCAAGATCAACTTCCTGTCGGGGCGCGGCAAGTTCTGGGAAGGCTGCACCTGGCGCACGATGCGGGCCTTCATCAAGGCCTGCGCCTCCGCTTTCCACACCGCCGTCCCGGGCATCAAGGTCACGGCCACCTCGGGGTGGCACGAGCACAAGAACCTCGGCCGGTTCAAAGACCTCGGTCTCGATTTTCTCGACTGGCACTCATATCAAGACGACGGCAAGCTGCCGCACGTCAACGAACTCGATCTGGGCGGCCTGCCCTGCGTGCTCGGTGAGTGCGGCCCGAAGAAGAAGGAACGCGACGACACGCTCACCGCCAAGAACTGGCAGACCTACTTCAGCGAGGCCTGGAACAAGGGCTACGCCGGGGTGTTGTCATGGTCGTTCGGCACCCCGGGAGAAGACACGAATTTCACCATGTACAACAACGACATGTCGGCACGGGCCATGGTTGCGCCGTTCACCCGGTTTGCCCAGGCCCATGCCGCCGAGATCGGCCCGCGCCATCTCACCGGAGCCGACAAGGCGATCGTCGCGGCGGCCTGCGGTGCCGCCTACGTGATCATGACCGAAACCAATAAAGCAACATTTATGCAATATGTTGGCAATACATCAGCCATCGCATTGCGTGCCGGTTATCCGTATCGCACCCCGGCCATTGCCCTGGCGCGGCTCGACACCCTGTCGCGCGATCTCGATCTGCGGGGGCGCACGCTGCTGTCACTCGCGGCCGCCAATCCGGCGTCACTACCGGCGGCGACCGCGGTCCAGGCTCAGGCACGGAAATGTCTCGAGGCGATTGCCAACGCCACGCGCAATCATCCCGATGCCCTGCGCGGCAATGCTGCGGTCACTCGGTTGCAGGCGCTGGTGGCACTGACGCCGGCTGCGGCCAAGAAGTCGATTCAGCAGGCGGGGCAGACACCGGTGGGCGTCGGGGCACAACACGGTACTATTACCGTGCAGACCGGCGCCGGCAATAATCCCTTCGGTAACTGAGGGTCGGAGCGGGAAAGCGGGGCCTTGCCGCCGAAGTTCTGCCGAACCGGGCGTGATTCCGGTAGGTTGCACGCATCGGCCTGTGGTATCCTGACCGGGTGGCCAGCGCGGGGAAGATCCGCGGGTCCGGGAGGATACAGTGGGCGTCACGGCGCAGCAACGTGTTCTGATTATCGACGATGAACCGGGAGCGCGGCAGAGCCTCGCCGATTATCTTGCCGATCTCGATTTCGTCGTGACCACCGCCGACAACGGTCGGCTCGGCCTGGCATCGATCGCCCAACAGCGTCCCGACGTGGTTCTGCTCGACCTGCGCATGCCCGAAATGAGCGGACTCGAGTTGCTCGAGCGGCTGCGCAACGAGGCCCCGACCCTGCCGACCATCGTCGTCTCGGGTGCCGCTCAGGTGGCGGATGCGGTCGAAGCCTTGCGCCTGGGTGCCTGGGATTACCTGATCAAACCGGTTCTCGATCTGTCGTTGGTTCGCCTGGCCATCGAGCGGGCCTTCGAGAAGGCGCAGTTGCTCGAGCAAAGCCGTCGTTTTCAGGCGGAACTCGAGCGGCGGGTGAGCGAGCGCACGGCCGATCTCGAACGGGCGCTGCGCCAGTTGCGCGACAGTCGCCAGACTTCTGACGAGATCGTGCGGTCGATTCCATCGGGCCTGCTCATCTACCAGTTCGAACCGCCCGATCGGTTGATTCTGCGCGACGGCAACCCGGCGGCGGGTCATCTCCTCAATCGTGATGTCGCGGCATTGCGGGGCCGGTTGCTGTCCGAGATCTTCCCGGCGGCCGAGAAGGCCGATATCACCACCCGGTTCCTCGAGGTTGTCGCCACCGGCCGGACCTGGGAGGTCGACGATGGCGAATACTGTGACGATGCGATCCGCGGCCGGTTTCGCGTCGTCGCCTTCCCGCTGCCGGAACAGAAGCTGGCGGTCGCGTTCGAAGATGTTGCCGAGCGGCGGCGAGCCGCAGCCGAGCAACGCGAACTCGAACGACGCTGGGCCAAGAACCAGAAACTCGAGAGCCTCGCGGTCATGGCCGGCGGCATCGCCCACGACTATAACAACCTGTTGATGATCGTGCTCGGACACCTCGAACTGCTCACGCCGAAACTGCCGCCAACGACCGACATGCGCGTGCACGTGCAACGAGCCGTCGAAGCGGCTCGCCGAGCCAGCACCCTGACGCAGCACCTGCTTGCCTACACCGGAAACAGCCCACTTACCCCCGCCGATGTCGATCTGAATGCCGTGTGCCGCACCCGCGTCGCCGAGGTGCGCGCTCTCGTGCCTGGTAATCAACAGATTTCGCTGACACTGGCATCCGCTCTGCCGACCGCATGGGTCGATGGTGAGCAGATCGGCCAGGTGATGACGAGCCTGCTGGTTAACGCGGTCGAGTCGCTGACCACCGGTTCGGCGGGGATCGAGGTGAAGACCGGCGTGTGCCACGCCGATGCGGCGATGCTGGCGCGCAATCTTCTGCAGTCGAGTGCGTGTCCGGGTGAATACATTGTATGCGAAATTGCCGACACCGGCTGCGGCATGGACGCGGCGACGCTCGAACGGATTTTCGATCCGTTCTTCTCGACGAAATTCACCGGGCGCGGTCTGAGCATGGCCGCGGTCAAGGGCATCGTCGAGAGTCATGGCGGCGTATTGTTGATCGACTCGAGCGTGGGGCGTGGTACCGTGGTACGACTGCTGTTGCCGGCCAAGGCCGCCCCCGCCCCCGCCCCCGCCGCGGTCGTTGCCCCGACCATCGCCAGCCCCACCGGAGTCAGGATGCCGACGTGCGCCTCGGGCGATGCGCAACTGCTGGTGATCGACAGCGACCCCAAGGTCCGCGACATTACGGTGGCCCTCGCCGACCGCCTCGGTCGACCGACCCTCGCGGCGAATGACGGCGCCGAGGCGATCGCGTTGCTGCGCGAGCATCGGGATACGGTGTTTTGCGTGCTCCTTGACGTGGTCACGCCCGGGCCGGCGGCAGTCGCCACGGCCGAGGCGTTGCGTGCCATTCAACCCGATCTGCGCATCATTCTGTGCAGTGGCTGCAGCAAGCAGGAGGTCATGGCCCGCTGCCAGATACCCAACCTGGCTGGTTATCTGGCCAAACCGTTTCAGATCGAACAACTGGCCGAAATCCTTGCAGATACGTGCGGAGCAACGGAACCGTGAGTTCGCCTGCATCAACGAGACGGAGCGACCGGGCGGCCGCGCGCCCACGCGCCAGGGCGGTGCCACCCTGGATACCGGCGTTCGTGTGCCTCTGCGTGTGCGTGGCAATCGGTGTCCCGCCTTCGTTCGGTGACCCGGCCAACGGCACCGTCATTCGCGCGGTCATCCTGCGCGACATGGTGCCCAGCTCGTATCTCGACCCGCGCACCGGGCACCCAATGGGGCTGGGCGTCGACGTGTTCAATGCCATTGCCGCGCAAAAGGGCTATCGCGTCGAGTATACCGCCGTCGACGACTGGGGCCAGATCGACGAAGCGCTGCAAACCGGCAAGGCCGACGTGTGCCCGGTGTTGACCGAGACCGAGGCCCGCAAGACAACCCTCCATTTCTGTCCACCGACCGAGACTTTTGGCCTGTCGGTGTGTATCCGCGCCAACAATCCGGAGATCCGCGATGCCGCCGATCTGGTCGGGCGCCAGGTCGGCGTGATCAGGCAAAGCCAGGCCGAAATGTTTCTGGCAGACCGCAAAGACCTGACGCTGGTTCGCTTCGCCTCGTTCCAGAACGCCCTGTTTGAACTGCTGGCCGGCCACATCGACGCGTATGTCGGCCCCGACATCGTCGTGACCAAACTGACCCGCGACGCCGGCCTCGATGAGTCGATCCGGATTCTCACCCCACCGCTCAAGGGCATCAAGCGCGCGATCGCTTTTCGCCGCGAACGCGCGGATTTGATTGCCAATGTCGCCCCACTGGTGGCATCGTTCGTCGGGTCGCCCGAATACCAAGAGATCTTCACACGGTGGACGGGCCGGCCACAGCCGTACTGGACACCGATGCGGGTCGGCGGACTCGTGGGTGCCGTCCTGTTGCTGAGCGTGGGCGGCATGGCGTTCTGGCACAACCGGTCGTTACGCGCGGTCAATCGCGTGTTGCACCAGAGCCTTGTCGATCTCGAGAAGTCGTATCAGCGTGAACGCGAGAGCGAGGAGCGGTACCGCGAGATCTTCAACGCCAGCCACGAGGCGATCGTCATCATCGATGCCGAGACGCAGACGTTCGACGATGTCAACAGCCAATTCTGCGCGATGATCGGCCGGCCACGGGAGGATGCCCTGCGCCTGACCATCGGCGAGTTCAGCGCTCCCGGTTCGCAGTACACCCAGGATCGCGCGACCGCAATCATCCGCAGAGCCATCGAGGCTGGCCCCCAGGTCACCGAGTGGTGTTGCCGCAACGCCGAAGGTCGGTTGTTCTGGGTCGAGGCCTCGATCACCCGCATCGCCTGGGGTGGCAAAACGAAGGCCCTGGTCGTGGCCCGCAACATCACCGAGCGACGGCAGTTGCAGGAACGCCTGATCCAGAGCGAGAAGATGCTCTCGGTCGGTGGCCTGGCCGCGGGCATGGCGCACGAGATCAACAACCCGCTGGCGGCGATGATTCAGACCGCCGACGTCATCACCAACCGCCTCAAGCGCGATCTGCCGGCCAACGACGCCGCGGCCGCCGAGGCACAGGTGTCGCTGCCGGCACTGCGGCGCTACATGGAAATACGTGGTATTTACACGATGTTGCAGACCATTCATGATTCCGGCAGGCGTGCCGCCGTGATCGTCGAGAATATGCTCAGTTTTGCGCGGCACCCGGACAACGCGTTTTCGGGTCACAATGTGGCGCAGATCCTCGATCAGACCCTGGAATTGGCGCGGACCGATTACGATCTGAAAAAACAGTACGACTTCCGCAGCATCGAGATCGCCCGCGAATACACCGATGACCTGCCACTGGTGCCCTGCGAAACATCGAAGCTGCAGCAGGTGTTTTTCAACATTCTCAAGAATGGTGCTGAGGCCATGCACGGCACCGGCACGAGTGCTGTCGGCATGCCGAAGCGACCGCCCCGGTTTGTGCTGCGGATCACCAACGACACCGCCGCGCGCATGGTGCAGATCGAGATCGGCGACAACGGCCCGGGGATGAACGAAGCGACGCGGCGTCGCGTTTTCGAACCGTTCTTCACCACCAAGCCGGTCGGCACCGGCACCGGCCTGGGCCTGTCGATCTCGTATTTCATCATCACCGAGACCCTGGGCGGCACTCTCACGGTTCAGTCGGAACCGGGGCAGGGAACGAGGTTCACCATCCGCCTGCCGCTCGAGCGCACCGCCGACCAGGTGGCGGGCAAGCCCAACGCGGTGTCGCCGAACCACGCCCTCCCCCAGAAGTAGGGCGAAGCACCTGCCCGTATCGGGCCGCTACCCAGACGCGGATGGCCCCGGGCCAACGACCCGGGCGTCAGCGCCCCACGGCCGGCAACAGCACGGTGAAAGTGGAACCTTTGGCAAAGGTGCTCTCGACCTCGATGCGGCCACCGTGACGCTCGACGATCTGCTTGACCAGCGCCAGACCGAGACCGGTGCCGCCGGCGGCCTTCACGAAATCAGAATCGGCGCGAAAGAACTTGGTGAACAGACGCTCGCGCTCCTGCGCGGTCAGGCCGATTCCGGTGTCGGCGGTGCTCCAGGCGAGGGTGCCATCGCCGGTCCGCCCAACCCGCACGGTGATGCTCCCGCCAGGAGCCGTGTATTTGATCGCATTTGACAGCAGGTTGAGCCCGACCTGCTTGATGAGGTCGGCATCGGCGCTGCACGTCAGATCGACCGAAGCATCGGGCACCTGCAACGACACCGAGATCTTGCGGGCCCCAGCCGCACCGGCCATGATCGTGACCACGTCGCGGGCGACCGTCGCCAGGTCGAGGCGCACCAGTTGCAGCATGCGCCGCCCCGACTCGATGCGGGCCAGGTCGAGCAGATCGTTGATCAGGCGGGTCAGGCGTTGCGACTCTTCGTAGATGATCTCGAGGTATTCGCGGCGCATCTTGGCATCGTCGGTGTCGTCGTCGAGCAGCATCTCGGTGTAGGCCTGAATCGAGGTCAGGGGCGTGCGCAGTTCGTGCGACACCTGCGAGACGAACTCGCTCTTCATGCGGTCGATCTCTTTCTCCATGGTGACGTCGCGGCAAACCGCGATGAAGCCAGCCTTGGGCCCGGCCGGGACACCGACGACGGCAGCACCGGCAACCGCAGCCGCAGCCCCCGATTCATCGAGGTGCAAGGATTTGACATACATTGTCAACATGCGCGGCGGCCCGTCGCTCTTGCCGGGCAGGCGAAACACGGTTTTCCACTCGGAGGCGGCAGCGGCGAGGTCGGCCGGCAGCGGCGGCAGGAAGTCGGCGCCCACCTCGGTCAACACTGCGATGAACCCGACACCGCACGAAGCCAGCGTCGGCAGCAACTGCTGTGCCGCCGGATTGGCGTAGATCACCCGGCCATCGCCGGCGACGAGAAAGATGCCCTCCCAGGTCGAACTGACCAGGGTCTCGAAGCGGGTCTTCGCAGCGAGAACCTCGCGGTTGGCCGACTCGATGCGGCCCTTGAGTCTCTCGGCCATGACCGCGAGCGTTTGCGACAACTGCGACACCTCGTCGTTGCCGGCCTCGACCTCGGGCAGGCGGACGGTCAGGTCGCCGTCGCGGATGTGCCGGGCGGCCTCGGTGATCTCGAGCAGCGGCCGGCTCAACTGCTCGCTGTAATGCACGCTCATCAGCGCCGCCAGCAGCAGGGCGAGGATGGCCAGCACGATCGAACGCAACTGGCGGGTGATCAGGATCCAGCGTACGGTCCAGGCCGGCACGGCCAAAGCCACGGCGGCGTGTGCCCGGTCGAGTTCCCATACCTGAAACAGCCACTCACCCCGGGGACCGACCAGATAGTGGCCACCGGACGTGTGCGACGAACTGGTGCGTGGCAATTCCGGGCCTTCGCCGAGAGCGGCCAGCGGCGAACCCGGCGCGATCGACCCCTTGCGCGTGTAATACCCGGTATTGCGTTCGACGAACAACGGCGCGCCCGACGCCGTCGCGCCCCCGACCAATGCCAGCCCGGGCATGCCGGTGGCGCCGGGCAGGAAGCCGGCGAACCCGGCGTTCAGCGTGGCCGAGTCGGGTGAGACGATGACCACGACCCCGGGCACCTCGCCCTCACCCAACGCGGCCACGCGGGCATGCCGCCAGGCCGTGAGATCGAGGTCGAGATCGACGAGCACTCCCGCGCGGGCGGGCAACACCAGGCGAAGATGGTCGCCGAGTCCCTCGGTGTAGCGATGGATCTCATAGTAGGCGCTGGTCTTCGGGTGCTCGGTAAATATGGCAACGGCCTGGGCCACCCGGGCGTCCCGAGCGTCGATCTCGGTGGCTGACAGCAGCGGTAACCCAAGTTTCTGCGCCCGTTCCCGATAGACCGCGACCGAAGCGACCGCGAGCGAAGGACTGGTCGACGCGGTGTCGAGAAGCGCGGCGAGATCGTTGACCAGAGTGCGACTCAGGCCGTTGTTGAGGCGGACCGCCTCGGCAAACAACGTTTCCTGCGCGACCGGCAGCAGCGCATGGCGATCGATCACCTGGGCCTGGTCGACAAAGGCGATGCCGAGGAACACCAGCGGAATCACCGATGCGGTCAAGCACACCAGCAGGATGCGACCACGAATGCCCGCTTTGCCGAAGGCCCACAGCATGAGCCAGCAGAGCAACAGGAAAGCGACGAGATAGGGCAACGCCGCGCGCAGACCGCACGAGGTCAGAATGCTGCCGCCCTCGACCGCGAGCGTCGAGGTGGCCAGCCAGACGTACGAGACCGGCAACGCCCACGCCCGCTCGGCGAGAAGCAGCAAGATGCCGGTCAGCAAAAGGTCACCGAGAACCTGTGCCACCAGCAACCCTGGGGGAATCACCTCGGAAACGTGCGGCCAGAGAGTGACGCGCGTCAACAACCCCGCCATGCCCAGCGCCGGCAGGAGGTGAAGAACCCCGTCGAGCGCCCGCCACAGCAGGATGACGAGCAACTGCCCACGCAACATCGGCAGCAACCAGGACGATCGGTGCGCGTTCATCAGGCAGAAGTATACCAAGATGGCGCGCCAACTTAAGCTATAATCGACGCGGTGGAAAAAGCCTGACAAGCGAGGGGGGTGCAAGCGGCGTGGGCAAGCCATTGCGTTGGCTGCAGGAGATCAACCGGTTCATACCGGTGCGGCCGCATTTCGTGCCGTGGGGCAACGTGCACGACAGCTACCCGTTCTTCGCCGACCCTGACCAGCCCCCGGTGACCCTGCTGTTTGCCGCTGGCGTGCGCGACCACCCCGTTGCACCGTCTGCCACGGTGACGGTCGAGATCGACGCCGGGGGCGCGCTGCGCCTCACCGTGGCGTAGCCAGTCGGCGGCGATGAAACAGCGGATCACGCTGGCGCCGCTCCACCCGGCCTTGGGCATCGGGTTGGTGGCGGCGTTGTTGTTTTTTCCGTTGCGCACCTTCTACCTGCAATCGTGCGTCGGTTTTCAGGCCGATTTCGAGACGCGGCTGACGCAGATCCGCCGCGATGCGCAGACGGTGCTGGGCCGCGCGGTCCTGGAAGGGGAACACACCGAACAACTGCAACAGGTCGTGCTCGAGTATTTCCGCGACCTCGGCCACACGATGTGCGACCCCGTGGCCGGCCAACAGACCAACGATCGGCTGCGTGCCCTGCTGCCGGGCACGCGGGTCATCCAGTTCGACTCTCTGTATCAGATCGACAAGGAGCGCAGCGACACGCCCCGCACCCTGTGGCCCATCCGGGGGCTGCTCGAACTGCTCGCCGACTACAAGCAATACAAAGAGTTTACAATGGAACAGAAGACCACCCATATCAACAAGCTCGAAAGTTACTTCGGCAAAGACAGCGATCTGCACAAATCGACCAAGGATCTGGGAAAACTGCGGGCGATCCAGGATGGACCGGGCAATGACGCGTTCTTCGCCTGGCAACTGGCCGAGCACCACGAGTTGGCCAGCGCCGATCAGCGGTTGTGGGATGCGGCACACCCGATGCCGGTGGCGAGCCTGCCGCGACACATCGGCGGAATTCTGCTGCTGGTGCCCAAAACGGCTCTCGCCGGTGACTTTGGCCCGCGGTTGTTCGCCCAGCGCCAGGCGCAATTGATCAAGAACCACGGGATCGAACTGGGTTGGTTCGACCTGCGCAACCGCTGGCCGCCACGTCTCCCGACGGCGATCCCGGTGGCACAACACGCCGACGTGGCCGCCCGGCTGAGCGAACCGGCGATCCTCGGGACGGTCGATGCCTATCTGGCGCGCGGCTTGTTGCTCGAACGCAAGATCAATCCGGCCAACGGCATCGTCTTTGTCGCGGCCGCCAATGTCACCCGCGAGCAACGGGCCCTGAGCGATCGCTACGTCCGCCTGACGGCGACGCTGGTGATCGCGCTGCTGCTGCCGATCGGCATCGTGGTCTTCATCCGACGCAACGACGGTCTCGCCCTGCCTCTGGCCTGGCAGGTGGCCGGGCTGTTCACCCTGACGCTGGCGCTGCCGGTCGCCGTCATCTGGCAGTTGAGCCACGACCTCGATCACAACCTGCGGGTCGCCGGCGAAGCCCGGGCCGATGCGGAGATCAGCACGGCCGTCGACAAGATCAGCCACGGATTCGAACTGGGCCTGCGCCACTTCGAAAAGCGGTGCGAGCGGTTCATCAACATCGTCGACCTGATGCGGCTCGATCCGGAAAAGGGCATGACCAAGGCCCAGGAAGCTGAACTGGAGATGCGCCTGGCCACGGCAAGCGAAAACCTGGGCGCATCCGGCATCCTGTTGATCGACGACGCCTGCAAGGTCATGGCCAACCACGGCATCGATGCCTCAAAGGCGACAAAGAAAGACCTCAAGAACCTCGAGCCGTTGCTGCGCGAACTGGCCCGCATCAAGCTCGAGATCAACGGCATTCCGGTGCGCTCGGCGAACATGGGCATCGCCGGCCTTCTCGTCGAGCAGGCCGGCGGCAATATGCGCGACATGAAGACGATGATGAAGCTCGACAACCAGGCGTTCCCGCTCAAAGCCTTCGGTGAAACACTTTATGCATACATTGCTTTGATTCCCACGCGCACCGGCAGCAATCGCACCATGGTGCTGGTGGTCATCGGGGGCAGCCAGCGATTCGAAGCCGAGTATCTCGACTTCATGTTGAACCGCCTGTATCTGAACCGGGAACTGCCGCCCAACCTGGGTCTGCACGCGACGCGCACCGGGCAGGTCGAAGAGGCGCCTGACCTGCTGCCCAGCCAGGGTCCCCACCGATTTCTGAACGACGCCCGTGACGAGGCGCGGCGCCGCGAGATCGGCGCCTGGTCGGTGCCGACCCGCACGGCCGGCATCACCGTGCGCAATGCCGATTTCCGCCTCGGCGACCGACATTACCTGTTCATCAGCATGAAGCCGTCGTGGCTCGAGAACTGGTGCATCATCGTGCTCTACGACTACGCCGGCATCGACGAGACGATCGCGGCGCTGCGCGACCGGACCCTGGCCGACATCGGCTTCGCGATGGCGATCGCGGTTTTGCTCGGCGGGCTTTTTGCCCGCGGCATCGTCGCCCCGGTGACGCGCTTGCGCGCGGCCGTGCAGCACATCACCGATCAGGAATACGAGACCGAGATCTTGCTGCCCGGTCGTGACGAACTGGTCGAACTGGCCGAGTCGTTCAACGGCATGGCGCGCGGTCTGCTCGAGCGCGAGCGCATGACCCGCTACCTATCGAAAGCGGCGATGGAGTCGGTGCGCGACGATGAGGGCGCACGCATGGGCGGCCGTCGCGTCGTCGGGGCCGTGTTGTTTTCAGACATTCGCAGTTTTACAACTATTTCGGAAGCCAACGATCCCGAGGCGGTGGTGCAACTGCTCAACACCTATTTCGCGCGGATGATCGCCGTCGTCCACAAGCACGAGGGCGACATCGACAAGTTCATCGGTGACGCCGTCATGGCCGTGTTCGTGCCGGCGCCGGGCACCTCCCCCACCCCGGCCGAACTGGCCGGGCGCGCGGTGCGGGCAGGCCTCGAGATGATCGAAGAACTGGCCGTCTTCAACCGCGAGCGCGAGGCCGCCGGGAAATTCGGCATCGCCATCGGCGTCGGGGTCAACTGCGGCGAGCTGATCGCCGGCAACATCGGCGCGCCGGGCCGCATGGAAAGCACGGTGATCGGCGACACGGTCAACTTCGCGTCGCGCCTCGAAGGCATGAGCAAACACGGCAAACACACGCACGTGATCGTCAGCGGCGCCGTGCACGATCTGTTGCGCGACCGCATCGAGGCCGAGCGCCTCGAGGAGACGCACGTGAAGGGTAAGACGATCGAGGTCGCGATGTACGAGGTGGTGCGCTGGAAAGGATGAACGGCGCATACAGGAGACACATGCGATGGCGATAAACAAGTCCAGGAATCCGGCCGAAGCGTCGCTGGTCCTCGTCGTTTTCGGTATTCCGTTTGCCCTGGTGGGTCTCGGCGTCCTGCTGTGGGGGCTGTCGATGATTCGCGACCATTACCGGATGAAAAGCTGGCAAAAGGCGCCGGCCACGATCACGCAGGTCCAATTCGATGAACGCCGCGGTTCCAAGGGCGGGCGCACCTGGATCGTGACCGGGTCCTATAAATACGTCTGGGAGGGCCGTCCCTATCGCGGCAACCGCATCGTCGTGGAGTCGGGTTCGACCAGCGAGCACGCCTTCTGGCGCGGCCTGTACGACGACCTGGAGCGGGCGCGCAAAGAACGAAAGACGTATGACATTCTCGTGAACCCGGCGGACCCGACCGAGTCGATCGTGGTAAACCGGTTCTCAATAACGATGATGATCCTGCCGTGCTTCGGACTGGTGTTCCTGATCGCCGGACTCGGCATCATGCGACACGGGTACAACGAGTATCGCCAGGCCGGACGAAGCACCGCACAGGCCGAACGTTTTCCGCAACAACCGTGGCGACGCGACGACCTCGGTCTCGGCTTTCGCATCCATGAAGGCGCATTGAGCAAGATGGTCACCTTGAACGCGATCGCGATCGGCGGCACCTGTTTCATTTCGGTCTTTGTGCTCGCCATCACGC
Organism: uncultured bacterium; assembly: GCA_964483805.1. GTDB lineage: Bacteria > Muiribacteriota > Ozemobacteria > Ozemobacterales > Ozemobacteraceae > CAZADH01. Next base: position 18,405 of record CAZADH010000057.1, read on the forward strand.
AGGATACGAACGCGCCCTTCTTCGTCTACCTGGTCGTCGGCTTCTTCGCGCTCGTGATCGGCCTGCTCGACTGTCATGCGATCTACACAACGCTGCGCTATTGCAAATACGGCGATCCGGCGCTCATGCTCACCGAGTGGCCGATTGCCACCGGCCGGCCGTTCGTTGGGGCGGTCCTGATCGGCCGCCACCTCGAACAGGAAACGGGGGGCGTCAAGGTCACGCTGAAGTGTGAGCGCAAAACCACGACCGGCAGCGGCAAACACGCAAAAACCCACGTTGAGGAACTCTACTGCACCAGCACCGTGGCCACGCGCGACATGGGCAGCGGCAGCCGCTCGGCAATTCCGTTCACGCTGCCGATTCCCGACCGTCTGCCCTCACGCGATATCCAGAGCAACCCGGCCATCGAATGGACCCTGAAGGTCGACGCCGAGACGCCGGGCATCGATTTCGGCGCGGAGTTCGCGGTGCCGGTCTACGAGGTTGCCGACCCCGCTTTGATTCAGACGCGGTCGTCGGCGGGCGCGGGCAGAAGCGGCTTCTAGATAGAAATACTTTGTATTCTGTTCTGCCGCGCCCGCCGCGGATCGGTCACTCCTCCCAGGTGAAGTGGGTACGCACCTGGATCGGCTCACCATTCGCCGGCTGGAAACCAATGACGAGATTGCCGTCGGCGAGCGGCTCGATGCTGACGGCGCGGATGGCGAGGCGCTGCGGGTCACGCTGCCCCGGATAATCCTGCAGGGCGAAGCTGGAGGGCCACACGCCCGGGGTTGCCGCCGAAGAGGACGGTGAACCGCTGCGGCGCCCTGCGGTTGCGGGTGGCTCGGCGGACTCGATGAAGAACTCGGCACGATCGAACACCGGCATCAACGGCGAACCGGGCAGCGTGACCAGCCAGGTCCAGCGGATCGGCATATTGACCATGAGTTCGCGCTGCACCGCGCCGAACGGACGCCGTGCTTCGATGCTGGCCCCAGCCCCGTCGAAGGCGAGATGTTCGAGGTACGGGGCGATGAACACATCGGGCGTGCCGTCGAGATTGACGTCGAACGACAACTTGTAGGCGGCCTGCGCCTGCGTGGTGATGGCCCGCTCGAGCTGCAGATACTTCACGCGCTGCGGCGGTTCGTCGGCAGCGGGATCGGCCAGGCGTTGCGCTTCGAGACGACGCAACAGGGCGGTGGGTTCTCCGGCCGGCAACTGGAATCGCGCCGGCAAGCGCTCGATGCGCAACAGCGGCGCCGGCGACGGCGCGTGGTATTTCACCATGAACAGGTCACCGGTCTCGATGACGCGAAACCCGTATTTGACCAGCTCGGCCTGCCCGGCCCGATTGCCGGCTGCGGCCGGTCCTGCCAGCAACACCACCACTGTCATCGCCACCAGGAAACCGGTTGTTAATCTATGCACATGCGCCTCCTGCAATCTGTTGTATTGCCATTAACCCACACACCCACCCCAGCCGTCACACCAACAACCCCGTGCGCCCCAACCGTTCGAGACGATCGAGGACATCATACCATTGCCGCGTCAACACCTGGGACGGGCGACCGACGACACTGAGTTCGCTCAGCAACGGGAACGTGGCCGCGGCCGCGCCCCACGGCCAGACGAGGTCATCGACCGGCGTGTTGGTCTTGGCGACACTGATCTCGTCGCGGCCGACCACGACACAACCTGCCGGATCGAGCCGGTCGACGACGGCGGTCATCGCTTCGCGCAACGGCGTCACCGCCAGCTTCTGGCGGGTGATCTCAGCCCACTCGGTGACGAAGGCGAGACCACGCAATACATCGTAATTATAGTAGCGCGGGAACACCGGCTCGAGCCAGGTCGCGTCGATCAGTTGCCAGTCTCGGCGCGGCGAGCGGCACAGGTGGCGGTCGAGCAGGTAGCGGGCGCCGTCGTCGAGAAACTTGTGCTCGATGGCCGTAAACGCGCGCGGAGTGCAGCGCAGCACGGCCTCGAGGGGCGGCAGGGTCGAGACCACCGAACTGCGCGGGGTCGGGCGCGGGTAGACGGCCTCGTCGCAGTTGAGGCCACCGTCGGGCAACTGGTAGCGCAGGAACCACGGGCGCAACCAGGTCAACACCGTGTCAGCCTCGATGTCGGCGCCGTGCACGATCTGCATCGCGGTGCCGAGGGCGCAGTGACAGGGGATGTGCCGCCGCGGGTCGATCGCGCGCTCCTTGGGCAATTCGGCCTCGGTGGTCGGAAAGTAGCGGAGGTAGTGACCGTCGATGGCGGCGACGAAGGCCTTGAGGGCAACGGTCGGCACGCGGCCCGACTCACCCAATTCGTGCAGCAGAGCGAGTTTCCACCAGGGGGAATCCCATTTCGGCCAATACGGGTCGCGGCGCAGCGAGGCCAGTGCGGCGTCGTCGGCCAGTCCGTCGGCCAAAGCGGTCAGAGCCTCCTCGCTGGGCGCAAAGGAGACCACCGCCCGCAGCGCCGTGTCGCGCCGGGTTCGCTGCTGCTCGACCGTCGCCAGACAGTCGTTCACCACCCATGTCGGTCCGACAAATGCCGTCATCGCTCACTCTCCCGCCGCTGAGATTCATGTGGCGATGAGCATCATACCACGGTTGCCTCGGTTTCTCGGCTGTTGCTAAAATGGGCGGGTGAAACAACCACCCCCGCCGACCAGTCGCGACCGCACGCCGGCGCCGCCCGACCGGGCCGGCCCTCCGCCGGCCATGCCGGAGTTTGGCGGTTGGCAGGTCAGCGAGACCTGTGATGCCCGCGGCGGACGTTGAATCATCAATCTGGAAGTCGAGGTCGGACGACCATGAATCACTGGCTCTTTTCGCGCCGCGCCCTGGCAGCATTCGCGCTGGTCGTTGTCTATGCCTTGTGCTTTTTGGGATACACCCCACCCGAGCGGCTCCAGCCTGGGCGTCATACAACATATTTCACCGGCCCGCTCAATGCCGCGGGGTTCGTCGATTTCGGCAGCGCGCTCAATGCGCAACGCGGCCTGATCGGCCCGGCCGCCAACGCCGCCGTCCCGCTGCTCGACGTCGTCGGCCCGCAGGGGCTCCCGACTGGCAGCGACAGCGCCACGATGTTGCGCCTGCTCGGCCTGCCGGCAACCTGGACCGCTGCGACGCCACTGCAGCGTTTGCGCGGTTTTGTCACCTCCTCGGCGACGGCCCCGGGCGCATCGCTCTGGGGGACATCCGAGCACGCCGCCGCCGAACATCCGTGGGATCCGGCATCGGTCCCGCACCTGTTCGCCTTTGTCACCGCCAACGACCGGGCCTGGTCGACTCTGGCGACCGCCGCCGAGCGCCAGTCGTTCTGCTGGCCGGCCATCCCCGACGTCCCGTGGTTGCGCACCGAGCCGACCACATTCGCCGTCGACGGCATTCTGCTCGAGGCATTTCGGGGCCTGCGTTGCCGCGCGATGCTGCGCGTGCACCAGGGCGATCTGGCCGGGGCATGGCAAGACCTGCGCACCAACCTGCGCGTCGGCCACCTGCTGCTGAACGAACGCTCGATCATGGCGGCCCTGAACGGCCTGTTGCTCATGAGCAAGACGCGGGTAGCCATGCATGCCTGGTTGGCCGGCCTCCAACAGTTGCCGGCCGCGGCCGCGGCGGCGCTGGCGGCAACGGCCGCCGCCGAACTCGACCGGCATCTCGACCTGCCCGAGATGTCGCGAGCGCTGGTTCACGAGATTCGCTTCATGGGCATCGGACTGATCAACGACATGGCGCAGGGCCGTGCCACCGATACCCGATCCACCGGACTCTCCGTCGATCCTTTTCAGTATGTCGACTTCAACACGCTCACGCGCGGGATGAATGCCCGTGCCGATGCGCTCGAGCGGGCAACAATCGCCAGCAACACCCGTCAGCGGGTGCGTCAGATCGACGCCTTCTTCGAGACGATGGCCGCCGACAACCAGCGGACGATGCGTTGGTACATCCTGGGCCTGCGCTATTTCGACCTGGCGTTTCTCACCACCCGGTGGCACAAGGCCGAGGTCGGGGCTGCCATCGTCGGCGACATTCTCGCCGCCGTGGCCATGCCGCACTACGGGTCCCTCACGATCGAAGGGGCCGCATTGGCTGATGGACTGCGGCAGAACCGCCTTGCACTTACCCTGTATTTACACAAACTGCAAACCGGGCAGTATCCTGCTGATCTTGCGGAGTTGGGCGAATCGGCGCAGGCTTTGACCATCGACAGCCTGGCCGAGCGACCTTTCGTCTATCGCCGCGAGGGCAGCGGTTTCGTCCTCTACGGCGTCGGCCCGAACCTCAGTGACAACGGGGGTCAGACCGACTACGCCACCACGCCCGACGGCAGCGACGTCGTCATCCGCCTCGACCACTGACGGCTCATTGCCGAACTGGCGCTCCTGCGCACGTCCCGGGGAGCAACGGGCGCGGCCGGCCCCGGGCACTGTTGCAGGATCACGATTGCGTGGGCGATCAACGCTCCATCCCTCCCTTCCCAGCCTGTGCAGCAGGAAATGAGGGCAGGGCAAACGGGGGAAGCATGCATCCGCACATCGGGGCAGCGACGCCGTTCGTTGTGTCGGTCAGGACTTCGACTTGACGTGGGCGAGGAAGTTCTTGAGCACCGGGGGAATGGCGGCACTCGCCGCTTCGGCCTTACCCGATTGCACGGCCTTGATCAGCATGGCCGTTTCGGCACAGGGTTCGGGAATCAGGCCGAGCACGGCAAACAGCATCGCCTGCATCTTCGGAAAGTTGAAGGTGTCGACGAAGAACTTCGTCTTCTCGGCGAACTTGCGGTTCGGCGGCAACGGCGCGTCTTCATCGTTGAGCGGCCCAAGCGCGTTGATCTGCTGTATGACAAATTTCGGACGTTGTCCATACAACATCTTCTCGAGCGTCTCGGGCATGATCGGGGCCCCGATGAGGTAATCCTGCTTGCCGTTGTTGTAGGGGAAATCGAAGCGTTCGGTCGTGTGTTGCTGCGGCAAGCCACCGACGAAGCGGACGGGGACCACCGGCACCTTCTTGTCGACCGCCATGTCGAGAAAGATCGAACTCATCTTGGTCACCGGTTGGCCGGCGACCGGCGCCCGCGTGCCCTCGACGTGCACCAATAGCGAGGCATTGACCTCGCCCTTCTTGAGGGTGTCGATCAGTTCTTTGGGGTTGTTGCGATCGAAGTACAGCAACTGGAACGGCTGGTTGGCCCCGAGCGAATCGGCGGCAAACGCCAACAGGAAACTGAGCCAGGCATTGACGTGATCGGGCTTGGCCACCGCCTGGATCGGCAACCCGGTCATGGCGTACGAAAGGGCCATGAACAGCGGTGATTCGAGACCGATCTGGTGGTTGGCGACATAGATGACCGGACGCGAGCGCACCGCCGCCAGCGCCTCGGGATCGACGACGACGACCCGATTGACGAAGGTTTCGAACAGCGCGGCGAGCAGGTCGTGGAAGAATCGCCTGGGTCCGGTGTTGCGCACCCAACAGTCGCGCAACAGGGTGCCGCTCAGTGCCGGAGCCGGCGCGCCACGTACGATCGCCTGATCTCCGGTGTCTTCAACGGTCACCTGCAGCGGATTGAACGGGAGGTTGCGGCAGGCCCCCGTGCCGTGGTCGACCACGATCTGCGACGGATGCAACCGGGTGTGCTGCGCCAGGTGTTCGGCCACCACGGCCTGATGGAACTGCTCGCCGGGTTTGCCGTGCAGACGGTACAACCTCGCCACCGTGCCGGGCAGCCAGTCGATACTGCGCAGTTCGTGCCGGGTCAGACGCGACACTTCAGACCCGATCTCGCCGATTGCCGCACCGTTGACGAAACGACGATCGCGGAACCAGGCGCACCGTTTGGCCGGCGACAGCCCGGCAAGACGCCCGAGAGGAAGTGCGTACAATGTCAGTTTCGCCGAGGCATAGCATACATCGTGTTGCAGCAGCCACAGTTGCACCCGCGGCAGACCGCGACTCTCGAGGCGCCGGATCTCGACCTGGGTCACGCCGTCGACCGGTACCGGGCCGTAGAACACCACCTCTTCGAGGGCGACCGGGTAACCAACACCACCCGGCATCTGCCCCGGAAACCAACGCTCCAGGCGGGTCCAGGGGATGGCGTGCAGCGCCGCATCGAGCATGCCGGGGTTCACCAGCCCGGTCGGCACCCCGCGACTGGTGTTTATGACCGCCGCCGAGGCACCATTGCTGCCCAGACGCCACCGTTCGAGCAACTGGAACCGCTCGCCATGGGGCACTTCGTGGGTCTCGTAGGGCAACGGCTCATCGTCGGCATCGCGCAGCGGTTCGATCTGGGCCGGCACCGGACGGGGCAGCGCCTGACCCGCCGCAAAATCGGCGGCCACGGCCCGGACAGCCGCACCACCGCGTTCGACGAGCAGATCGACCCGGCGATGGTCGCCGCCGGCCGGTGCACAACGCATGGTGCCACGCACGGTCGACTCGTCAAACGCCACCCACTGCATGGCCTCGAGCCGCGGCACCCCGACCACCCGCTCGCCTGTCGCATGTTCGTACGTGCGCATCATCCAGTCGAGGGTGTACATCACCGGCAAGGCCGGCACCACATAATTCGGACTGTGATCGTTGATCCACGAATTCTGATCGAGGTGGATGGTCCAGGGAATGTCGCGCACGGCTGCATCGCCGGCACTCAATGGTGCGAGCAACGAGGCCGGAGCCGCCGGGGCAACCGACGGTTTGGCCGCCGACCCCGGACTTGCGTCGTTGCGCGCGTCGGACGTGGCCAGTCCGGCGGTTTTGTGCGCGACCGGGGCGGTCGCAACCC
>CAZADH010000058.1:0-9846 GCA_964483805.1 uncultured bacterium
CGCCTTCGGTGCAGACAAAGTATTGCTGATCGAGTCGCCCGAACTGGCGCAGTACCGCACCGGTCCATTCGCCCGGGCGGTGGTGGCGGCGTTGCAGGTGGCCAAACCCGAGATCGTGCTGTTTGGCGCGACCGTGGCCGGGCGCGATCTGGCGCCGCGGGTGGCCAACCGGTTGCGCACCGGGTTGACGGCCGATTGCACCAATCTGGCCATCGAAGACGGCACCGGGCTGTTGTTGCAGACGCGGCCGGCGTTTGGCGGCAACGTCATGGCGACCATTGTCTGCCCCCGCCACCGGCCGCAGATGTCGACGGTGCGGCCGGGGGTCATGAAGGCGAAGGCCCGCGACGATGCGCGCAAGCCGGTGGTCGAGCGGGTTCAGGTCGGTTTCAAACCCCACGACCTGAAGGTGCTGGTGCGCGAGGTCATCGCCGCCGCCCACAAGGCGGTCGACCTGACCGCGGCCGAGGTCATCGTGGCCGGCGGGCGGGGCGCGGGCGGGGCCAAGGGGTTCAAGCTGGTCGAGGAATTGGCAACGTTGCTCAACGGGGAGGTGGGTGCCAGTCGCGCCGCCGTCGAATCGGGCTGGATCGGCCACGATCACCAGGTCGGGCAGACCGGCAAAGCCGTGGCGCCGAAACTGTATATCGCCTGCGGCATTTCGGGAGCAATACAACATCTTGCAGGGATCGCCGGGGCCGATTGTGTCGTGGCGATCAACCGTGACCGCAATGCGCCGATCTTCGCGTCGGCCGATTTCGGCATCGTCGGCGACCTGTTCGAGGTGGTGCCGTTGTTGACCGCCGAGATCAAGCGGGTGCGCGCTGAAAGTTCAGAGAAACGCCCATGATCGACTTCAACCTGACTCCCGAACAAGAACTGATCCGCAAGACGGCGGCGGAGTTTGCCCGTGAGGTCATCGAGCCGAAGGCCGCGGAACTCGACGAGAAGCAAGAGTTCTCGATGGAGATCACCAAGGCGATGGCGAAGCAGGGCTATTTCGGCATCATCATTCCGCCCGAATACGGCGGCAGTGGCCTGGGCGCGTTGTCGTACTGCCTGATCATCGAAGAGATTTCGCGGGCCTGTGCTGCACAGGCGGTGACGATGAGTCTCACGAACAGTCTCGTCGGTTACCCGTTGCTGCACTTCGGCAGCGATGAATTGAAGAAGAAATACCTGCCGCCGCTGGCATCGGGGGAGCGGCTGGCCTGTTTCGGCATCACCGAGGCCAACGCCGGGTCCGACTCGGCGAACCTAGCGACGACGGCCATCGACTGCGGTGACGCGTGGCTGATCAACGGCAGCAAGATCTTCATCAGCAACGGTGGGGTGTGCGATTTTGCCGTGATCATCGCGACGACGAACCGCGAGGCGCGCATCCGTGGGTTGTCGGCGTTTGTCATCGACCGCAGCACGCCGGGGTTCTCGATCGGCGTCAAAGAGAACAAGCTCGGCATCCGGGCATCGGCGACGAGCGAGCTGGTGTTCGACAACTGCCGGGTGCCCAAAGAGAACATCGTCGGTGGGCCCGGGCGTGGTTTCCGCATTGCCATGGAGACCCTGGATGGGGGGCGCGTTGGCGTGGGGGCGCAGGGGGTCGGGGTGGCCCGTGCCGCTTACGAGGCGTCGCTGAAATACGCCCGCGAACGCAAGCAGTTCGGCCGGCCGTTGAGCGACTTCCAGGGGATCCAGCACAAGCTGGCCGAGATGAAGCTGCAGATCGAGACGGCGCGGTTGCTGACCTGGAAAGCGGCATGGTTGAAAGACCAGAAGAAACGTTATGCGAAAGATGCCGCGATGGCCAAGCTGTACGGCTCCGAAATGTGTACCCGGGTCTGTCATCAGGCCATCCAGATCCATGGTGGTTATGGGTTCATCAAAGACTATCCGGTCGAGCGCTACTATCGCGACGCGCGCATCCTCGAACTGTACGAGGGCACCTCGGAGGTGCAACGCATGGTCATCGCCGCCCAGGTGGTCGGTGCCTGACCGCACAATAGGTAAATACAGAGTATTGTTTTTGTATTCCTGGGAAGGGAGTGGGGCATGAAACAGGGTTTCTTTGCGGGTCTGCCGGCGCGGTTGCATGCCGAGGCACCGCGGCGGGTGGCGATCCCGATGGCCAACGACGAAGCGTGTGCCTACGCGGTCGGTCGCGGGGTCGAGTTGGGCGTGTTGACGGCCCTGTTGATCGGGCCCAAGGCGGCGATTGCCGAGATGTACCGGCCGGTGCTGGGTTCCGATCGGGTCACCGTCGTCGATTGCGCCGATCCGAAAGAGGCGTGCCGGCAGGCGGTGGCAGCGGTGCGCGAGGGGCGGGCCGATCTCCTGATGAAGGGGCTCATCGACACCTCCCTGTTGCTGAAAGCGGTTCTCGATTCAAAAGACGGTCTGAAGGCGAAAGACCTGTTGTCGCACCTGTCGTTTTTCGAGTTGCCCGGCGGCGAAGGGCTCAAGGTGCTCAGTGATGCGGCGATCAACATTGCCCCCGGCGTCGACGAGTTGGTCAAGATCGTCGAGAACGCGGTCGAGGGGTGGCGCCGGTTCCACGACCGACCGGCAAAAGTGGCCCTATTGGCGGCCAACGAGAAGGTGTCCGACAAGGTGCCGGCGACGGTGAATGCGGCCGAGGCGGCCAAACGCCTCGCGGGTCGCGCCGAACTGGTGGTCACCGGCCCGATTTCGCTCGATCTGGCGGTAAGTCGCACCTCGTGCGCGATCAAGGGTTTCAAGGGTGCGGTGGCCGGCGACGCCGATGTGTTCATCGTGCCGCGCCTCGAGACCGGCAACGTGTTCTACAAATCTTTGCAGTATTTTGTCCGGGCGCCGATGGGCGGCCTGGTCTACGGGGCGAAATGCCCGGTGGTCCTGACCTCGCGGGCCGACGACAACGACACCAAGCTCAACTCCCTGCTCCTCGGCTTGGCGCTGGCCGGTGCGGCTGGGCTCGGCGCGCCGGGGAAGGCCGGGGAGGCCTCGGCATGAGCGAGATCCTCGCGCGCATGGTCGATCAAGACTTCGAGCAGGTCATGCTCTGCTGCGACGAGGTCAGCGGCCTGCGTGCGCTGATCGCGATTCATGACACGACGCTGGGCCCGGCCGTGGGCGGCGTGCGCATGCAGGAGTTCGACGACGACGAGGCCGCGGTGCGCGAGGTGATGGCGCTGTCGCGGGCGATGACCTGGAAAGCGGCGGCGGCCGGGCTCGACCTCGGCGGTGGCAAGGCGATCATCATCGGCAATCCCGAGTCCGACAAGAGCGAAGCGTTGTTGCGGGCGTTCGGGCGCTACGTCGAGAGCATGAATGGCCGCTATTTTGCGGCCACCGATGTCGGTATCGACCTCGAGGATCTCGAGATCATGCACCTCGAGACGCAGTATGTTACGGGCCTGCAACGGAGTCAGGGCGGGTCCGACAACCCGGCGCCCAAGACGGCCCTGAGCGTTTTTCGGGGCATCGGCGCCTGTCTCGAAGCGCGTTTCGGTCAGCGGGAACTGCGCGACCGGCGCGTGCTCGTGCAGGGGTTGGGGCGGGTCGGTTACGAACTGGCCCGGTTGCTGGCAGAAGCCGGGGCGCGGGTGATCGCCGCCGACCCGGATCTGACGCGCATCGACCTGGCCCGGCAGCACTTCGATCTCGAGGTGGTTGCTCCCGAGCAGTTGTTGGGCACGCCGGCGGATGTGCTGGCCCCGTGCGCCTTTGGTGGCATTCTCAACGAGGAGACGATCCCGCGCCTGCAGGTGAGCGTGGTGGCCGGGTGCGCCAACAACCAACTGGCGTCCGAGCGTCACGCCGATCTGTTGCACCAGCGCGGCATCCTGTATGCCCCCGATTTTGTCATCAATGCGGGTGGGCTGATCAACGTGGCCGAGGAGTTTTCCGGGTACAATGAGGAACGGGCGGTCGCCAAGATCAACCGGTTGATTCAACATCTCGAGCGGATTCTGGCAATCGCGAAGGAACGGAACCTGTCGACGCACCAGGCGGCGAAGGTTCTCGCCCGCGAGCGGATCGCCACCATTCGCGAAGTGCGTCGGACCTTCATACCATCGGGGTACACGACCGTATGAGCAAACCAAACCCGAACGTCAACCGCATGGTCAAGTTCGCCGAGGGCCAGGTCGCGAGCATTCTCGCGCGCATGCAGGAGTACCTGGGCATCTCGCTGTCGTTTCGCTCGAACACCGGGCAGGTGGTGGTCAAGACCGACTACTTCAACGGCCCGTGTTGCGTGATCCGGGGTGCGCAGATCGGCATGCAGCGCTGTCGGCGCACCTACCACATGATCGAAGAGAAGCTGCTGCGCCGCAAGGTGCCGATGGTCACCGTCTGTTACGCGGGTTTTCTGGTGTTTGCCGTGCCGCTGGAACTGCGCGGCGAGATGATCGGTTCGCTGCTCGGCTCGCAGATTCTGCCGGTGCGGCTGTCGAGCGAGGCGGAGCGGCGTGCCTATTCGCTGCACCTGATCACCAGTCTGGGCATCGAAGACGAGACCGCCTTTTTGAAGAGTTACGATCGCGTGCGCTATCTGGAACCCGATTTTGGCCGGGTGACTTTCCTCGATTTCCTCGCCCACCTGGGCGATCATTTCACGCAACTGGCATTCACCGGCAAATCGTGGCCGGAATTCCTCAAAGAGATCAAGAAGGATCTGCATGCGAACAGTTTCCGCTTCTGAGCCGGTTCTCACGTCGCGGCCGATGGTCCGACAATGTAAATATATCGTATGTCTCGGGCGCGCGGTCGCCTGTGGGCTGATGGTGCTGGTGGCCGCCGTTGCCATGGCCGCGCCGGTGGTTCCGGCGACGCCGTTCGCGGCCCGCGCCTGGGACGTCATCAAGGGCGCATTGCCGGCCTCGGCGTATGCCAATGCCGACACCGTGTCGTTGCTCGACGAGATCGATGAGAAGGTCGACGGCACGACGAGCGTGACCACGGTCAGCCGTGTCGTGCGCGTGTTGCAGGAGCGGGGGCGATCGGTGGGCCGCCTCGAGTTGCCATACAACGCGAGTCGCAACCAGGTCGAGGTTCTCGAGGCCTACACGGTCAAGCCCGACGGCACGTTCGTGCCGCTCGAGCGCGGCTCGATTCGCGATGAGACGCCGCTGGCCGAATACCCCCGGTTCGCGTCGTTTCGCTTCAAGGTGGTCGATCTGCCCGAGGTCGTGCCCGGCACCACGGTGGCTTATTGTCTGCGTCTGACGGAAAAGGGCATTAGCCCAGCGGCGGCGTGGGGCACGCGGTTTTTCATGCAGGATCAACAACCGACCATGTCGTTGCGCTGCCGTTTCGATGTGCCGGCAAAGATGCCGGTGCAGGTGAAAGCGGTCGGCGTGCAGCCGCGGGTCGAGCGCACCGAGAAGACGGTGGGCGACCGGCGCATCATCGAGATGGCGGCGACCGCAGCGCCGGTGCTGGTGACCGAGCCGTCGATGCCGGTGCCGGCCGATGTGGCCTGGGCGGTCATGGGCACGAGCCGGGAGAGCTGGGCCGACGAGATGGCTTTCTGGGACGGCCTGTTCGCGCCGGCGCTCAAAGATCAGGCCGGGGTCGAGGCCGAGGCGAAGAAGGTGACGGCGACGGCAACGACGCCGCTCGATAAGGCTAATGTATTGACAGAGTATGTAGCTGCCCACGTTCGCGGTCTCGAGGTGCCCTTGCCTGACGGCGACGTGCAGCCGACGACCGCCGCGGCCATTTTGCGCGACGGCTACGGCGATGCGAAAGACATGGCGGTGCTGTTGGCGGCGATGTTGCGGGCGGTCGGGGTCGAGGCCGGTGTGTGTCTGGTGCGCTCGCGATTCACCGGCTCCCTGCGCACCGATCCGCCGATGCCGATGCAGTTCAACCACTGCGTGGTGGCTGCCCGCATTGGCACCGACGTGGTCTGGCTCGATCCGGCGGCGCCGCTGTTGACGCCCGGGTGTCCGTCGCGGCAGATCGCGGGGGCCCAGGGGCTGGTGCTCGGGCTCGGTGCGGCGCACATGGTCGAGATCCCGGCGTTGCGCCCGGAAGAGAACCAAACCCGCGTCGAGAAGGTCTTGCAACTCGATGCGAGTGGGGCGGTGCAACTGAAGAACCGTCTGGCTTTTTCAGGCGTGCGCGAGCAGGAACAGCGGTTGTTTCATGCCCAGCAGTCGTTCGACCAGTTGCGGGAGGGTGCGGTGCAGGCCGCGGCTGCTTTTGGTCCCGGCGGACGGTTGACCGGGTTCACGCCAGGGAATCCGCTGCAGTTGCGGGTGCCGTTCACCGTCGACCTGTCGTTCGCCGTCGATGAGTTTGCCACGGTGGCCGGTGACCTCATGTTCTTCCGCATTCCCGGGCTGGGAATCGATGCGGCCTGGATCGAGCCGGCGCAGCGGCGTTGGCCGGTCGTGGGTTACGGGCCGAACCGGCAGGAGCTGCGGGCGACGATCGTACTCCCGCCCGGTTGGCATCTGCGCTACGCGTCGCCAAAGGTCGATGATCAACGGGCCTGGGGTGGCTACACGCTCGAGGTCGTGCCGGTCGGGTCGACCACCGTCGAAGTGCGCGAGTGCGCCTGGTTCTCCGCCGCGGAAGTGCCGGCCTCCGATTGGCCGGCGTTTCGGGAGTTCATCCGCCAGATCGCCCGGTGCACGCGCGAACCGGTGGTCTTCGCACGCGACAGTGGGCGCAAGGAGTAGAGGCCGATGCTGAAGCTGCTCGACAACTGCCGGTATCTGGGTCCTGATTTCGAACTGCACGAGGGGCGGATTCTCGTCGAGGACGCACTGATCGCGGCAGTCTTGGCGCCGGGGCAGGCGCCGGCAACGCCGCCGAACCTGGTGCTCGATCTCGAGGGTCGGTTGGTGTTCCCGGGGCTGATCAACGCCCACGATCACCTGTATGGCACGTTCCACCCCAAGTCGGTGAACGGACCGTATCGCAACTGGTTCGAATGGGAGCAGGACTACAAGACCAGCCCGGTCTACAAGCAGAAGCAGCAGTTGTCGATCGCCGATCTGTATGCACTGGGTATGTATCGCAACCTGATGTCGGGCTGTACCGTGGTCATGGACCATTTTCCCCACGAGGTCAACAACACCTTCTACGGCCGACCCAGCATCAGCCTGGTCGAGCAGTACACCCTCGCGCACTCGGTGTCGTCGCGGCGCCTCGACTGGGGCAAGGGCATCAGCGAGGAGTTCGCGCTGGCCAAGGGTGGTAAACCTTTTGTATTGCACATCGAGGAGGGCTTCGACCAGGAGATCCAGGAGGAGGTCGAGAACCTCAACCGCATGGGCGGATTGGCCGAGAACACCGTGCTGGTGCACGGGATCTCGCTCAACGACATGGACATCGAGCTGATCGCCCGCGTGGGCGCCAAGATCGTCTGGTGTCCGGCCTCGAACATGGCGATGTATCAAACCACGGCGCCGCTGGCGCGGTTGCTCGATGCCGGCATTCTGGTGACGCTGGGCACCGACAGTCCGATGACCGGGTCGCTCAACCTCTTCGAGGAACTGCGCTTCGCCTACCTGTGGTCGCAGGAAAATCTGCGTGGCCGCCTGGTGGCGCGCGATCTGCTGGCGATGGTGACGATCAAGGCGGCGCAGGCGCTCGGTCTTGCCGCCACGCATGGCGCCATCGAAGTCGGCAAGCGGGCCGACGTCGTGGTCTTCAAAGACCGGCGGTCCGATTACTGGGCCTCGTTCATGGACCTGACCCCGAAGGATCTCGATATGGTCATTCATGACGGGGTGCTCGTTTACGGCGACGAGATCTTCCGCAGTATCTGTCCGGTCGACTTCGACTCCTTCTCGGAAGTGCTGGTCGACGGCCGGCCGAAGGTGGTCTGGGGCAAGCCGCTCGAACTGCTCGAACGCATCGAATACAAGCTCGGCCAACCGAAGCAGTTTCCGTTCATGCCGGTGACATCACCATAAATACAAAGCACTACACATTTACCTGCGCCGGGCGGTGGGCGGGCATGCGCCGCTGCGGCAATACGAGGAGCGTACCATGATGAAGTGGCTGTTGATCACCTTGATTGCCGTACTGGGCGCAACCCCGCTCATGGCCCGCGAACCGAGCCGGGGCTGGGATCCGATCGTCGTCGAGCAGTTGCCCAACGGGTTGACCATCGTGGTCAAAGAGAACCACGCGATGCCGCTGGTGGTCAGCGATGTGTGGTTCCGCGTCGGGGCGCGCAACGAGACCGACGAGACCAACGGCGCGGCGCACTTTCTCGAACACCTGTTGTTCAAGGGGACGCCGACGCGTGCGGTGGGTGAGATTCCCCGTGAGATCGAGTCGTTCGGCGGTCGTACGAATGCCGCCACCTCGAACGACTTCACCCATTATCACATCACCTGCGAAAGCCGGCACCTGAACCGGGCGTTGTCGATTCAGGCCGACGTGTTCAAGAACTCGTCGCTCGATCCGGCCGCGGTCGACAAGGAGCGCGGCGTGGTGTGCGAGGAAATCCGCCGGTCGCACGACGATCCACACCGGGTTCTGTGGGATTCACTGATGCAGGCGATGTATACCCGGCATCCGTACCGGCGCACCGTGCTCGGGCCCGAGGAGAACATCGCCAAGAACATCAGTCGGGACGCGCTGATGCAGTTCTTCAAGTCGTGGTATGTGCCGAGCAACATGATCGTCATCGTCGTCGGCGACGTGAAAGCCGCCGAAGTCGTGGCCAAGGTCAAAGAGCTGTATGGCGAGTTGCCGGCGGCACCGGTGCCGAGTTCGCCCACCGACGTCGAACCCGAGGTGCAGCAATCCCGGGTGGTGCGCAAGTCGCTCGATGTGCGGCGGGGTTACCTGTTGACCGGTTGGCGGACCGTGCCGCAACTGAAAGAAGAAGAGTCGGTAGGGCTCGACCTGGTTGGGGCGATTCTCGGCCACGGGCGCACCAGCCGGTTGCAGGCCGATCTGAAAGAGGAGCGTGGTCTGGTCACCGACATCAGTTGCTCGCACCTGTCGTTTCTCGACGATGGCCTGCTGCTGATCAAGGCCGAGTTCGATCCGACCGACGAAGAGGCCGTGCTGAACGGCATCCAGAGCCAGTTGCGGCGCTTCATCAGCGAGCAGGTCAGCGATGCCGAACTCGACAAGGCGAAAGACGTTGTAGAACATTTGTATTTACGCACCATCGAGAGCAACGAGGGCAAGGCGATGATGCTCGGCAGCTCGATGGTCAAGGCGTCGCTCGATTTCGAGCGGCGCTATCTCGAGCGGTTGCGGGCCGTGACGCCGAGCGATGTGCAGTTGCTGGCCAACAAGTATCTGGCCAAAGACAACACGGTGACCGTGTTGCTGGGGCCGAAACCCCGGTTCGTCGAGAACTCCGCCGCCGATGCCGGCACGGTGCGGCGGTTTGGCCTGGGCAATCAGATGCGGTTGTTGCACCAACAGATCACCGGTTCGGGGCTGGTCGGCGTGTCGCTGGCGATCGATGCCGGTTCGTTGCGCGAACCGGCGGCGCGCTGCGGCGTGGCGAACCTGACCGCCGAGATGCTGCTGAAGGGCACGACGCGGCGTAAGAGTCAGCAGATCCTGTGGGACCTCGAGTCGCTGGGTGCCGATCTGAGCGTCTCGGTCGAACCCGATCTGTTGCGCCTGAACCTGATGGCACCGGCCGACAAGCTGCGGCAGGCGTTGGCCATTCTCGCCGAGGTCGTGCAGCATCCGGTCTTCCCCCCTGAGCCGTTCGAGGTCGAGCGTGGCAAAGTGCTGGCCCGCCTGCGCGGGTTGAACGACGCCATGTTCGATTCGGCCTGGAAGTGCTTCCACCAGACGTTGTTCCCGAATCACCCCTACGCGCACCTGAGCCTGGGCGAACTCGACACCGTGGGCAACCTGCAACGGGACGAC
>CAZADH010000058.1:9856-25155 GCA_964483805.1 uncultured bacterium
TGAGTGGTATCGGCCGGAGCGCATGGTGCTGGCGATGTGCGGTGATGTGACGGCGTCGGCAGCGGTGTCGCTGGGCGATCTGTTCTTCGGTCGTTGGCCCGGTCCCGATGCCGTGCGGTCGGCGAGCGGAGTGGCGACGATCGCGGGCGTGGGCAGCCACGATGGCGGTGGTGCGTCGGTTGGCTCCGCTGCCGCAATCCTGCCGTTGCCCAAGGCCCCCGAGAAGCCGCTCGAGGCGCAGGTCCGCAAAGACTCGCGTCAGGCCATGGTCTGCATGGGTTGGCTCGGGCCGGCGGTTGGCGCCAGGGAATACGCGGCGATGAAGGTGCTCAACACGATCCTGGGTGGGGGGATGGCGTCGCGGTATTTCCTGAACATCCGTAACAAGGAGTCGCTGGCCTACGTCGCCCAAAGCTATTTTCCCACGCGTATGCTGGGCGGGGCCGTCGTCGCCGTGGTCGGCACGACGCCCGAAAAGACCGCCCGCGTGCGTGAACTGGTGCTTGCCGAGGCCGCCAAGATCGTGGCGGAAGGGGTCAGTAGCGAAGAGATCGATCGGGCCAAGGCGTACCTGGTTGGCAGTTTCGCCATGGACCGCGAGACCGGCGTGGCCCGGGCCCAGTATCTGTCGTGGTTCGAACTGATCGGTGTCGGCTACCGCTACGAGGTCGACTACCCGGCGCAGATCCTGGCGGTGACCGCCGACGAGGTGAAGGCGGTAGCGGCGAAATACCTGGTGCCCGACCGCGTGGTCACGGCCATTACCGGGCCGAAACAGTAGCACGAAGAGGCGGCCGCCGTGCTGAGTGCTGTCGATCTGCTCCTGGCTGGCACGCTGGTGTTGCTCATCGGTGTCGCCCGCACGTTGTCGCGGCAGGCGCGGGAGTTGCGCGACAGCGGTCATGTGCTGCAACACATTGTCAATGGCAACCCGATTGCGCAGTTTGTCATCGATCGCGACCATCGGGTCATTCAGTGGAACCATGCCCTCGAGGCGCTCAGCGGCGTGAAAGCCGCCGAGGTGTTGGGCACGCGCAAACACTGGATGGCGTTTTATGATGCCGAACGGCCATGTATTGCTGATATATTGCTCGATCGACAAGACGGTCAACTCGAAACGTGGTACCAGGGCAAGCTCGCGGCATCGACGCAGGCCGACACGCTAGCCATTACGGATACCCTGCGCACTGCCCGCGCCCACTTGTACTGGGTGCGGGCGACGGCCGCATTGTTGCGCGATGCCGACGGCAACGTCATCGGTGCCGTCGAAACGGTGGAGGATCTTTCGGAGCGAAAACGTGCGGAGGAAGCCCGGCAGGACAGCGAGCAGCGGTTTGTCGCGGCGTTTCACGGCAATCCGATCCCGATGGCCATCATCGCCGAGCCCGACGGTCGAGTCGTCGCCGCCAACGATTGCATGAAGCAGGCGTTTGCCTGGAGTGACGACGGGTGCGTCGGGCAGACCACCACTGAGCTGGGGATTTTCGACGACGTGCGACAGCGTGGGCAGTTGTTGCAGATACTGGCGCAGGAAAAGCGGTTGGTCGCGCAGCCAGTGCGCATGCGCACTCGCAAGAATGAGTTGCGCGAGTGCGAGTTGTCGGCCGTGGTGATTCGTGAGGAGGCGGACCCGAGCCTGATTGTGGCCATTCGCGATGTCACCGAGCAACGGCGCACCGCCGACGAACTGCAGCGGCATCGCGAGCATCTGCAGGAACTGGTCGATGCGCGCACGCGCGAACTGGCCGAGTCGAACCGGCAGTTGCAGAAAGCGAAGGAAAACGCCGAGGCGGCCAACAAGGCCAAGAGCCTGTTTCTCGCCAATATGTCGCACGAGATCCGCACGCCGATCACCGCGATTCTCGGATTCGCGCAATTGATGGCCGAAGACACGACGTTGTCGCCGGCCTATCGCCAGAATCTGGGCCTGATGATGCAAAGCGGCGAGCGCTTGTTGCGCATCATCAACGAGATTCTCGAACTGGCGCGCATCGATGTCGGGCGCGCGCAATACGCCCCGGCGCCGGTGCGACCGCGGCAACTGCTCGGTGATCTGCACTCGATGTTCGAACGTCGGGCGTCAGACAAAGAGATTTCGTTCGAGTTTGCGTTCGCCGATGACGTGCCCGAGTGGATCGTGACCGACGAGGCGAAGTTGCGGCAGATCATGCTGACCCTGGTGGGCAATGCGCTGAAGTTCACGGTGCGGGGGCGGGTGGCGTTGCGGGTGATGGCGGGGGTGGTCGAGGGCAAGAGCCGATTGCTCATCGAGGTCGAGGATACCGGCCCCGGAGTCGCCCCTGATGACCACGACAAGTTGTTCCAGCCATTCTCGCAAGTGGGGGTGGAGGGAACGGCTCTGGCCGGCACTGGGCTTGGGCTGGTGATCAGTCGGAACTTCGCCCGCCTCATGGGTGGCGACCTGACGTTCACGAGTACGGTGGGCCGCGGAACCACGTTCACGCTGGTTTTGCCACTCGAGGTCGCTCAACCACCGATGAGTCCGGTGGTCAAGAGCGCGCAACGGGTGGTGGGTATTGCTCCCGAGTGTGGCAGGCCCCGGATTCTCGTGGTCGACGACACCGAGAGCAATCGGCGGTTGTGCGTGCAGTTGCTCAAGAGCGTGGGTTTCGCCGTCAGTGAGGCGGCCGATGGTCTGCGGGCGCTGGCGCTGTGCGAACACGAGAAACCGGACCTGGTGCTCATGGACACGCACATGCCGATCATCGGCGGGCACGAGACGACGCGACGGCTGCGTGCTCTCGATCTGGGCAAGCGCATTCCCGTGGTGTCGGTGAGCGGGAATCTCGACGACGAAATACGCAAGGAGGGCTTGTCGGCGGGTGTCGATGACTTCCTGCACAAACCGTTCAAGGCAACGGAGTTGTACGACGTGATCGGCCGTGCGCTGCGCCTGACCTACACCTTTGCGGAGGTCCGGCCGGGGCAGCACCTCGACGAAACCGCTGGGCTCGATCCCGTGGCGATGCGTGGGTTGGCGAGCGACATTCGACAAGAATTGTTGGATGCGGTCCGACTGGGCAACGTGCGCATGATCGGGGTGGCGATCGACAAACTGGGCAAGACGCAGCCGGAACTGGCACGTGGCCTCGGTCGTCTGGCCGAGCGTTTTGATCTGGTCCGCCTCGAACGTTTACTGAACGGCAACGGGGAACCCCCGACAGCCGACAAGGGAAAGGGCGGGTGACGCAGCACGAATGAACGAGGATGCGAAGAAAGAGCGCGGGCCGGTGGCGGCCGAGGTGCTGGTCGTCGATGACAACCCGGCGAATCTGACGTTGCTCGCATCCCTGCTCGATCGGTCGGGTTACGAGGCACGGGTGGCGGTCGAAGGTGGGGCGGCGCTGCGGGCGGTCGAGGCGCAGTTGCCCGATTTGATCCTGCTCGACATCGGTCTGCCCGACATCGATGGCTACGAGGTTTGTCGGCGGCTGAAGGCCGAGGCGCGCTCGGAAGAGGTGCCGATCATCTTCATCAGCGCCTTGAACGAAACGATCGACAAGGTCAGGGCGTTTCAGGTCGGTGGCGTCGATTACATCACCAAACCGTTTCAGTTCGACGAGGTCAAGGTGCGGGTCGAGACCCACCTGCGCTTGCGGCGACTGCAGGCCGAGTTGGCGGCGCAGAACCGGCAACTGGCCGACAACTATCAACGGCTGAAGCGGCTCGAGGCGATGCGCGACGACCTGACCCATCTGATCGTGCACGACCTGCGGTCGCCGTTGCAGGGCATCCAACTGTCATACGATTTATTGACGACTCTGCTGGCGGCCGATGTTTCGGCCGAGATGAAGAGCGTCGTCGACGGTCTCGGCTTCAGTACCCGGGCCATGCGCGAACTGGTCGACACCCTGCTCGATGTGCACCGCCTCGAGGCCAACAAGATGGTGCTCAGTTACGGCAGCGTCAATGCGTGTCACTTGTTCGACGAGGCACTCAAAGTACTCGGCCCGGTGGTTGGGGCGCGGCCGATCGAGCGGTGCGCCGAGGCTGCGAATATGGCGATCGAGTGTGACGTGGCCCTGATCCGGCGGGTGGTTACCAATCTCGTGGGCAATGCGGTGAAGCACACGGAGGCCGGGGTTCGCGTCCGGTTCAGTGTCGAGGAGCGCGGCGACACGGTGGTGATGAAGGTGATCGACGAGGGGCCTGGCATTCCCCCCGAGTACCGGCACCGGATCTTCGAGAAGTTCGGCCAGATCGAGGGCCGGCAGGCGGGCCGCAAAGGCACCGGCCTGGGGTTGACCTTCTGCAAACTCGCCGTCGAGGCCCACCATGGTGAGATCGGCCTCGACAGCGAGGTCGGCAAAGGGTCGACGTTCTGGGTCGTGCTCCCCAAGAAACGGCCATGAGCGTCAGGATCGGCGAGAGTAATACATCGTATTGATATTGCCGGCGCGGCGCCCGGATGGTGCCGTTACCCCGATGCGCGCAGGGTCCGGAGCCGTGGTCAGTGACTGTTCACCACGCGTCGTCGGCCGCGATTCTGGGCCGCGGTGCCGTGCGTTTGGGTGTGGTTCGCTCGCGTTGCCCTGCCGGCACGCGTCGGCCATCGGTCGCGGCTTCGCCGGCGGTTGCCGGCGTCGTGGCCGCGGCGGCGCCTTCGACCACGGCCACGAGTGATCGGGTGAGTGCGCGCAGTTCGAGGGATTGCGCCGACAGTTCCTCGCTTGCCGCGGCCGACTCTTCGGCGTTGGCGGCGTTTTGCTGGGTGACCTGGTCCATCTGGGCGATGGCCGCGTTGATCTGATCGATGCCCTTGGCCTGCTCGGCGCTGGCGGTGGCAACTTCGGTGACGAGACTCGCCACCCCAGTGATCGTTTTTTCGAGTTCACCGACGATCGAGGCGACCGACGTGACCGAGGTCACACCGCGCTCGGCATTGCTTTGGGATTCCTCGATCAGTGTGGCGGTGTTCTTGGCCGCCTCGGCGCAGCGGCGGGCCAGGTTGCGCACTTCTTCGGCGACGACGGCGAAACCCTTGCCGGCATCGCCGGCCCGCGCCGCTTCGACGGCCGCGTTCAGGGCCAGCAGATTGGTCTGAAAGGCGATCTCGTCAATGGTCTTGAGAATCTTGGCGGTCTGGTCGGCCGAGTTCTTGATGGCATTGATGGCCTGCGACATGTCGGTCATGGCATCGTTGACCTGGCGGGTGTTGTTGGCGGCGGCGCGCGACATGCTGTCGGCGGTGCCGGCATTGTCGGCGTTTTTGCGGATCATCGCGGTGATCTCCTCGAGCGAGGCCCCGGTCTCTTCGAGGCTCGAGGCCTGTTCGGTCGCGCCGGACGCCATCGATTGACTGGCCTCGGCCATCTGGCCCGAGGCATCCGAAACCTGCGAGGAACCGGCATCGAGACCGGCGATGACCTGGCGGATCGGGCCGGTGATGCCACGGGTCATGAAGATGGCCAGCAGGATGCCGATCACGACACTTCCGAGCGAGACCGAGAGCGACAGCGACAGGGTTTCGCTCATCTCGGCCTTGGCGTCACGATCGACCACCTCGCGCAGGGTCTTGATGCTGCGAACGACGCCGGCCGCGGCCGCCGCCATCCGTTCTGCCGTCTCGCGCGCTCCCAGCATGGCCTCGCGGCACTTCTCGGCCTCTTTCCAATACGCGGTCTCATGGGCCGCGAACTTGGCGGCGACGCCCTGCAGTTGTGGCAGGTCGCGGGTCAGGTCGGTCCAGGCCTTGATGCCGGCGACCAGCCCGGTGCGCTCGTTGGCGAGGGTCTCCCATGAGACGTCGTCGCGAGTGCGCAACAGAACATTCGCACGCACCCGCACCAAGAGGAAGCGCTGGTTGATTTCGTGTTGCAGTTTCAGCGCTACCGTCGACCAGCGTTCGAGCTCACCTGCATCTTTGCCGGCCACGGCACGGTCGAGCAGCGGGTTGATGGTCTCACGGTTGGTCCGATCGAGATCGGTGGTGACCTGATTGCCGATGGCTGCCCATTGGGCGATGACGTCGTCGATGGTGCGGCGATAACGGGCCATGTCGGCGAAGGCGGCCTTGTATTTCGGCATTTCGCTCTGGGCGGCGGCCACGGTGTCGGCCGCCTCGCGACCGAGGCCATCCAGGCGCGACAACTGGGTGAGGGCGGTCTCGAGGGCGTCGCACCGTTGCGCCCAGGCGGTATCGGCCGAGACCCCGGCTGCGTTCTTGGCGAAGCCGTTGAGTTCGAAATCACGGCGCAGCGCAGCGCAGTCCTGCAAAGCCTGCATGCTGTCGTTGCCGAGGGCAAGAGTATTGCTCTTGTATTGCAGTTCCGTCAGACCGTGCCAGCCGACGGTGCCGAGGATTCCGGTCAGAAGCACCAGGACCCCAAAGCCGAGGGCAAGTTTGGTCGCCAGACGCAATTGGCTGAACATCGTGGTTACCTCCCGTGGTCGGTCATTCGGAAGCGCCGGACGGAGCGTTCTTTTCGACTTCATCTTCTGTTTCCAGTATAGGTTTGGCGATCGGATTGCGGCAGTCGCCTCGATTGCGGACTCGGGGTCCGTACTGCTACGGACCCGCTCGAAGCCCATAACGATGCGGTTCTGTGCGAGATGGCCCGGTTGCAGGATGAAACCGGAGGGCGATGGATGCGTCGGAATTGCTGGAAGGGCGGTTGAATCGGGGTGGCGAATCGCCTATGATAAGGCTGCCCGCGGATGGCCGGTGGCGTGGATGGCGTTGACGAATCGGCCGGGCGGTGCAGACAGGCAGTGGCGAAGGAGGCCTGGTGGCAGGGAAACCGGCGGAACCGATTCGCGTGTTGCTCGTCGACGATCATCCGGTCGTCGTCGAGGGCATTCGCGCGCTGCTCGGGCGCGACCCTGGCATCTCCATCATCGGGACGGCGGTAAACGGGGCCGATGGGGTCCGCGAGGCCGAACGCCTGCAGCCCGATGTGGTGGTCATGGATATCCACATGCCGATCCTCGACGGTCTCGAGGCGACGCGGCGCATTCGCTCGTTGGGTGAGGCCACGCAGGTCATCGTGCTCAGCGGCAGTGAAAAAACCGAGTATGTCGCCGAGGTGATGCGGTCGGGCGCGCGGGGTTACTTGCTGAAAGATTGTATGACCACCGAGATCGTCACCGCCGTACGGGTGGTCGCCGGGGGTGGCGTCTATCTGAGTCCGCGCGCGGCCGGAGCCCTGGCCGTCGACGGTGGTGCCGATGCCGACGAGCGTGAACGCAACACGGCGGCCCGGTTGTCGCCGCGCGAGCGCGACGTCTTGGTGGCCATTGCCAACGGCGCGACCAACAAAGAGATGGCCAAGGCCTTGCGCATCGGGGTGCGCACGGTCGAGACCCATCGTCAGCGCCTGATGGACAAGCTCGGCATTCGCTCGGTGGCCGGGTTGACCCAGTATGCCATCGCCCGGGGTTGGGTGGCCGGGCGAGTCAGCGGTTAAGACGTAAATAAGGAGTATTGCCATGCTGAACCATGGTTTTCGCAAGCGCGTCGCCGTTCTCGTGGTCGTCTTGGTCTTCGGTGGTTTGGTAGGTATGCTCCAGGCACAGGGAGCCGATATGGCGGTCAAGAGCAGTCTGCACGATGGTCTGATGAAACTGCGGGCGAACGAAGCGCATGACGCGGCGGCGGTGGCCGCCTGCCAACGCCTGGTCAAGCGGTACGGCACGCCATTGTACGTGTACGACCGCGCGCTCGTCGACGCCCAGGCCACAGCGCTCAAACAAGCGTTCGCCGCGAAGTTTCCGCGGTTGCGCCTGTTCTATGCGGTCAAAGCCAACACCAGCCTGGCGCTGATCACCCTGTTGCGCCAACACGGAGTGGGCACCGAGGTGGTGTCGGGCGGCGAGATCATGACGGCGCGCAAGCTCGGGGTGCCGGGCACCGACATCATGTACACCAGTTCGTCGAAGAGTCCATGGGAACTGGAATTGGCCCTGAAAGACAACGTATTGCTCAACGTCGACTCGCGCGACGAGCTCGAGCAGATCGAAGCGATGGCCACGCACCTGGGCACCACGGCCCGCATCTCGTTCCGCATCAATCCGGGCGTCGACCCCCATACGATCCACCAGATCAACACCGGCATCACCGAATCAAAGTTCGGGCTGCACCTGAAAGACGGCATCGCCCTGGCCGCATACGCGCGGGCGCAGAAGCTGCCGCACGTCAAGATCGTCGGGTTGCATTGTCACATCGGCTCACAGATCACCGACCCCGACGGCTACAAGCTGGCCGCCGGCAAGATGATGGCCTTCGCCGCCGAGCTGCGCGAAAAGCTCGGCATCACCCTCGAGTTCATCGATCTGGGGGGCGGCATCGGCATTGCGTATCGCGACGGCGAGAAGGTGATGACGCCGGCACAGCTTGCTGATGTATTGCACCCCATCTGGCATGCCGGCGTGCAGAAGTTGGGCTACGAGCCGACCTTGTGGCTCGAACCGGGGCGATTCTTCGTGGCGCCGGCCGGTTTCCTGCTCACGCGGGTGAACTCGGTGAAGACGACGCCGGTCAAGACCTTCGTCAACGTCGACTGCGGTTTCAATACGCTGGTGCGCCCCGCCATGTATCAGGCGTACCACCGGGTGCGCATCGTCGGTCGGCAGGGGCATGAGCTCGAGCTCGACATCGCCGGCGACGTGTGCGAGACCGGCGACATCCTCGCCGAGAAACGCCTGCTGCCGCGCCCGAAAGCCGGCGACATCGTCGCCATCCTCGATGCCGGCGCTTATGGCTTTGCCATGGCCAGCGAATACAACGCCCGGCCGCTGCCCGCCGAGGTTCTCGTCGAGGGCAACAAGGTGCGGGTCATCCGCTCACGCGGCAAGATCAACGATCTGTTCTGGCGCCAACGCATTCCCGGGCGGCTGGGGCCGTGCGAGTGCATCGTCGACGGCACCGGGGAGCCGGTGTCGCGGTAGGATCGAGCCGGCGCGGGTTTGCGCGCCCGCGCATGGTGAGGGCCCGTGCGCGCAACGACGCGGCATGGGGTCGGGTGTTGGCGCGATGACGACAAGAACAACCGGGACCCCGGCGGGGCCCCGGTTCGGTGGGTCACTCGTTGTCGACAGAGCAGGTCAGAAGATTTTTTCGGGATCTTCGGCGTCGACCTTGGCGATGACGGTTTTGAACGCGTGCGACATTTTGTCGCCGTCCCAGGGCAGATCGGCCTTGAATAGCATGAAATAGCCGGTCAAGCGCTGATAGTAGGGACCGAAGGGCAGGCCATCGAGTTCGCAGATGAAGTCGTTGGCGCAGGCGACCGGCAGGGTCACTTTGTCCCAGTTGGTGCCCTTCAGGTGATGATGGTCGCCGATGACCGAGGCCAGATAGTCCGGAAAATGCCACTTTTGCGCGAGCATCTTGCCCAGCGTCTGGTGCTCGATACCGAAGGTGAGCAGTTCGGCGACGTAGGTTGGAACCTTCTTCTCTTTGACCAGCGCCTGTACCTTTTTGTATTGCTCCGGCATGAATGATGCCAGCACCTGGCTGCCGATGTCATGCAGCAGCCCGGACAGCTTGACCTTATTGAGCACGTCGGCGCCGGGCTTGGCTTCAGAGGCGATGAAATGCGCCAGTTCGGCGCACCGGCGGCCGTGCAGGAACACGTCGCGGGTCATCTTCAGGCCGATGCGCACGTTGTTGTAGAGGTCAAAGATGAGAATCTGACGCACGCCTTCGATGCCGAGGCGGCCGATGGCCTTGCCCAGGGTTTCGATTTTCTGGCCGCGGAAGAAGAACGCCGAGTTGGCGATGCGCAGCACCTGCGCCGAAATGCCCGAGTTCTTTGCCAGCGCCTGCTCGATCTTGGCGAAATCGACATCGGGTTTGGCCATGGTCTGCAATACCTGGTAAATCTCGGTGTTGAGCGCGGGCAGATCGGAGATATTGCGCATGATCAACTTCGTTGTCTGCTCACCGAGAATCGCCAGTTGCGCGCTCTTCAGTGATGGATAAATGGTGGTGTGCGTGGCCAGCAACGTCTGCGCGACCTCGCCGGCGGCGATCAGTTTCAGGTTCTCATACGCCGTCAGGTCGCCAAGCCGGCTGGCACAGGGCGCCGACAACTCGGTAACCTTGCTCAGATCGATGAGGATCGTGGTGCCGGCCCGTTTCGCGAGCTGCGCCATCGCATGAAACACCTCGTGGGCCTGGTCGGTGAGCGGCCCGACGAAGTTGACGACATCTTGATTGCCGGGCTGGTGGTCGATCTCGTAGCGGAACTTGTCGGCAGCGGTTTCGGTCATTGGCTCACTCTCGCGCGCATCGCTCAGGATTGGAGGGTACTCTACCACGGTCGGTGGGATCGGGCAAGACCCCTGAATCCGGCTCTGGATCAGCCATTGGCAGCACTGCTCACATCACCGCTTGCACCGCCGCTGTCCGTGTGCTATCATAGTTTCACTGATGGGCAGTTAGCGCAGTGGGAGCGCATCGCCTTCACACGGCGGGGGTCACAGGTTCAAATCCTGTACTGCCCACCCATCAAACCCCGATCGACACAGAAATGTGGCGGTCGGGGTTGTTGCTTGAGCTGGCCACCCTGATTTGTCGTTGCCCGTCTTGTATCGTCGTAGACGGTAGTATTGCCGGGTATTGCAGACATTTGGGAGGGTTGGTCCGTAGCCGAGTTGCCAGCGGCTGATGCCCGATCGGTTGTTGATGAGGTGTCTGGCGACCGGCATTCCCTCCTCCTGGGAACGTTTATTGGATGCTGTGAAGGGACGGTGGCGATGAAACGATTGGCTTTGATCGCATGGTGTAGCTTCGCTATGTCATCGGCGGGCGCTGAACCTGTGCTCGATTCCGGTGTGGCTTCGATGAGTTCTGAACAGGCTCATGAAGCTGGTCTTCGTGCAAGGGATGCGCGTAACTACGAGGAAGCGGCACGGTTGTTTTGTTTGGCAGCCGAAAAGGGCAATGCGAGCGGACAATATCAACTCGGCACGTTGTATACCAAGGGCCAGGGCGTTCCGCAGGACTACGCGGAAGCGCTGAAGTGGCGGACCCTGGCCGCTGAAAACGGAAACGTAATGGCCATGCAAGCTCTCGGTGCAACGTTCGAGCAAGAGGGTTACGGCACGCCACCGGACTTGGTGCGAGCGTACATGTGGTGGAGTCTCGCGGCTACGGCGGGCGGAAAGGACGCGGCGTTTTGCGCGAGTTCCCGGGACGAATTGGCGACAAAAATGACCCGCGCCCAGATCGACCAGGCCCGTGAATTGATTCGCGAGTGGACGGTCCAGCACTCGATGAAGAAATGATAGCTTCGGTGATCCAGATGGTTTCTGGGGAGTGCTGGAATGAGATGAGAGGTTGGAAAGGCGGTTCCTTTGGCTCTCCAGGCGACTTCTGCCAGGGGGTGCAAGTCAGCGGTGGTGGTCCCGAGGCATTGTGTAAATACACAATATGCTTGAGTGGGCGACAGTCGGTCGTCGGGTCTCCGAAGATGCGAGACACAAGCGTCGACCGCAGAGGTGAGGGCGATTCATCAGGAGAAAATGGCGGCGTGATGTCACGTCAAACTTGTGTCCAAACAACCGGGTGCGGTACAATTCCAGTTGTTGCCCCGGCAACTTCACACAACCCGGAGACCGAACATGAACCAGAGGATCTTCACTACGGCCCTGGTGGGCGTTTGCGTTGTCTTTGTGCTCGCGCTGGCCGGTTGTTTGCAGCAGCCTGATGGCGGTTCGCCGGTCAGGCCAGTCGAGTCCGCGGGGTTGGCGGCAAACGGGTTCACCCCCAGCGAAGGACGCGCTGAGGTGCGCTTCTCAGTGCAGGTGTCGACCAACGAAACTGCCGCTCCGCTGCGTTCGGCGGTTCGTGCGGTGGGCAGTAAGGTGCCGACCGTGTCGGTTTGTCTGACCTCGGTTTTTGTCGGTAACGCTGCGAATCCGACGAGTGCCGCCACCTACACGGCCTTGGTCGACAGTTATGGCATCGCTGAACTGGTCGTCTCGACGCCGGCCGTGCCGACCGTCGCGCAGGTGCAGATCACCGCGGGGGCCATCGGCACATTCACCAGTTTCCGGGGAGTCCTCGATCTGGCAACGGGCGCCAACACCATCGTGGTGCAGCCGGTCAATTCCGGCATGGTTCAGGACGTGGCGGCGCAGGTGGTCCAGACCCTCGTAACCAATCCCGGATCTTTCGCCCGTGCGCCCCGGAACCTGGCCGAGAATGTTCTTCACAGTGTGGCGGCTCTCAATCGTTCCGGAGATATAAATACAGTGTATGTCGGTGCGGCTACGGCCGTGAACAACCTGTGGACCACGGGTGGCGCTGGGACCGGGGTCGTTTCGCTGGCTGAGTTGCAGGGTTCGTGGGAGTTCGACGGTGCGGGTTCGCTCTGGCCGGGAACGACCAGCCCCGTTGGCTATTCGGGCCCGATGGTTCTGTATCCGGGTGGCACGCTGTATCGAGCTTTGTTCAAACCCACGCGCATGTTGGAGGAGACTCCCGATACGGCCAGTTACACCTTGAGTGGCAACACCCTGACCGTCCAGCGCACAGGTGGCACGGTCGCCGGTGCGGTGACGCTTTCGGAAGGCGCATGCGGCCTGATGATCGACTGGGGCGGAGGCCAACGCGAGAGTTTCAAGCGGGCGTCCGTCAGTCCCGTCCACCTGATTGGCTCATGGACGTTCGACCCCCAGCGGACGAGCTGGACCGGTGGCACCTCGCCAGCGGGATGGTCAGGCCAGTTGATCATCAGATCTGATGGGTCTTTCTCGTACACGTTGTTGAACACGCAGGGGGCCGTTGACTCACAGGCAAGCGGCCGCTGGTCACTGCTCGGCTCGACCCTGACTTTGACAGGGTTTTCCAGCGGGACCCGAAAGGCCATCGTTTTCATCACATCCGATCGCGCTGCGTTGGCGGTCGGGTCAGGTGCAGAGATCGACTGGTACACCCTGGCAAGCCGGCCGACATTTGGCGCAGGAACCGGCACGGGTACTGGTAGCGGGACGGGAACAGGGACGGGAACAGGTAACCACACTGGCTCTACCATCACCCTCGCCTCCGGTGTCACTATGACCTTTGCTTCGATTCCAGGTGGCACGTTTTTCATGGGCTGCCCGAGCACCGAGGCGGGCTACTATGGCAACGGTCGCGAATGGCCGCCGCATCAGGTAACATTGAGCGCTTTCGCGATGGGCACGACCGAGGTGACCCAGGCGCAATACTTGGCGGTGATGAACGCCAACCCATCGTATTCCACCAGTGACGTGACGCGGCCGGTCGATCAGGTTTCGTGGTGGGATGCTGTGCGGTTCTGTAATGCGTTGTCAATATTGCAGGTCCGCACGCCCTGTTATAAAAACCAGAGCAACAGCGTCACGATTGTCGATGGGGACACCGTTATGTGTGACTGGTCGGCCACTGGTTTTCGTTTGCCGACCGATGCCGAGTTCGAATACGCGCAGCGCGCCGGCACGACGACGTCGTTTTTCTGGGGCGATTCGAGCGATGTTGCGATTATGGGTCAGCACGCATGGTACGATC
Organism: uncultured bacterium; assembly: GCA_964483805.1. Lineage (GTDB taxonomy): Bacteria > Muiribacteriota > Ozemobacteria > Ozemobacterales > Ozemobacteraceae > CAZADH01. The sequence continues at coordinate 23,352 of CAZADH010000058.1, forward strand.
AGAACACAAGGGTCAGCAACATTTGCCAGACGTTCCCGGTTGGACAGAAGACCCCTAATCCGTGGGGTTTGTATGATATTAGTGGCAACGTGTGGGAGTTGTGCTGGGACTGGGATGCTCCGTCGTCTGATGTGGGTGTGCAGACCGACCCCAGGGGCCCCATATCCGGTTCACACCGCGTTATTCGTGGCGGCGGATTTGACAGCATCTGGGCGGAATGCCGCTCCGCGCGTCGAAGCAGAAACAGTCCTGGCAATCGGAGCTTCTACCAGGGCTTCCGCCTCGTGAGGACCCCGTGAGTCGTTCGTCCCTGCCTTCTTCGAGCAGGATCCGGCGTGGGCCGGCGCAACGGTGACAGTGACATATCTATCTCGGTTACCCAAAGAAAGGCCCGCGACTGCTTGTGAGCTGGCGCGTGTGGGGCAAGCTGGAGGTTGACCATGCTTCGATTTGGTGTTATAAAACATCTACACTTGTTAACAACGATATGGGAAAAAATACAAGTCGCAAGAGGGTGACGCTGAAACAACGGTTTCTCAAGTTCGTTGAGAGACATGGTGTCGTTCGTCCCCGAGACGTCATCGAGGCAGGGCTGCCGCAGATATACCTGCTGCGGGGTGTTCGGGATGGAACGTTGCAGAAGATCGGGCGCGGTCTCTACGCGCTGGCCGGCGCTCCGATCGACGAGTTCATCTCGTTGTTCGAGGTGGCTCAGCGTGTCCCCCGGGCCGTCATGTGTCTTCTTTCCGCACTGCGCGTTCACGGTTTGACGACCGTGCTTCCCTCCGAAGTGTGGATAGCACTCCCGAGGGGCTCCTGGCGGCCTGGACCAGGGAGTGCCCGCCTGCACGTGGTGTTCGTGTCGCCGGAGTGTCATACATACGGTGTGCAGCAACACAAAGTGGCTGGCGGCGTGATTCGTGTTACTACGCCCGCAAAGACGGTCGCCGATTGTTTCAAGTTTCGCGCAAAAATAGGGCTTGATGTCGCGATCGAGGCACTTCGGGATGCAGTCCGCCAGAGGAAGGCTACAGTTACGCAGATCCTTGATGCTGCACGGGTCTGTCGGGTCGCTCGGGTAATCCAACCGTATGTCGAGGCCATCGTATGACAGGGTCAGGTGTTCGCAATTCCGGACACTCGGCGTTTCGGCGACTGCTCGATCGGGCTCGCCATAACCGAGAGGACTTCAATTACATTCTGCAGCGATTCGCGATGGAGCGGTTGCTGTACCGGCTCAGTGTTTCCTGCCATGCTGATCGCTTCGTGTTGAAAGGCGCAAGCCTGTTTCTTGTTTGGAAGGGGCATGCCTACCGGGTTACCCGTGACGCAGACTTTCTTGGGACCGGAGAGCCGAGTCCGGTGCAGATGGCGCAGACCTTTTCCGAGATTTGCGTGGTGCCGTGCGAGCCTGACGACGGAATGTCCTTTCCAGCAGACCACATCGAGGCGGTGACGATCAAAGAGGGGCAGCCATATGCGGGGGTCCGGATCACGGTCGTGGGCTTGCTTCATCAGGCCCGAATTCCGTTGCAGATCGACATTGGCTTTGGTGACGTCATCACCCCGGGCCCAGAAACCGTCGAGTTTCCAACATTGTTGCATGATCCCAGGCCGCGCTTGAAGGCGTATCCGAGAGAAACCGTCGTTGCCGAGAAATTTGAAGCAATGGTGCGTCTCGGACTGGCCAACAGTCGCATGAAGGACTTCTTTGATGTGCGCGTGCTGGCGGAGATGTTCGACTTTGACGGCGCCGTTCTTGCTGCCGCGATCAAGAACACATTTCTGCGTCGGTGTTCGGAGG
>CAZADH010000059.1:0-25022 GCA_964483805.1 uncultured bacterium
TTGCCAAGTACCGCCTGCTCGACGCGGTGGTCAGCTTCCAGGGCGGCCTGCCGCGGCCCGGCGAGGTTTGTGCATACGACATCAAGATCGACCGTTTCATTCGTCAGGCCGACACCTGGCTGTTCTTCTTCCAGTTCGACGGCACCTGCAACGGCCGGCCGATGCTGACGATGCGCGAGGGTTGCGCCGGGTTCTTCACCGACAAGCAGCTTGGCGAGGGGCGCGGCATCGTTTTGACCGACGACGACATCAAGCCGTTGCCGGGCACGATGCCCGCCGACTGGCAACCGTTGGCCCCGTGGGCGGCCGACGGAGCCGGCGAGAGTTTTGATGATCTCGCGCTCGAACGGTTGCGCCGCGGCGACCTCGTCGGCGCATTCGGACCGGCGTTTGCCGGCCTGCCGTTGCGCAACCCGCTGACCATTCCGGGCGGCCCGATGACGTTGATCCACCGGGTGACCGGCATTCAGCCGCGGGGCGGACGGTACGGCATCGGCCTGATCCGGGCCGAGATCGACATCGCGCCGGATGCGTGGTTCCTCACCAGCCACTTCGTCGACGACATGGTCATGCCGGGCACGCTGATGTACGAGTCGTGCTGCCACTCGCTGCGCGTTTTTCTATTGCGCATGGGTTGGATCGGCGAGCGCGAGCGGGTCACCTGCGAGCCGGTGCCAGGCGTGCAAAGCCGCCTGCGCTGCCGCGGCCAGGTGATCCCCGGCGTCAAACGGGCGCTGTATGAGATCCACATCAAGGAACTCGGCTATCGCCCCGAGCCCTACGTCATTGCCGATGCCCTGATGTTCGCCGACGATCACCGCATGGTCCAGGTCACCAACATGGCGGTGCAGATGAACGGCACGAGCCGCACCGAGATCGAAGCGCTGTGGCGCACCCGCAATACGCACGCCGGTTCGGCGCAGTTCTTCATGCCTGCCCCGGCTGCGCCCGCGGTGGTGGCCCCGCCCCCGACGCCGGCGCCGGCCGCGGCACCGAGCACGCCGGCCATGCCGACCGGCACGGCGACCGCTCCCGACGGCAAAGAAGCGAAGGTCACGGCAACGGGCGGTGATGCGGCCCTTCCTGCCGTCTACGATTTCGACCGGATCCTCGCGTATGCGATCGGCAGCCCGTCGTTCGCCTTCGGCGAGCAATACACAGTATTCGATGACTCGTTCCTCGCCCGTCTGCCGGGGCCACCGTTTCTATTTGTCGATCGCATCACCGCGGTCGATGTGCCACCGTTCAAGCTGGCGGCCGGCGGCACGGCCCAGGGGCAGTTCGACGTGCCGGTCGAGGCGTGGTTCTTCCGGGCGAACCGGCAGCCGAGTCTGCCGTTTTCCGTGATCCTCGAGTTCCCGTTGCAGGTCTGCGGCTGGTTTGCGGCCTATCTGGGGTCGGCGTTGTCGAGCAAGGTGCCGCTGCATTTCCGCAACCTCGACGGCACGGCAATACTTTATGAAGACGTCGGCCGCCACGCCGGTACGATGACCGCGACGATCAAGTGCACCGACGTGTCGCAGTCAGCGGGCATGATCATCCAGAAGTTCACCTACCTGGTCACCCGCGCTGGCCGCAAGGTTTACGAGGGCGATACGGTGTTCGGATTCTTCACGCGCGAGGCGTTGGCACAGCAGATCGGCGTGCGCGGCGCCAAGGCCTACAGCCCCAGTGCCGCGGAACTGGCACGCGCGGTGCCCTTCGCCCTTGCCGACGCCCACCCGCACATGCCCGACGAGCAGCTCGCCGACCCCACCCCGCCGTTGGCGCTGCCGGCGCGGGCCTACCGGATGCACGACAGCATCGAGTTGTTGATCCCCGACGGCGGCAGCAAGGGACTGGGCTTCATTCGCGGCACCAAGCGGGTCGACCCGGGCGAGTGGTTCTTCAAGGCCCACTTCTACCAAGACCCGGTGGTGCCGGGTTCAGTGGGTCTCGAAGCGTTCCTGCAACTGCTCAAGGTGTTCGCCATCAACCGCTGGGGTGGGCAAATCGGCGCTACGCACCGGTTCGAACCATTTGCGACCAACGTGAAGCACACCTGGCAGTATCGGGGCCAGGTCATTCCGAAAAACAAGCAGGTGACGGTCGAGGCGCACATCGAGTCGATCGACGACGCGACGCATACATTGATCGCCGGAGGTCAACTCCTGGTCGACGGTCTGGTAATATATCGGATGATGAATTTCGCGATGCGGGCGGTACCCGTGGCCGGGACGCCGGAGCCGTGATGGTTCAATCGTCGGGGCGCACGGCCGTGCGCCCCAACCAAAATTGACGGGGGCAAGAATGGGTTCGGTTCAAACGCGCGTTGAGCAACGCGGGGCGCGATAAGGCAGCGGCCGCGTGCGATACACCCGCGTCCATCTCGATTGCATCGGTTACGAATTGGCGCCGCACGTCGTCAGTTCGACGATGATCGAAGAGCGCCTGGCGCCGTTGTACCAGAAACTGCGGCTGCAACCCGGGCAGCTCGAGGCCTGGACGGGCATCCGCGAACGACGCTGGTGGGATCCGGGCTTCCCGGTGAGCGCCGGGGCCACCCGGGCCGGTCGCAAAGCGCTCGAGCAAAGCGACGTCCATCCGTCGCACATCGGTTCCTTGGTCTACTGCGGGGTCTGTCGCGACAACGAGATGGAACCGGCAACCGCCTGCGCGGTGGCCCACGGGTTGGGGCTCGGTCCCGACACCGAGATCATGGACCTCTCGAATGCCTGTCTCGGCATGATCAACGGCATTCTCACGGTGGCCAACCGCATCGAACTGGGGCAGATCCGCGCCGGGCTCGTGGTCTCATGCGAATCGGCGCGCGACATCACCGAAATCATGATCGACCTGATGCTGCGCGAAGGCACCATGGACTACTTCAAAGGCGCGCTCGCGACGCTGACGGGCGGTTCCGGTGCGGCGGCGGTGTTGCTGACCGACGGGTCGTGGGCGAGCGATCGGCCGCGCCTGGTGGGTGGGTTCATCAAGAGCGCCGCCGAGCATCACGGCATGTGCTGGTGGGGCAAAGACAAGCAGGTGCCGGCCCGCGCGTCGCAGATCATGCACACCAACGCGATCGGCATGCTCAAACATGGCGGCGAGCTGATTGCGAAACTGGGCGCTTCGTTCTACCGCGAGATGGGCTGGACAGCGCAGACGATCGATCGGTTGATCGCCCACCAGGTGGCCGCCGCCAACCGGGACGCCATCCTGCGGGCACTGGGCATCGAGGCAATCAAAGATTTTTCGACGTTTCCATACCTGGGCAACATCGGCACGGTGTCGTTGCCGCTGACCGCGGCCATGGCCGATGAGCGCGGTTTTCTCGAACCCGGCCACAAGGTCGGCTTTGTCGGCATCGGCAGCGGGCTGAACGCGCTGATGCTGGGTTGGGAGTGGGCATGACTCGCGAACCGGCTTTCGATCTGACGCCAATTCGGCAGCAGTATCCGTTCAAACAGCACTATTTCGACCGCGGCGGTGGCATTGACTTACAATATATTGACGAGGGCCGCGGCGACGCGCCGCCGCTCGTCATGGTGCACGGCAACCCGACGTGGTCGTTCTATTACCGACGGCTGGTCCGGGCTTTCAAAGACGATTTTCACTGCATCGTGCCCGATCACGTCGGCTGCGGACTCTCGGACAAACCGGGGGTCGACCGCTACGATTACCGGTTGCGCAGTCGCATCGACGACCTCGAGGCGCTGCTCGAGCACACGGGGGTGCGCAAGAACGTCACCCTGGTGCTGCACGATTGGGGCGGGGCCATCGGCATGGGCTGGGCGGCACGACACCCCGACCGGGTGAAACGCATTGTATTGCTCAATACCGCGGCCTTCGGACTGCCCAAGACCAAGGCGTTTCCGTGGCCTATCTGGATCTTCAAGGCGCTGCCGTTCGGCGAGTGGCTGGCCCGCCGCTGCAACGGGTTTGCGGTCGCCGCCGCGCTGTCGGCCGCGCACAAACCCCTGCCGGCGCGCCTGCGCCGGGGCTTTCTCGCGCCCTACAATTCGTGGAACAACCGCATCGCCACCTACCGGTTCGTCGAGGACATCCCACTGACCCCGGCCGACCCGTCGTGGGGCGACATCCAGACGATCACCGCGGCACTGGCGCAGTTCGTCGATCGGCCGGCCCTGATGTGTTGGGGCCAGCGTGACTTCGTGTTCGACCACCATTTCCTCACCGAGTGGCGGCGGCACTGGCCACACGCCGAGGTGCATGCCTGGTCGGACGCCGGCCACTACGTCCTCGAAGATGCGGGCACGCGTGTCATCGAGGCCATGCGCAAGTTCTTCCTGCGCCATCGGTGATGGTGTTGCCTCCCGATTCCGCACCAGGCAACCGCGAGTGACGACGTGGCGCATCATCTCAGCGGAGGATCATTCAAGAGGCTCGTCGACCGGTTGAACGAATTTCCAACCGGAGCGCCGGCCTCGCCGTTGTTGTTCAAGATTCTCAGCCACCTCATGTCGGAGCACGAGGCCGAGTTGTTGGCGCAAATGCCGATGACGGCGATCGACAGCGAGAAAGCGGCGAGAATCTGGAAGATCCCCGAACCCGAGGCCCGCGCCGCCCTCGAGCAACTGGCCGGTCGCGCCGTATTGCTCGATGCCGAGATCGAGGGCAGGGTGTATTACACTCTGCCGCCGGCGATGGCCGGATTTTTCGAGTTTTCGTTGATGCGCGTGCGCGACGACATCGACCAACAGGCGCTCAGCGAGTTGTATCACGAGTACATCAACCAGGAAGACGAGTTCATTATCGACCTGTTCGGCAGCACGCAGACCCAGTTGTTGCGCACCTTCGTCAACGAGCGGGCCATCGAGAAAAGCACAGCACTCACCGGCCGGGCGTTGCACGTGCTCGATCACGAACGCGCCGCAAAACTGATCGAGACCAGCTCGGCACGCGGGGTCAGCCTGTGCTACTGCCGGCACAAGATGCAACACATCGGCAAGGCGTGCGACGCACCGCAAGACATCTGCCTGACCCTGAACAACTGCGCCGATTCGCTGGTGCGACACGGGCACGCCCGCAGTCTCACGGTCAGCGAGGCGCTCGACCAGCTCGAGCGTGCCCGCAGCCACCGGTTGCTGCAAATCGGCGAGAACGTGCGCGAGAAGATCAACTTCATCTGCAACTGCTGCCGTTGTTGTTGCGAAGGGTTGATCGCGGCCCGCAAACTGTGGCTGCATCACCCGATCCATACGACACGCTTCATCCCCGTACCGATGACCGACAAGTGCCGCAAATGCGGCGCGTGTTTCCGGGCCTGCCCGGTCAACGCCCTGATCGACGCTGGCGACGGCACGCCGCGCATCGATGAACAGCGCTGCCTGGGCTGCGGCGTCTGCGTCGACACCTGCGCGCATGGTGCGCTGGCGCTCGACGAGCGTGCATCCCGCGTATTGACACCGGTGAACTCGTCGCACCGGTTCGTCCTCGAGGCCATCGAGCGGGGTCGGTTGCAGAACCTGATCTTCGATCGGCACGATCTGGTCAGCCACCGGGTGCTGGCAACGGTGCTCGGGGTCATTCTCCAGTTACCGCCGGCGAAGCAACTCCTCGCCAGTCAACAGTTCAAGTCGAGGTTCCTCGAGTGGTACCTGCGCAACCGCGTGTATTACGGATGACCGACGCATGCCGCCACCAACGCGTGTTTGCCGGAAGTGGGCGCACCGGTTGTTGCTCGCCGGCACCTGTGTTATACGATAGGCGGAACTGTGCCCCGGGTGGGCAACTCGAAAACGGAGGGATTTAGTGACCACCGGCGTCAATATGGCCCAACTGCTGCGTGAACGCGCCCAGAAGCACCCCGACAAGGTCGCGGTGATCGTGCCGGGCCCGCGCACGCTGTTCGGCGGCCCGCAGGGTTGGCAGCAGATGACCTACCGCGAACTCGAGGCCGAGACCGACCGCATCGCCCACGGATTGGCGAAGATCGGCATCAAGCGCGGCATGCACGTGACCCTGATGGTCAAGCCGAGCCTCGAGTTCTTCGCCCTGACCTTCGCCCTCTGGAAGATGGGCGCGGTGCTGGTGCTGGTCGACCCGGGCATGGGCATGAAAAGTCTCGGTGTGTGCCTCGCCGAGGCGAAGCCCGAAGCGTTCGTCGGCATCCCACTGGCCCACGTCGCCCGGATCGTTCTGGGCTGGGCGAAGAACTCGCTGCGCATCCTGGTCACCGTCGGCCGTCGCTGGTTCTGGCGGGGTCACCGACTCGCCGATATTCGCGCCACCAGCGCCGTCGAGCCGTATCCGATCGCGCTGATGCCACCCGACGAGATGGCCTCGATCTTGTTTTCGAGCGGCAGCACCGGCATCGCCAAGGGCGCCGTCTATACACACGGCATATTTACATCGCAGGTTCAGTATTTACAAGAAGACTACGGCTTCGGTGACGACGAGATCGACATGGCGACGTTCCCATTGTTCGCCCTGCTCGACATCGGCCTGGGCCTGACCGTGGTCGTGCCCGATATGGACGCGACCAAGCCGGGTTCGGCCGACCCCAACAAACTGTTGACCGCACTGCGCGATCACAAGTGCACGATGATGTTCGGCTCGCCGGCCCTGGTCAACAACCTGAGTCGGTTTGGCGTCGCCAACAATATCAAAGTGCCGACGCTGCGCCGGGTCATCTCGTGTGGCGCCCCGGCCCGTCCCGACGTGCTGGCGCGCATGCAGCAGATGCTTCCCGAGAAGACCGAGATCTTTACACCGTATGGCGCCACCGAGGCACTGCCGATCGCGACCATCGGCAGTCATGCGATCCTGGGCGAAACCCGCGTCGAAACCCAGAACGGCGGCGGCACCTGCGTGGGCCGGCCGAACGAGCACGTCACGGTGCGCATCATCCAGATCACCGATGAGCCGATTCCCGAGTGGCGGGATGACCTGGCGCTGCCCGTCGGCCAGATCGGCGAGATCGTTTCATCGGGCCCGATCGTCACGCGCGAATACTATTCGCGGCCGGAACAGACGGCACTGGCCAAAATCCGCGGCGCCCCCGGTTCACCGCAAACCCTGTGGCATCGCATGGGTGACGTCGGGCGACTCGACGATCGGGGGCGGCTCTGGTTCTGCGGCCGCAAGGCCCATCGTGTCACGACGGCGAACGGCACCCTGTACACGATTCCGTGCGAGGCCGTCTTCAATCAACATCCGGCCGTCTATCGCACGGCACTGGTCGGCGTCCCGCCGGCGCTGCCGGGCGGCAAGCCACCGTCAGAACCGCAGCGACCGGTGATCTGCGTCGAACTCGAGGTGGGGCACCGCGGCGACGATCGGCAGAAGCTGACGCGCGAACTGCTTGAATTGGGCGCAAAGCACGCCCACACGAAATGTATTGACACGGTATTGTTCCACGACGGCTTCCCCGTCGATATCCGCCACAACGCCAAGATCAACCGCGAGCAACTGGCGGCGTGGGCGGCGATGAGCGGCACGAACACACAAGCGCCGGCAGCCAAAAACTGCCGGTAGAGAACAAAGGACAACACCATGGATGTCGGTAAAGTAGCGCTGGTCACCGGTGGCGGCGGGTTTCTCGGCAAGGCGATCGTCGAGCAACTGCTGCGGCAGGGCGTGAAGGTGCGTTCGTTCGGGCGCGGCAAGTACCCCGAGCTCGAGAAGATGGGCGCCGAGGTCATCAGTGGCGACATCTCGACCGAGACCGAGGTTCGCGCTGCCGCGAAGGGCTGCGACATCGTCTATCACGTGGCCGCGCGGCCCGGCGCCTGGGGCCCCTATGCCGAGTTTCACCGGGTCAACGTCACCGGCACCGAGTGCGTGATCGCCGCATGCCGGGCCGAGAAGATCAACCGCCTCGTCTACACCAGTTCACCCAGCGTCGTCTTCGACGGCAAAGACATGGAAGGCCCCGACGAGCGCGTCCCCTACCCCGACCATTACGAGGCGCACTACCCGAAAACCAAAGCCCTGGCCGAACAGACGGTTCTGAAGGCCAACTGCCCGGAGCTGTGCACGGTCGCGCTGCGGCCGCACCTGATCTGGGGCCCGGGCGACCGCCACCTGGCGCCGCGCCTGATTGCCCGCGCCCGTTCCGGGCAACTCAAGATCATCGGCTCGGGCAAGAATCTGATTGACACTGTATTTATCGACAACGCCGCCGAGGCACACCTGCTCGCCGCCGAGCGGTTGCAGTGGGGTTCACCGGTGGCCGGCCGCGCCTATTTCATCACCAACGGTGACCCGCGTCCGACCTTCGAAATGATCAACGGCATCATCGGCGCGGCCGGCTGCCCGCCATGCACCAGCACGGTGCCGGTGCCCGTCGCCTACGCGATGGGCGCGCTGTTCGAGTTGTGGCACCGCATCACCGGCAACGAGAATGAACCGCGCATCACCCGCTGGGTCGCCAACGAACTGGCGACGGCGCACTGGTTCAACATCGATGCGGCGAAACGCGACCTGGGCTACAACCCGAAGGTCTCGATCGACGAGGGCTTCAAGCGGCTGGCGGCGTGGTTCAAAGACCATCCGCCACAGGAGCCACCGAAGGCGTAGGGCCCGCCCCTTTCTGATCGATGCGGTTCGCACAGATCCAGCCATAAAGGGTTCCGACTGTCAGAGACCGGTCGCTTCTTCATCGAGGCACCTGGGCGCCACTGCAGCAGGCGGCTCAGCATGACGATGATTCCCAACTGCGTTGCGGTTTTTCATGATAATCCGCAACGATGTTGTGGTTTTGCATGGGACAGTCGACCTATTCAACTTTCCTTCCAGGCCGGCGACCCCGCATAGATGGCCGCTCATAGGGCGCAGCGCCGTCGGATGCCCCCGGGGCGTGGGGGTCAACCGGCGCCGACAGACGGTGCAGCAATCACCGGAAAATGACACGTCACCGTCGTTCCGTGGCCTCGCCTTGACGTCACTTTCAAAGTGCCGTTGATCAATTGCGACCGGACCTTCATGATCTCGAGGCCCCGGCCCCGGGATTGCGGCACCGCCGCCACGTCGAACCCCGCACCGTCATCGGTCACTTCGAGGGTTCCGCCGACACCCGCGTCAACCGTGACCGTGACTCGGATGGCGCGTGGCGAAGCGTGCAGCAGCGCGTTGTTGATCGACTCCTGGGTGATGCGCAGCAAATGTATTGCTGCGTTCACGTCGGCAATGACGAGCGGCTGCGACGGCACCAGCGTGCACTCGACCTGGCTGATTCGGCGGACGTGACGCACCTGTTCGTCGAGCGCCGTCCACAAGCCGGTCCCGCTCAGGTCACCCGGGTTGAGGCCATGCGCCAGCAACCGGGCCTCGTCGACCGCATCGTTGAGGTGCTTGCGAATGGTCCGCAGGTCGTTGTGTTCGGGCCGTACATCGGCAGCCAGGCGGTCTTCGACCGCCCGGCACAACATCGCCACACCGGTCAACCGCTGACCGAGACTGTCGTGCAGGTCGCGCCCGATCCGCTGTTTTTCATCTTCGACGACCGCCAGCTCGCGCACCTTGATCTCGCCGGCCTTCAGCGCGGCCTCGACGGCACGCCGTTCGGTGATGTCGACGAAGGTCGATAACGCGCACGTGCGCCCCTGCCACTGGATCAACCGCGCCGACAACCACACCAACGCCTTGCCGCGTGTGCCCCGGCGCAGATCGACCTCGACATCGGTGACCTGCCCCGTGCGGATCAGGTCGTCGATGATCCGCCGCCGACTCTCGGCATCGACATAAAACGACGAGGCCGGCACCCCGACGATGTCATCCGGGCGCAGGCCGGCCCACTCGATGGTCGCGCGATTCACCAAGACGATGCGATCGTCCTCCGGATCGGTTAGCAGCGTCGGCACCGGCGACTGCTCGATCAACTGCCGGTAGCGCACTTCGCTGTCGCGCAGTTCCAGCTCGGCACGCAAGCGTTCGGTGACATCGCGAATGACGACGAATCCGCCACACTGACGCCCGTCATCCCCATACACCTTGTGTATTGACATTTCCCACGACCGCCCCGTCGCAGGACCCTCACCCGGGAAGATCCGGGGAGTATCAGCCCCCGTGTGCAACCACCCCGCGATCTTACTGTTGGCAAACAGCGTCTCGCAACCTGCCCCCATGCTGCGAGGCATCGCGAGGTCGAGCATCGAGGCGGCCGCACTGTTGAAGTCGACGAGGCGACACGTCTGATCGAACACCAGCACGCCATCGGCCAGGCTCGAAAAGATTGATTGCCTCGCCACCGGCAGCAATTCGAACACGTGATACCGAAACAGCACGTACCAGTGGCCCACGCATATCGGCGCGAGCAATAGCGGGGCGACCGAGAAACCCGGAATCGGGGTCAACGCCATCTGAAACGCGAAAATGGCCGGCACCGGTGCGACCGAAAGAATCATCAGCAGTTGGGTGCGGCGGCGGAAATAGGGCGACGATTCCGCCCACGAAAAACGCAGCAACAATACGGCCACCGCCATCATCATGACCAACGAGTGCAGGGCCTGGACCGTTTGCATCGGACCGCGCTCGAAGGAGAGCCCGTGCAAAGCCCCCCACGGCACCAGCCGATAGTGGTGCTCGAGCCATTCGTGAAACGGGTTGGTCAGGGCCAGCATCGCCGTCACCGCGGGAACAACGTACACCCACCACGACAGGCTCACCGGCGGATGCGCATCGGGGGTGGTGTAGCGACGCACGCAGAGATACCAGAAGACCGCAGCAAAGGGAAAAAACACATAAGCGAATTGCCGAAAGAACACCTTCTCGGGCAGCGAGTCCGAAAACAACGCCAGCCCATACGCGGTCGTCCAACCGGCCACAGTTACCATCGTCAGCGCATAAGGAACGGTCAACGGAGTATTGTATTTACTCCATACATAAGCGGCCAGCGCCAGATAGGTGACGATGGCAAAAACGATGACGGTGGCGAGTGTCGCCGCAAGCATGGCGTCAGAGCGGCGGCCGCCGCAGGGTCTTCGAAGCCAGTGCGACCAGGGCACTCGCGCTCTTGAGACCGAGCTTGCGCTTGATGTTCTCTTAGTGCTACTCGACCGTCTTGTTGCTGATACCAAGCTGGTGGGCGATCTCGGCGGTCATCAGGCCGTCGGCAAGCAACGCAAACAGCTCTCTCTCCCGATCCGAAAGAGCTTGCATAACAACATCCGGCAACGGTTGGGCCGTTTGGGTTTCAGTGTCACAGTGTGATCGTCGCGCCTCGGGACTCAGGTAGATGCCATCGGCGAGGACTGCGCGCACCGCCGTGACGACCAGATCGCTCGCCTCGTGTTTCAGCAGATATCCCCGGGCCCCCAACTGCATCGCTTTGCGGATCACCGCCGCATCGCTGTGCATCGACAAAACGAGGGTCCGAATCGCCGAACCGGAACGCCGCACCCACTCGAGCAGGTCAAAACCCGACCCGTCACGCAATGACAGATCGAGGACGAGACAATCGATCTCGGCGCCTAACAACGACCGCGACGCCTCGGCGACGGTCGCGCACGTGCCGACCACCCGCAAATCGGGCTGAGCATTGAGAACAACACTCAGACCTTCGCTGACCAGCGGGTGGTCATCGACGATGTAAATACGGTGTATTTTCTTGTCGCTCTTCAAGATCGGACACCTTGAATGCTCGATGATCGCGTTCTCCCGCGCCCACACTGGCGCCAGTATAGACGGTCCGGGAGGACTCGACAAGCGCCGGGCCCCGCCCGACGCCCCATCACAAACGCACGCCAAGGTCTCGATTCGCCGGGGTCGCACCCCCGCGTCGCCGGGTGGATGACACCGGGGAGCAATCACTCGGTGATTCCCCTATATACGGCATGGCCGGCTCGTTGATACGCTTCTTACTCGGGCTCCGCGGCAGTGGGCACCGTTTCAGCTTATCCGCCCGCCACGGATGGCAGCGCCAAACAAGGGTTTGGCGCAGTGCAAACGACCCGGTCAATGTCGCGTCGGGCCTCGCTGTTTCCATCATCTGCTGCATGTCGCGCATGTTCGTTCGGACCCTGGAGGCTGTAATGGTTCGTCTCATCAAGTCTGCGTATCTCTTTTCGTTCCTTGTCGTCCTGGTGACGCTGGCCACGCTGGTGGGTTGTCGGTTCTTTGGCTACGAACGAAACGACAGTGTCGGCATCGGGAACGCGACGATGTCGGTGTACGGGCGGGTCTACTCGGCCGCCGGCGTGACGCCCTCACTGCTCGCAACCGGGCCTCGGGGCCTGGTTCGCGGCGAGGCGTTCGGCGCGCCCGTGGCCGGAGCCCTGGTGTGGCTCGACACGAACCCGAGCGACGTGAAGATCACCAACGCCAATGGCGATTATTCGTTCGTCAATGTCGCACCCGGACTGCACCGGGTGGTGGCGAGAACTCCGAACGGGGCGATTCGCACTCAGAAGGTGCGCTCGAGTCACGTGTCACTCAACACGCAAACGCCGGTCGGCATGCAAGACCTCATTCTGAAGGTCGCCGAGAAGTCGTTCACCGGGATACTGCGCTACGCCAATGGTGAGCCGGTGCCGGCGAACACGGCGTTGTCGCTGTGGGGCGAGACCTTCTACACGCAGGCCGACGGGTATTTTCAAAGCCCATTGCTGCCCAATGACGAGTACGTCGCCGAAATCCTCGTGGCCTCGACCAGCGTCTCCGATGCAATCGTCGTGCGGGCGCCGGTGCTCGCCACTGACACACCGTCGTTCATCGAGGCGATGGTGCCCGGCCGTGCTGCGGGCGGGCCACGCAATACCCCGCCGATCGTTCTCATGTCGGCCACCAATGTCGGCACGACGACGAACGTCATTCGAGCCGGCGATCGGTTGCAGTTGCGTGCCGAGGCGTTCGATCCTGACCCCGAGGACGCCACCCTCCGTTACCGCTGGACCTCACGCAACGGCTTGCTCGCGACCTCTTCGGTGTTGCCGGCCGAAGCAACCTGGACCGCGTCGACGACGCCCGGCCTGTCGTGGGTGCAGGTCTCGGTCACCGACACGCATGGCGCCTTCAGTTCGTCACGCGTCGCGGTCATGGTCGGGATCGATCACCCGCCGACGCCGATCGACAACCGCCCCCTGCAGATCGTCAACGTGGTGCCGGCAAGCGGGGCATCGCCGATCGCGGCCAGCACAACCATTGCCGTGACCTTCGATCGCAAGATCGATGCGGGCACGGTGTCGTCGAGCACGTTCATCGTCAGCAGCGGCACCACGGCGCTGGCCGGAACCTACACCGTGAGCGGCGACGAGAAGACGGTGACCTTCACCCCGGCGGCCCCGTTGCCGATGGGAACGGGGATCGCGGTGGTCATCACCCGCGACCTGCGCGATCCTGGCGGCAGTGGGCTGGTCGCCGAGCGGCGCTGGACCTTCGGCGTTTCGATCCTGGCCGACAACACGGCGCCACTGGGTCCCGATCTGCCTACCCTGGTCGTCGACGCGGGCGGTGTTCTGCGCCTGGTGTTCTCCAAGGAACTGAAAGACGGCGCGCCGGGCAAAGGCGCGCTCGAGCAGGCCTTCAGCGCGGGTCAGAGTCCGGCGCCGACGTTCGCCTGGGTCGGCACCTTCCGTGAGATTCTGAGCATCACGGGCGGGGCCAGCGGCAACACCTATGCGTCGGTGACCGCGACCTTCGCGGACACGGCCGGCAACAGCAACACGCAGTCGTTGGTGCAATGACATGAAATACAACGTAACTCATTTGACCGACGATCGTTTCGGCGGCTTTTCTGCGACCATGCGGACAAGGCAGGTGTTTATGCGCAGGTTTTCATTGAAACTATTCTTGTTCCTGGCGATGGCCGGGTTGTTCATTTCCGGGCAGGCCGCCATGGCTGTGCCACAGGTGGTTACGAGCAATGCCGACTCGGGGCCCGGCACGTTGCGGCAGGCCATTGCCGACACCATCAACAACGACTGGATCAGATTTGCTCTACCCGCGGGGAACGAAACGATCACGCTGACGTCCGAGTTGTCGATCGCGAGCGGGAACCGGTCGATCGACGGCGCCAATTCGTATGGCAGTGGCCGGACGGTCACTGTGAAAGTGACGGCGCCGGGCACGTCGGAGTGGCGGGTCATGAGTTACAATGCGATCGGCGGCACGCTCACTCTCGAGAACCTGAACCTCGAGGGCGGCAGCGTCGGGCCGACCGGCAGGGGTGGTGCGGTGTATGTCAAGAAGGGCGCACTGGACATGACGGGAGTCACCGTGTCGAACTCCAAGGCGGCATGGGGCGGCGCCGTATACGCTGAAAACAACCAGGGCCCGCTGAGGTTCGCCAACTGTACGTTTTTCAACAACACGGCGACCGGCGACGGCACCAATTACTCGCTGGGTGGCGCTGTCATGGTCCACTCCCAGACGGCCACATTCAGGAACTGCACCTTGACCGGCAACAGCGCCAGCGGCATCACGCCAAAGTCGGAGGGTGGAGCCATTTTCGCACTGGGAACGGTCTCGGTCACCAACTGCACGATCACCGGCAACAGCGTGTCAGGCGGCACGACAGCGAACACCGGGGGCGGCATCCACAGTTGGTCGAGCAGCGCCAGTCTGAACATGCTAAACACGATCGTCATCGGCAACACAGCGACCGGGCCAGGCGCAGCCGGCGCCGATTTGCAGGCCGACGGCCCGACCACCGCGTATTACTGCTGGTACAGCGGCGTCGGCGGAACGGTCTCGACCCAGGGCAGCGCCCCGAATATCAATACGGCGTATGCTGCAGGCGATCTTCTGCCTCTGGCCGACAACGGCGGCAGGACGAAAACGATCGCACTGGGCGCGGGAGCGCCGGCACTCGGGGCGGGCACCTTCGCCTACTACAACGAAACCGACGGCGACTACTTTCAAGGCAATGACGCTGCGTGGCACCGTCTCGATTCATGGGCCACGACGCCCACAATCAACGTCGCCGACAAGCTGACCACCGACCAGCGCGGAACGACCCGAGTGTCGCCGACCTCTATCGGCGCATATCACAAGACGCACCTTTTCATCCGGGGCCGGGTGACGCAGCTTGGTCGGCCGAAACCCGGTGTGAACGTTCGGGCCGGTTCCGCCTCAGCAACGACTGATATCGACGGCAATTACGTGATCTCGAATCTGTCCCCCGGAGAGACTTACGTGGTCGCGCCATCGCTCGAGGGGGGATACCGGTTTATCCCGCCCTTCAGGACGGTGACGATCAACAACGATGGGCCCGGTGTCACCGACTGCGATTTCACTGTGGACGTTGTCCGCTTCTACCTGGGAACCAGCGGCAAGGGTTCGACCACTCCGCCGACGGGTTCCTATTTCGTGCCGCGCTACGTACCGCAAACCATCTCGGCCGTGGCCTCAGCAGGTGCGGGGTATCACTGGTCGGCCTGGAGCGCCGACAACTATTTCACCACCGAGATTGCCAGCACTACCAGCGCAACCACCACGGTCACCCTGCGAGACGACTCGGTCGTGCGGGCCAACTTCGCGTTGAACGAATACAAAATCCGGACGGCGGTGAATCCGGATTTGCCCGCCCTCTACGACTATGTGGGCCCGGGAAGCGTTGGGGTTCCCTATCCCCGTTGGCATGGAGCCTCGTATAACCTGTTTGCTGCCAACGCTCGTGCCATGTCGTTCGTGCGTTGGGAAAGCAGTGATCCGGCAATCGTTCTCGACGATCCAACGTTGCCATCGATACCGTTGCTGGCCTACGGTGACGTTACCTTCACTGCGTATTACGCGGCGGCGTCAGTGACGCTCACCGTGGACTACGGCACGGGCTCGGGCAAGTACCTCGCGGGCACGAAGGTTCCGATCGAGGCGGGGGTGCCGCCGGGTCCGGGGATGATGTTTGACGTGTGGATGGGTCACACGGCGGGGGTCGAGGACATCACCAAACCCGCGACCACGTTCACCATGCCTGCCGACCACGTAACCCTCAGACCGTCATACAAAGTGATCCCCCCGGTTGAGTACACGCTGACGGTGGTCAGCGGCAGCGGCGGGGGCAAATACCAGGCCGGTAAGGTGGTCACACTCAATGCCGCCCTCGCCTCCGACGGCCAGCAGTTCGACAAATGGGTCGGTGACACGGCCGGTGTCGTCGACGTCGGGAGCACCTGGACCCCCCTTTACATGCCGAGCAACAATGCCACGGTGACCGCGACATACAAACCATTGCAGCCGACCTTCTACCACTTGTCGGTGTTCGGCGGCGCGGGCAGCGGCAACTACCGCCCCGGAACATCGGTAACCATCCAGGCCGGCGTGGCGACCGAGGGCCAGATCTTTTCCAGTTGGACCGGTTCGAATCTCACATTCGGAAATCGGGCCAACCCGACCACGACCCTGACGATGCCCACCGCCAATGCCACGGTGGCGGCTCTGTTCAAGGAGTCGCCACCCACACTGTATGCGCTGACGGTGCTCGGCGGCACGGGTTCCGGTACGTACAAGGCCGGCACCTCGGTGACCGTCATGGCCGGGCTACCACCCGACGGCCACATGTTCGACAAGTGGAGCGGACAAACCTCGACGATGGCCAACATCAACGAGGCGAACACGTCGTTGATCATGCCCGCCGGTCCGATCACGGTAGTGGCGCAATATGCCAGGATACCGATTCCCAAGTATACGCTGCGCACCCTGTCCGGCACCGGCACCGGCGAGTACCAGGCCGGGACCATCGTCCCCTTGATGGCCGCCACCGTGCCCGCGGGCCAGATGTTCGATTGCTGGGTCGGTCAGGTTTCGACCGTCGGCAATGTCAACTATGCAAACACGACTCTGACGATGCCTGCTGCCGATGTCACGGTGCAGGCGACCTACAAACCAATCCCGGAGCCGACCTATGACCTCACGGTAATCAATGGCTTGGGTTCGGGCACCTTCACGGCCGGCGCGAACGTGATCATCATGGCGAACGTGCCGCCGGCCGGCAAGATGTTCGACAGGTGGATCGGCCAGGCGGCCAATATCGCCAACCCCCTTGCCCCCAACACGACCGTGACCATGCCCCGCGAGGCGATCGAGGTCAAGGCAACGTTCAGGGAGCTGCCCCAGGAGGCGTCCTACACGCTGACCTTGGAAGCCGGTTCGGGCGGCGGGTTGTATCGGGCGGGCACCGTCGTCACCATCGCCGCCGGCCTTCCGGCGACGGGCACCGTCTTCGACCGGTGGATCGGCCAGACCGGGCAGGTCACCAACAGCGCCGAGGCCAATACCACACTGATCATGCCACCCGGGAACATCACCGTCAGGGCCACATACAAGCCATTGCCGGGAACGAAGTTCTCATTGAGGGTCGCGAGCGGCACCGGCACCGGCGAATACGAGGCCGGCACGTCGGTCAGCATCATGGCCGACGCGGCCCCGAGCGGCCAACGTTTCAATAGCTGGACCGGGCAGACGTCTTATATTGCCAATGTCAATACAGCGAACACCACCCTCACCATGCCGGCGTCCAACCTCGAGATCGCGGCCGGATACGTGAACACGAGCATCACCAAGAGATATCTGACCGTCACGGGTGGCAGTACCTCGGGTTGGTTTGCGCCGGGAGACATCGTCAGCATTCAGACAAAAAGCCCCTACATGATTATCCTCCCGCCCATGATGATGCCTGGGGGAATGGTCATGTATCCCCCGCCGTTCTTCGGGTATTTCATGGGCTGGACCGGCCAAAACAGCACGGTCAAGAGTCTGAAGCAAACCTCGACGACTCTGGTCATGCCGGATTTCGACATCGAGGTCATCGCCACCTGGAGTATCGATGGCAAAGTCAGCAGCGGCACCACCACCCCACAGAAGTACCAACTCACCATTGTGGGCGGCAGCGGCGGCGGGTCCTACGTGCAGAGTGCGATCGCGAAGATCATGGCCAATCCGCCCGCGGCCGGCAAGGTCTTCGATCGTTGGTCGGGCCAGACCCAGGGCGTGGCCAATCTCTTTGCGGCCAATACCGAAGTCACCATGCCGGCGTTTGCCGAGACGATCAGTGCGACCTACAAAGATCTGCCGCCGACGACTTTCCGTCTCACGGTGGCCAGCGGCACCGGTTCCGGCGACTACGAGATGGGCCGATCGATTTCGTTGGTTGCCGGTCTCCCGCCCGACGGCAGAATGTTCGACCAGTGGACCGGCCAGACGACCAGTATCGCCAACCCGTTCGACGCCAACACCACGCTGACGATGCCGGCCGCGAGCGTTTCGGTGGCTGCAACCTACAAGCAGATCCCGGCCATCACGTATCCGCTCTCGGTCGCCAGCGGCACGGGCTCGGGCGACTACCGGGCCGGGTCGACGGTCAGCATCATGGCAGCGGTGGCCCCCGACGGGCTCACCTTCGATCAATGGATCGGCGAGACGTCATCGATTGACAATGTATTGCACGCGAATACCACGCTGACCATGCAGGCCGCGTCCTGCTCGATCCGGGCGACCTACAAAGAGATCCCGGTCGAACGGTACACCCTCACGGTTGCGAGCGGCACCGGCTCCGGCCAGTACAGGTCGGGGGCGATCGTGCCGTTGATGGCGCAACCACCGGCCGACGGGTTGATGTTCGACCAGTGGACCGGCCAGAACAGCACGGTCGCGAACGTGAATGCGGCCAATACCACGCTGACCATGCCCGACGGCGCGATCGAGGTGCGGGCTACCTATCGCGCGGTCGCGGTCGCATCCTATGCGCTGGCGGTGGCGAGCGGCACCGGCTCCGGGCAGTACAAGTCGGGCACGGTGGTCGGCCTCGCGGCCGATCTGCCGCCGACCGGCGTCGTCTTCGACATCTGGACCGGGCAAACGGCCAACATGGCCAACCCCGCCGATCCGAACACCACCCTGACCATGCCGGATGCCGACACCGGCGTGCGCGCGACGTATCGCCCGGCCTCGACGACAGCATACACCCTCACCGTTGCCAGCGGCACCGGCTCCGGCAGGTTCCCGTCGGGAACCGCCATCACGTTGACGGCCAAACCACCGCAGACCGGCATGATCTTCGACAAATGGATCGGTCAGACGAGCAATATTGCCAATGTATTGCTGCCGACGACGACCCTGGTCATGCCGGCCGCCGACATCGAAGTGCGGGCCAGCTACGCGTCGGCGGTCACCCAGGTCTACCCGCTGACGGTCACCGGCGGTTCGGGCGGCGGCAGTTTTGCGCCGGCCGCAGTCGTCCCGGTGCAGGCCCACACAGCCGCGGCCGGCATGATGTTCGATAAGTGGACCGGCCAGACTTCGTATCTTGCCGATGTGGGCCAGGCCAGCACGACACTGACCATGCCGGCGACGGGCATCGAGATCCGCGCCACCTACCGCGCGATTCCGGCCGGGACCTTCCGCCTGATCGTCGGCGATGGCTCGGGCACCGGGGATTACGCGGCCGCAACCGTCGTGTCGATCGTGGCAACGCAGCCGCCGAGCGGCAAGGTGTTTGACCGCTGGGTGGGTCAGACAGCCGTTGTTGCCGACATCTTCGCGGCATCGACGACCCTGACGATGCCGGCAGCCGATACCGAGGTGCGCGCGTCGTTTCTCACACCACCTCCGGCAATCCTGGTGCAGCCGGTGAACCGGACCGTGGCGACAGGAGACAACGCCTCGTTCACCATCACCGCAACCCGGGCGGCAACGTTGCAGTGGCAGGTGAACTCGGGGTCGGGATTCGTCGACATCGTCGACGGCCCGGTCTACACCGGGGCAACAACGCCGACGTTGACGATCACCGGTGCCACCGCGGCGATGAACGGGTACGTATTCCGTTGTATTGCTGCTGCCCCGCAACTGGTCAACGCCGAGTCTGATAGCGCGACCCTGTCGGTCTTCGCGGCAGTCTTTGCCGACGGCATGGGCAACAAGTACGCGTCCTGGGCCGACGCCATCGCCGGCGTCGCCGAAGGCGGCACGTTGACCCTGCAGGGTGATTTCCAGTTGCCGACCGACCTGACGGTGACCAAGAGCGTCACCCTCGATCTGAACGGTAAGACGCTCAGCGGCAACTTCACCGTGACCGTGGCCGACAACAAGAATCTGACTCTCATGAACCGGGCCCAACAGGGCGCGTTCGACGCGCGGCTCGCATTCGCCGGCAACACCAGCGGTTTGGCCATCGTCTCGAACAACGTCTTCAGCGAACTGTTGTTCCGCAACGATGGCTCACCGCGCTTCCCGGGGGAGATCAAGGGCGACGTCGTCTTCGGCGACGGAACCACGCCGGTGTCCTATACCTTCAAGACGCGCCGCAACGGCGTCGGCTTCGCGAGACAAGCGTTGAAACGGGTCCGGGTGCGCGACAAGGCCGACATCGGCTTCACCCACCTCGACCCCTGATCGGTTCGCACTGACACCGCGACGGGCGGGGCCTTCGGGCCCCGCCCGCTTTGCGAATTGGCGCTATCGCCCTCACCGCGCCCACTTTCCGTCGGTCGGTCGCGAGGGGTCAACTGCACTGCGCCTCACTGTCCGTTTTGCGCCTGCCCCCACGACGCCATCCGTGGCAGGCGGGTGCGAGTGCAGCCCTCCGCGACAACTCCAAATGTTGTCAGTTGTACTCGCCCCCCGGCAATGCTATGATCGCTGCCACGCGGCGCACGACAGCACCATGCCGCGGAGACGATCGACGATCAAGGAGCCTTTCTCGATGACGCGCCGTGCCACTGCTTCGATGACGCCTTCCCGCGGTTGGGGTTTCGTCCTGATTCTTGCTGCACTCGCCAGCCTGATCTGCATCGGTGACGCCCTCGCCCAGACCGGCAGCGGCTCGGGCTCTGCGCCATTGACCGCCACCGCGCCCGCAAAGGGCTCCGATGCCGGCAGCGCCGCCGTCGTGGCCCCGGCTGAACCTACCGCGGCACCACCCGCCGAGCCCGCCGCAACCACCGAAGCGAGCGGCGCCTCCGAGTTGTCGGCCGACGAGACGACCACCGTCACCGACAACACGCCCGGCGAAGCCACCGGCGTGCGCTTCGGTGCGTCCGCGAACGGTTCTGCGGCAGCCGACCTGGTACCGCCACGCGGCAACGAACAGGCCTTCATCAAAGCCATGGTCGAGTCGAAGAAGGAAGACCCCCATTACCTCGCGCTGCGCTACCAACGCGCCCGCAGTTGCGTGAACAACAAAGACCTGTTGCGCGACAAGGAAGTGACTGCATTTTTGAAGACCCCGCGCGAGAAATTCTGCCGCACGTGGAACCTCAAGCGCGCCTACGATCACGCGTATCTCGACATCCATTACGGCGTCACCATCTCGGGGCCGCATCTCGTCAGCCGCATGACCTCGTGCATCGACGTGCAACCCGGCGACAAGGTGCTCGAGATCGGCACCGGGTCCGGATATCAGGCCGGCGTGCTCGCCTGGCTGACCGACAAAGTATTTACGATCGAGATCATCGAGCCGCTGGCCTCTGAGACCGACAAGATCTACACCGAGCTGGCCGCGAATGGATATCCGGAATTCGGTAACATCAAACGCAAGGCCGACGACGGCTACTACGGCTGGGAAGAACACGCTCCCTTTGACAAGATCATCGTCACCTGCGGCATCGATCACATTCCGCCGGCGCTGCTCAAGCAACTGAAACCGAACGGCATCATGGTCATCCCGGTGGGCCCCCCGGGCGCCCAGGTCTGTTTGAAGGTCTGCAAGAAGGTCGGCGCCGACGGCGAGATCGAGATCACCCGCGAGGACCTGTACAAAGGCCGCAAAAAGGTCCCGTTCGTGCCGTTCACCAAGAAGGGCGGCGGCAACCATTTCACCCGGTAGGGGCATCGCGTGCGCCCCGGCGCGCCAATTCGCCCATGGAATCATCGCGACAAACCCGTCGTCGTCGTTGTTGTAGGGGCGCGTTGCAACGCGCCCCTACAGGGATACGGGTCCATACCAACACGTGTTGACCCGCCCACGCGACGTCGCCGTTTGTATATAATCCGTCAATTTGGCCAGGACGACCATGAACAACAATCATGACCCACGGCAACCCGCAACCGCCACCCCCATCGCGCTGACCGACGCCGCCCTGGGCACCCGGCGTGGCCAGGCGGCCGTTGCCCTGATTTCGGCGGCTCTGATCGCCTACGAACTGGTCGTCATGCGCCTGTTTGCCAACGGCGGTTGGGCGCATTTCGGCTCGACGGTGATCAGCATCGCCATGTTTGGTTTCGGGGCGTTCAGCACCCTGTTGTGCATCACCCGGCCGTTGTTTCGCAACCGGCCGTTGTTCTGGCTGAACGGCGCCATGGTACTGCTCGGCCCGGCGATGATCGCGGTCAACGCGGTCGCCCAGCGACTGCCGTTCAACCCGATGTTTCTCATCTCCGATGCGCAGCAGAAGGTCTACCTGCTCGAACAGTTCCTGCTGTATTTCCTGCCATTCTTCCTGGGCGCCATGGTCATCGGCCTGGTATTTCTCGCGGGGCAGTCTGCTTTCGGCCGCATCTACTTTGCCAACATGGCTGGTTCGGGCTGCGGCGGGCTGGTGCTGTTCATCGGGCTCTATTGGTTGCATCCCGAGCGACTTCTGCTCGTGCCCTTGCTACTGTGGTTGCTCGGTACCGCCTGCTGGTTCTCATTGCAGCGCAACAAGTTCCTGCGCGCCGGCCTCGCCGCGTCGATGGGGTTGGCCCTGTGTCTCATGGCCCTGTTGCCACAACTGGTCGTGTCGCCCTATAAAGGCGTCAGCTACGCGCGCAACTTTCCAGATGCACAATGTGTGTATAGCAACGCGAGCCCGTTCGGTCTCACCGAGGTGTTTCGCAGCACCTACTTTCACTTCGCCCCGGGATTGAGCGACGCCGCGTCGTTGTATCTCGACACCATGCCGGCCCACGCCTTTCTCAGCATGTACATCGACGGCGATGGTCCCATCGGGGTCATGCGCCATCTCGCGCCCCATGAAACGGGGTACATGAAGTTCCTGCCAATGGCCATGCCATACTTGTTGGCGTCGGCCCCCGAGGTGTTCGTGCTGCAGTTTGGCGGCGGCATCTCGACCAACGTCGCCCTCGAGCTGCAAGCCCGCACGGTGACAGTGGCCGAAGGCAACCCGGCGGTGGTGGCTGCCATTCGCGATGATGCTTATCTCGCCAGCTTCACCGGCCATGTCCTCAAAGACCCGCGGGTACGCCTGATCGAGAGCGACGGCCGCATCGCCGTGGCACAACAGCGCGCGGCCTACGATATCATCGACCTGAGCCTGGCCGATTCGACGGGGTTGTCAATGCCGGGAGGTGGGTCAATACACGAGAATTACAATTACACTGTCGAGACGTTCCGCGCCTGCCTCGCCGCCCTGCGCCCGGACGGCCTGCTCTCGGTCACGGTCTGGAACAAAGAAGACCCGCCGAAGTCGACCTTGAAGCTGCTCTCGACGCTGACGCTGGCCGCCCGTGGCGACGTTGCCGCAACCGGCCCGACACCCCCGCTCGGCGAGAGGTTTTTCATTTGTCATACCTACCTCTCGACCCTGACCGTCCTCTACAAGCGATCCGGTTTCACGCCGTCCGAGTATGCGCGCCTGCACAAGCACTGCCGCAAAATGAGTTTCGCCCTGATTCACCCGGTGGCTGCGCCGGTTCCTGCGCCAGGCGCGCCCAACGACCAAGTGGCTTCCGGGGCGACGCCGAGCGCTGGTCTGACCGGCAGCAGCACCACCCAACCCGCCGCAACCGGCCCGAGATCGGCTCCCGTCACCGCACAGACCGAAGACCACGCGGCACTGGCGCGGCACGCATCACAATTGTTCAGCGCCGGCCGCAATGTCTTCTTCGAACCGGGCAAGACGGAAACTGCCGACAAAGACGTCGATCTGACGGCGGACAACATCTACCGCACCGCGGCCCGCCTGCTGCTAAGCGGCCAGGAGAGCATTCTGGCGCGTGAATACGTTTTCAATACCGACCCGTTGACCAACGATCGGCCCTACTTCGCGGGGTTCGTGCGCATGGGCGACTGGCCCCGGTTCTTCCGCGACAGCAAGGGCGAACTGAGCACCGAGAAACTCGAGATGGTGTCCGACCAGTGGGGCTACCTGCTGCTGTGGATGACGCTCGCCATCTCGGTGGTTCTGGGCCTGCTCTTGATGCTGGTGCCGCTCCTGTTTGCGCCCGAGTTTGTCACCCGCAGTTCCGGTGGCCGCCTGGGTGTGGTCGGCTACTTCTTCTGCCTGGGCATCGGCTACATCGTCGTCGAAATCGCCCTGATCGGCAAATTCGTCCTGTGCCTCGGCAACCCGACGGTATCGGTGACCGTGCTGATCACCGGCATGTTGCTGTTCTCGGGCATCGGCAGCTACCTGTCGAGCCGGTGCGTGCAACAGGCGCAATACTATGTAATTCGTTTCGGTCTCGGCATCGGCGCCATGTTGCTGGTCTACGCGTTCGGCCTCGATCTATTCCTCAACGCCATCGGCATGTGGCCGTATCCGGTGCGCATCGTGTGTTGTCTGCTTTCGTTGCTGCCGCTCGCATTGCTGATGGGTTTCCCGTTTGCACTGGGCATGGCCACCCTGTCCCGGCTCGGCCACGAGCACTTCTTCGTCTGGGCCTGGGGCATCAATGGGTCGTTCTCGGTGGCGGGGTCGGTCCTGGTGCCGATTCTCGCGGTCCAGACCGGTCTCTCCACGGTGCTGTGCTGCACTGCGGTGGTCTATCTGCTCGCCGTCCCGGCCTTCATCGCCATGCAGCAGGCCGATCGCTCGCCCGGTCCCCCACCTGAATCGGGAGCATCGGCATGAACGGGCGGTCTGCGCAGATTGCCGCCGCGGCTGCGTTTGGCATCACGCTGTTCGTCGCGCTGACGTGTCCCGGATGGGCCACGCCGGCATCGGGCCTGGCATGGTCGACCATTCTCGAGTCGGCCCCCTACCCCTACGACGGCAAAGCCGAAGACGGCATCACCGACTTCTTCGACACACCGGGCGCGACGCCGCGCACGCGCAAGCACACCAATCGCTACGGCCAGAAGTTCAGCGAAGCAGGGCATTACGACGACGGCACCGTCGAGTTCTACGTGCCGCCCCGTTTCGACCCGACCCGTCCGTTTTACATTGTATTGTTCTTTCATTGCCTGCAGACCACGGCCGGCAAGT
>CAZADH010000060.1:0-8071 GCA_964483805.1 uncultured bacterium
AGCGGAAAACGAATTGCCTGCATGCCGGTGACGAATCGCCATAGCACGGCGAGAGACCAGAAACTCGTCATAGCGACAACAAGGGCCACGACCGGCCATCCCTTTCCGGGGGCCGGCGCCGGTCGCTGTGCCAACAGGGTCAGTTGGGCGTCGACACGTTTGAGCACCAGCAACTGACCGTTGGTTTCCTGGCGTTCTCCGGGCCGGACTGCGAATCTCGCGAGCAGACGGGGGATGTTGACCGCTGCGCTGCCGGCGGTGTCGGTCCCCCCCGGTTTGCCGTCAACGACCGGAGTCAATACAACGTCATTCATTGGTATTTCCGCTCGAGCCGCGACCACCCTTTCGGCAGGCGGCACGTGGCCCAGATCGAGAAAGGCGAGGCAGCCTCGTGTATCCCCCTGATGGTGGTTTGGCATCCGGGTGAAGAACAACCACTGCCGCCTCGTCGATGGGGGCAGGGGAACAAGTTCTCCCGGACGGCCGCGGGCCAGGGCAATGATGAGATCCGGCATGGCGAATGATCTGCTCATCACCGCCATATCTGCGGCCGAAATGGTGGCAACATCGGCGAAGGGCCGACAGAGATGTCGGTGCAGCACCATCGACGCGGTGGCATCATCGGTTGACCAGGCCACGACCTGATTGGCGGCGGTGATCAGGGTGATATTGAGGGATCCGGCCGGCAGTCGGTTGCGTAACGATGCAATCGCCGGTCCTGCCCCGATGGCCCACTCTGGTGTGGCTGAACCGGTGCCAAGATGCTCCTGAAACAGCGGGCCGTAGAGGTTCTGCGGCGGGAGTCGCGCGGCCACCCGGGCGACGTGGTTTTCGAGCATGCGGAACGCCTGCTCCCGGTCGTCAACGAAGGCCTTCTCAAAGGCGATACCGAACGCAAACCAGGCGAAGAAACAGGGAATCGCCCAGAAAGTGAGCGCATGCAGCAGCCATGACCGCAGATGTAACAAGTATTGCTTCTTGCTCATGGTCGCGACTCCGGCGCGGAGCAGCTCGAGGGCAAGGTTGTCGGTTCGTCATGGACACCGATGGCAAATACGAGGTCCTCGCGGGCGAAGACCTCGGCATGCTCGCGTGCCAGAGCATCGATGACGGCCTCACCCCGCTGTTCCAGGGCGAGATCGCTTGGTGGGGCGGCGGGCACTGCGGCCATGGCGAGTTCGGCCGGTGTCACGACCACCATGGTGCCGGGCGCGAAGGGAACGGTGCCGCACGAGAACCCCGACGATGAACGGGGCAGATCGGCGATCAGCACGCGGAGGGGCGTGCCTTGTGCCGGAAACATCAGCAGAGCGCCGCCACCGGTGCCGGCAACCTGAAGCAGTTCTCGCTTGGCGTCACACACAACGAGGGTGGCCTCGAGTGCGAGCGGTCGCGCCAACAGCGTCGGGAAAAACGCGAGGACGCGTTGCAGCAGTTGCACCGGGTCGGGCGTGGCCAGACCGTCGGCTTGAAGCCGGAACGCAGCCATGGCCATGGCCGAGAGCAGTCCCGCCAGGACTCCGTCGCCGCGAGCTCGACCGCCGATCAACAGCAGGGTGGTTTCCGGGCCGCGCAGGGTCAGAAAGAAACTGCCGGTGACCGCCCGGTTGAAACAGTGCCGCCCGAACCCGCGACAACGCTCGACCGTAAGCGAGGCTTCGGGTAGTAGATGATGCTGGACCTCGCGGGCGCTGTGCAGTTCGTGCATCTCCGCGAGGATGGTGTTCACGCCGGTGCTGATGTCGCCCAGTTCGTCGTTGGCAGCAACGTCGATCCGCTCGCGCCACCGCATGGCGGTCAGGTGGTCGATGCCGGAGCCGATCGCGCGAATCGGTTCGAGCAGATTCTCCGACAGTTGGCGGGCAAGCAGGAGGAGAAATGCAATCGTCAATACAGTGAGCATACGAAATGCGCGAATCCAGGTGGTGCGGTCGCGCTCGAGTCGGCCGAGATCGGTGATGAGGCAAAGATGATAATCGCGCAGGTTGCTGCCGGGGATGCCGACGAGCAGGGCTGGTCTGCCGCCCATCGTGGCCCGGAGCGTCGTGGGTGAATCGTCGAAAAGCAACCGTTCGTGGATCTGCCGCACCGGCTCGTGATCGAGGACCGAGCGGGGAAAGGGGCCGAGCAACGGCAGTCGGGCCTTGGGCAGTGCCACCAGGCGTTGCCCCGATGCGCGCCTGAGACGGTGTTGCAGGTGTTGGATGTAGTCGCTTTCGAGCCGCACCGAATCGTGCAGGATGGCAAGGAGTCCGGTCGTGGTGCCGACCTGGTCGCGAACCGGTTGGAAGAAGAACGTCGCCCGTTCGCCCATCAGATTGAGGGTTTGCAGGGTGCCGAGATGCCGCATCACGTTGGTCGAGAAGTTGGGATGAGAAAAATACGATGTCAATACCGGATCCCCGCCGGGGTTGACGGCGACCGGGAAACCGGAAAGCTGCAGAATTCTGCGTCCGAACGCCACCGCGATCTTCGCGAAATACCGGTCCCAGCCCTCGAGATGAGCGAGCCCGGGCCGGCGCACCTCCCAGCGCGGTTGGCCGGCCGGATCGAGCAAAACGGCGTAACAATACTGGGCGCGGGGCCGTCTCTCGATCGCGGCCTGCAGTGATGCGGGCACATTGGCCAGGCGTTCCGCCGTCGTGACCTCGGCACGGTACCACTCGTGCAACGGGGCCAGCGAGGGACGAAACGCGTCATCGATTTTTGCCAACATGGCGAAGGCATCACGGGTTGCCCGTGTGGTCAGCGCCTCTTCGCGCGATTGACTGTAGAGCAGGCCAAACCCGATCAGGCCGGTTCCGCCCACGAGGCCGGCAACGAGAAAGAGCAGGGTCAGTTGCAGGCGGATCGAGATCGACGATCCCCGGCCATATGCGGTTGCAACAAGGGCTAGAACGCAAAGCAGCAGACCGGCGGTGCGGATGTGGCCGGCGACGCGTTGCCACCATCCCCCGGCATCGGTGCACGGTTTGCTGGCGAAATAGCGGGTGCCGCTGTTGTCATCGGCAAGCGCGAGATGATGGTTGCCGATGCGTGCCGCCGGCGGACTGTCGGTTCGCATCAGTTGGCGGACGACGTCGGCCGGCAGCGAGGCCGTCGTCGGCGGCAGGACCCCGGTTTTCAGGTCGATCGTGCCAAGGTGGATGAGGCCGCGGCAGAGCCGCTGTTGCCGTTGCACCGTGTCGTCCCGCAGTCGGGCGACGTCGATGCGGTCGAGATCGATGATGAACAGCAGTTGCCAACCCGGGGCGGCGAGCAGCGAAGTGTCAGATCGGCTCTTCCGCTGTCGTGGGGCGCGGTAGAAATACGATGTATTGCTGCGTTGGTCCCGGGTGGGCAGGTGATACCAACCAGCCAGCCGATGAACACCACTGTCACGCAGGTCGAGAAAACGGTTGGGATACCGGGCCAGCATGCCCGCGGTCCCGGGGCGCCCCAACAGGGTCGCGGCGAGAGAACGCTCCCCGGTCGACAGGCGATAACTCTGATCGCCGTGCAGTTTGTTCAACAACGCAAAGTAACGGGCGGCCGCCACCTTGCCCGACACCGGGAATCCGCGCACCGAGTGCACCTTGCCGGTCGGGTCGCGCAAAAGCAACTGCGCCGCGCCCGCCGGCAAATGCAGCAGATCGGGGGGCAGTGGCCCGCCCCAGCGCCAGCCGGCGACCAGGCGCCGCCCCAGTTCGTCGCAGCGGGTTTCGGGTTCCGTTGCCCGCATCGTCGCTGCCAGAACCTGGGTCAGCTCGTCCCGATCCTCTGCGTCGGCAACGGCTTGACGTGAGACCCCCCAGCGTCGGGCCGCCTCATAGGCGGCGAAGAATGGCACGAGAACACCGACCGCCGTCGAGACCACCGTGAGCAGGAGCGCCAGCGAAACGCGGCCGGCGCGGTTGGTGAGGCCGGCGTGCCTGGCCGCGAGCCTTGGGCCTCGCGTCGACGCAGCGGTTCCGCACCAACCGGAACGCATTTTGCCCAGGTGGTTTCGTCGCATGCCCGTCATGATACGTGGTCGGTCCTGGCGATTCCACCTTTCTCCTTGTCGCTGCGTTGATGATCTTCGTTGATGCTGGTTTGCCGTGGCAAGTCCTCACGGCCCCGCGGTGGTGTCGAACAACTGCCGTTTGGCGTCACCGGCACCGACAATGGTCCAGTGGCGCCGTGTCAGGGTCCGCAGGAACCGGCGGTCGTGGCTGACCATCAGCAGCGCCCCCGTGAACCGTGCCAATGCTTGTTCCAACAATTCGATCGCCGGAAGATCGAGATGATTGGTGGGTTCGTCCATGACGATCAGGTGCGGGTGTCGGGCAATTCCGCAGGCCAGCATGACCTTGCGAATCTCCCCGGGACTCGGTTCGCCGTCGTCGAGAAGGCGTTCGGGGCGGGATCCCAGGCAACTGACGATCGCCAGCGTCGCGCCGAGGCTTGCCCGCGGCTGCGTTCGCAGTTCCTCGAACAACCGTGCCGACATCTCGGGATCGACCTCCTGCGGAATGTAGACGACGCGGGATGCCGGGACGGTCAGGTGCGACAGCAGGTGGCGCACGAGCGAACTCTTCCCGCTGCCGTTGTCGCCCGTGAGGGCGATGCGATCGGTCGGCTGGATGATGAGATTCGGCAGGTCGAGACTCAGATCGGCGCCAAGAGGAAGACACCCGGCAGGCAACCGCAGCAGGGTGTCCTGTGAGGATGGACCGCCGGGAAGGGCGTAGGCGAGATCATACCGTTTCTTGACCACGCTTTTATCGAGGTGATCCTGGGCGCGACGCACCCGATTGTCGAGTTGTCGGGCCAACCGCCCCGCCTGTCCGTCTTTGCCCGTGACGATGGCCAGGTTGATGCGACCCCGCCCATCGGAATCGTGTCGATCGAGATGCCGCTTGGAGCGCTTGCCGTCGGCGCGCCGGGCCTCGTCGTGGCGGCGTGTCGCCTCGCGTTGCAGTCGGCGCAGTTCGCGCCGGGCTGATTCCCGCTCGCGTTCTCGCTGCAGCCGTTCGGCCTCGACGATCTGCGTGGCGGCTGTGAAGCCGGCGGCGAGCAGGCGCACCGTCGGCGGTTCGCAGAGCAGAGTGTGCGAACACAAGCGATCGAGCAGGTCGCGATCGTGGCTGACGAGCAGGCCGATGCCTTGGTATTGCAGCAGTGCACGCTCGATGATGTCGCGGGCGTGCAGGTCGAGGTGGTTGGTCGGTTCGTCGACCAATAGAACCATCGGGTTCTGCCAGAGGGCGACGGCGACCTGGACGCGCTTGCGTTCTCCGTGGCTGAGCGTTGGCCAGCGGTCGAGCCAGGCGGCATCGATGGCGAGGACGCCACGCCAGTGAATCGCTGTTGCCTCGGTGGCGGTCATGAACTCCTGCCACCGGGCTGGCGGTTCGTCCGTGCGCTGGGGACACAGCACGAGCAGGCCGGGGCGTGCACACTGACCGCAGTCGGGCGACAACTCACCGGCGACCAGGCGCAACAAGGTGGTTTTGCCGCTGCCGTTGGGGCCGACGACGGCCGTCCAGTGCGCATCGACCTGCCACGTGAGATCGCTAAACAGGGGTTCGGTTGCTTCGGGATAGGTGAAGGTAAGGTGTTGAAGCCGTATTGACAAAGTATGCCTCCGTGGTGCCGGACCAGGGCCGGTGCGGCAAACCTCGAGACCATAATTATTGGGGGGAATCATCGCCACAGCACGATCCCGCCGAAACTCGAGGAGCGACCCCGCGGCCGACGGGCGGACGCCACGTCGCCAGGCGGGGTGGAACGCACAGCGACCCCACGACGAAACGATGGGGAACGAAGCTGCGAGTCTGCGTTCCGGGTTAGTTCTTCAACCCCGTGCTCCTTCGACGAAAATGTGGCCAAGCGGCCGATGCAATACAGTGTATCACCCCGGTGGCACGATGTCCAGCCGCGGCTTTGGGGCACAGCAGATACCTTGCCGGGTGACCCACGGGAAGGAGGTCGTTCACGAGGATGGCCGTCCAGCGACAAGATTCTGTCGCGAGGTCAGCGGTGGATTTGCAGGAATCAGTGCGCCGGGTACACGGGGATGTAGCTGATTAGTTGCCGTGGCAACGCCCGCAGACGTGGGCGTCGAAAGCCTTGGTGCCGTTGTGACAGGCGCCGCATGTTTTGCCATCGTACATTTCCTGCATCGGATACACCTCGGGCCGCCGAGTCATGGGGAACAGCGGGTTCGTCTGGTCGTGGCATTTTTCGCACTTCGCCATCTCCGCATGAGACTCGTGTTTGAAGACGACCGGCGCGGCCTTTTTGGTGCGACCGAAGGTCATCTTGTTGGCCGGTGTTGCCAACGGGGCCGAGGCGGTCATCGCGGCCGAACCAATGGCCGCCGGTGGCGTTGCGCTTGCCACCTGACCGGTCGCCGCCGTGGTGGCCACCGGTGCGGTTGCACTGGTGAGCGCATCGGTTGGCTCGGTGGCGGTATGCGTCGGTGGTGCCACGTCGACGCCCTGAATGACGCCGCAAACAGTCAGTGCCGTCAAGGTCAGAAACAGGAAGCCGAAAGACCGGTTCTTGCATGGCCGGTGGGTGATCATGAGAGTCCTCCGCTCGTTGGCGAGAATCGAATTGCCGAATCGTAGTGTGGCGGTACCGGAGCGCCGCTGTCAATGGCCATGGTGCGACATTGCGTCAGAACTTCTGCATCGACACCAGACCCGCGTCGGCTTCGATTTCGGCCCGTAATGGGCAATCGGCCAGATGGTCGCAACTGCGGCAATACTTGTTCTTGCGGGGTGCAAACACGGTTTCGCTGCTGATCGCCTGGGCCACCCGATCGACGTGGGCGATCAGGCTCGCGAGGTCGGCGGCCGAGCGCGTCGTTTCGAGCAACACGTCGTGCTCCATCATGAACAGCGACAGGCGGCTGATGCGAAGGTCGAACGCGGTTTCGCACGCATAGTAGTAGATGGTGAGCTGCTTGTCGTGGTCGATTTCGTCCTGGGTGCGCAGGGTCGGCTCGGTCTTGTAATCGCGGATCGCGAAGGTGCCGTCGGGGAGCCGGTCGATGCGGTCGATGCTCCCGGTCATCACGGCAAACCGGCCCAGGGGGATCTCAAAATACTCTTCGACAGCGTGGGCCGGCGCAAACGGTTGGCCGGCGATGTAGCGGTTGTAATACAATGTAAGTTGTCGCACTCCGTCCTGGCGGTACTTCTCCTCGATCGCGGGGGTGGCATAACCGATGCGGTGCCGTTGCCGCACCCGTTCCCAGGTGGCGAGAAGTCGATCGAGATCGGGGGCGGGCCCCGTCGCCGCGGGGGCATAGATCTCTTCGAATGTTTCGTGAATCGCCGTGCCGAAACTGAAGAACGGTTGAGGTCGCGGTGGGACCTTCTCGATATATACCTTCTTCCAGGCCCGCGGGCAGTTCTCGAACGAACTCATCTTCGAATACGACAGGCGCACGCGCTGGCGGAACTGGTCTCGCGTTTCGCCCGCGATCACATGCGGCTTGGCCGGCCAGTCGGGGCAGATGTCATAATACCCGCACCACGCGCACAGGGCGCTGCGCGTGCCCGGAGACTCGTGGTTATGCATGCCCAGCGTGGCCGCTTCGATGAGAGCGCGAACCCGTGTCTGTTCCGCCGCGTCGGGCGCGAACTCGATGCGGTCGCCGGTGAGCAGATAGTGCCAGACGACCATCGCCACCTGACCGGGCCACATGCCGTCGGCGATGAGAAAGTGTGCGACACCGTTCGGGTCGTCGGCGAGGGCCTGCCTGCCTGGTGTGCGGGCGCTTGTCTTGTACTCAACCACCGCGAGACGACCATCGGGCAAAACGTCGAGCCGATCGAACGTCGCGTGGAGCGTGGCCGCGCCAAAGTCGGCATGGGCAAAGGTCCCCAACGCCCGGGTCGGTGGCATCCGGCCGCCGAGACCTCGGTTGAACGACAGCAGCGCGCTCTGGGCCATCTCGCGAAACCGTTGCTCTTCTTCGGGGTCGGCGAACGCCCCGGTTGGCCAACGAGCAGCGAGGGCGCGCAGCGCGCGCTCGTCGGGTTCGTATCTGCCGTGTTCCAGATACGCCGTCAAGGTGGCGCGGAGCACATGTGTC
>CAZADH010000060.1:8081-24887 GCA_964483805.1 uncultured bacterium
AGTGTGGCTTTTCGCCGTCGTTGCTTGGCGTGCGCAGAACGTAGCGAAAATGATGTTTGCGTGCGCAGCCAAGCCAGGTGTTGACCTGGTTCCAGGCCACCAATGGGCGTCTTCCGAGCGGGCACCGGTCTTGAAAGTCGCAGAAGGCGCACCCCGGGTTGCGCACCGGCTCAAAACGTGCGGCGGCAATGGCATCACGAATGGCAACGAAGGCCGCGCGGGCCGCATCCACATGCCGCGGTTGTCGTTTGACCACGAACGTTGTCCCGTCGCGCAGATACTCGAACCGCATGGTCTCGACCTTCCCGGGCCACAGCGAGTCGGCGGCGAGGAAGTAGAGGTTTGTCGGTAGCGCCGCCTCGAGTTCAAAACGACTCGCCGGCGGGTTACCGCTCTTGTAATCGACGAGTTCCAGTTGGCCGCCCGGCAGACGGTCGATGCGGTCGATCTTGCCGGTGAAGCGGGTGCTCTCGAGTTCGGTCTTGAGCAGAACGTCGTTGTCGATTGGGAAGGGCGGACTGGCCACGTATTTGCCATGCCAGGCGCGCAGACCTCTTTCGGCAGCCTGACGAAACTCGGCGACCTGCTCGGCGGACGCAAACTGCCGGGGGTCGAAATGCCGGTTGAGCCCATCGAGAAGATGTTCGAGCGGGATTGGACCCGCAGGCGCCGCCGGGCGCGGGGCGGTGACGAAGAAGAAGCGCAAGGTGTCGTGCAAGATGCGATCGAACGCCAGGTGGGGCGATGGACCGCGGCTGCCGCGTGCCCGCTCGATGTTCTGAAAGCGGAAGCGCGCGGGACACTCGCGGTATGTCTCGCACCGGCTGGGTGAGAGCACAACGGTTTCACCACTGCGACTGCTCATGGCACCACAGTCTACCTGTTTGCCGCCGGAAAGCAATCGCCGAAGGGGTCTGTCCCTGGGGACAGACCCCTTCCTTGCAAGCATGCGCGCGTATGCGCTCGTATGCTCGCGTATGCGCCCCGCAACAACTGGTTGAATGGCCCCAACCGCTATGCTAGACTCGGCTCACGTTGGGGCGGCATCGACCGATCGCCCAACAATTGGCGAAGCGAAAAAGGAGACGGAAAAAATGAAGAAGATCCGGGTGCTGCAGTGGGGCCTGGGGGCGATGGGCAGCGGCATGGTCAAATTGATGCTCGAGAAGGAAGGCCTGCAACTGGTCGGCGTCATCCGGCAACGCCAAGACACCGTGGGCAAGGACGTCGGTGACGTTCTCGGCCTGGGCAAACAGGTGGGCGTGAAGATTTCGGGTTCGGCTGAAGGCCTGCTCAAGAAGAGCAACGTCGATCTGGTCATCCACGCTACCAAATCGCGCACCCGCGATTCGTTCGATGAGCTCAAGCAGATTATCCAGGCCGGCATCAATGTGGTGTCGATTGCCGAAGAGATGGCTTATCCGTGGGCCCAGGAGCCCGGTCTCTCCGAACAGATCGACACGCTCGCCAAACAACACGGCGTGACCGTGCTGGGCACCGGCATCAACCCCGGCTTCATTCTCGATGCGCAGATCATCATGCTGTCGGCGGTGTGTTGGCGCGTCGATCGCATCGAGGCGTCGCGCGTAAACGACCTCAGCCCGTATGGGCCGACGGTTATGCGCGAGCAGGGTGTCGGCACGACTCCCGAGGGCTTCGAAGCCGGTATCAAAAACGGTGAGGTCGTGGGTCACCACGGGTTCCCCGAGTCGATCGCCATGATCGCCAAAGCGCTGGGACTGACCTACGATCGCATCGAGCAGTTCCGCAAGCCGATCATTTCCAAGGTCGATCGCGAGACGCCGCACATCAAGATCAAACCCGGTATTGTTGCGGGTTGTGAGCAGATCGGTATTGCCTACAACGGCAACAAAGAAGTGATCAAGCTGATTCATCCGCAGCAGGTTCATCCGCACCTCGAGAACCAGGACACGGGTGATTACATCAATATCTACGGCGATCCCGAGATCCACATGGCGAATAAACCCGAGATCGCCGGTGGCAAAGCGACCATCGCCCTCGCGGTCAACATGATCCCGATCGTGGTTAACGCCACGCCGGGCCTCAAGGCCATGTATGATCTGCCGATCCCGTCGTGCCTGATGGGTCCGAGCGCTTACGAGCGCCGCGTGAAGTAAGACCTGACGGTGCATGAAGTGACCGCCGCGGTGAACCCGCGGCGGTCTTGCTGTAGACAGGGAGACAACGCGTGAAGATCGTGAAAGCGAAATCGAGCAAGAAGCCTGCGGCGAAGAGTGCACCCACAAAATCGCCGGCGACCCGGGCCGCTTCGGCCAAGAGTGTCGCGCCGGCCAAGAAACCGGCGGGCAAGAGCAAACCGGTTGTCGAAAAGAGACCCGTGGTGCCGGCCAAGCCGGTGGCGAAGGCCGGCAAAGCTGTGCAGACCGCCAAGAAGATCGGTAAGGCAACCCCGGCAAAAAAGCCGGTGACCGTGGCGGCGAAAGGTGCAAAGAAGCCCGTGCCGACGAAATCGATGAAACCAGGAAAACCTGCGCAATCGACGAAACCAGTGAAACCGGGCAAAACCGCGGTGCAGTCGACCAAAAAAACGGCGGTGGTTGGCAAGCCCGTTTCGGCGAGCAAGAGCGGTTCGATCGGCAAATCCGGGGCGAGCAAAACCGTGGCTCCCGCGAAGGCACAGCCGGCGAAGTCGGTTGCTCCAGCGCGCGCCAGTGGCGAACGCATACCGGCCGGCACGTGGGTCGAGATCGAGCAGGTGATCCTGACGCCGGCGCAACGCGCGCCGAATGTGCCACAGGACACGCGCAATACGTCGTATGTCATGCATGTGTCGGGCTTCTTGCAGGCCGCGGCCAAGATCGGTGACGAGGTCAAGGTCAAAACGCTGATCGGGCGCGAGTTATCGGGTCGGTTGATCGTCGTCGATCCGCATTACACCCACAGTTTCGGCGTTACCGTTCCCGAGCTTCTGCTCATCGGCAAGGAGGACCAGAAGTGAAACGTGATCGCAGCTATGCGGCCGTGATGGCCCGTAAGAACGAGATCATGAAGGCCTCGATGGGCCTCGATTACGAGCAGTTCATCCACAGCCCCGTGTCGTTCGACTACGAGGGGATGATGAGCCGTACCGGCTACACGCTCAAACAGATGGTCGAGATCCAGAAGCAGACCAAGGTCGGCAACACCCCGTTGTTTGAACTGCGTCGTCTGACCGAGGCGGTGCGTCGGTGTTCCGAACCGGGCAAGGGGGCGCGCATTTTCTTGAAAGACGAGGCGGCCAATGCTTCGGGATCGTTCAAGGCGCGTCGCGCCAGCATCTCGGTCTTCGAAGCCGCGCGCCGTGGTTACAAAGGAGTCATTGCGGCAACGTCGGGCAACTACGGGGCGGCGGTGGCCTCACAGGCCGCTCAACGCGGTCTGAAGTGCATCATCGTGCAGGAGGTGTTCGACTCCAAGGGGCTCGGTCAACCTGAGATCCTCGAGAAGAGCCGCAAATGTGAGGCGTTCGGCGCCGAGGTCTTGCGCCTGTCGGTCGGTCCCGAGCTGTTCTACCAGTTGTTGCTCACGCTCGAAGATACTGGGTTTTTCAACGCTTCGCTCTACACTCCGTTTGGGATCGCCGGCATCGAGACGCTTGGTGTCGAGATTGCCGAGCAGGTGCGCGAGCAGACCGGCGGCCGCGACCCCGACGTCGTGGTGGTGACCCACGCCGGCGGCGGCAATCTCACCGGCACCGCGCGGGGCCTGCTCAAGGCCAACTCACGGCGCACCAAGGTCGTGGCCTGTTCGGTTGACCTGGCCGGTTTGCACATGGCGTCCGACCGCGATTTCAACCGCAAGAGCTTCACCACTGGCCACACCGGTTTCGGTGTCCCGTTCGCCACCTGGCCCGATCGTGTCGATGTGCCGCGTAACGCGGCGCGCTCGATGCGTTACATGGACGACTACCAGTTGATCACGCAGGGCGAGGTGTTCTATCTCACCGAACTGCTCGCGAAACTCGAAGGCATCGAACGCGGTCCGGCGGGCAATACCAGCCTCACTGCGGCGGTGACCATCGCCCGCGAGTTGCCCGACAACCAGATCGTCGTGGTGCAGGAAACCGAATACACCGGGGCCGGCAAACACCACAACGCGCAACTGAGCTTCGCGCGTCAGAATGGTATCGAAGTGCGGCGGGGCGATCCGGCCGACAACAAACCAGGTGAGCGCATCGTCATTCCCGAACGGCTCGACCAGGTGCGCGGCCGGCCGCAGTCGATGGAAAACCTGCGCATGAGTTACCTCAAGAATGCCGCGAAGCAACTCGACCCCAAAAAGTGGGACAAAGTCGATCGTGACTTCATCGTCGCCGATCTCAAGTCGCCTCTCGCCTGGCTCGAGGACGCGTTGCGTCGCCTTCAGTAAATACGTAGTATTTCGAATTCGCCGCCGGTCGGTTCGTTGCCGACCGGCGGTTTTGTTTCTGCTCTGGGTTTTTCTGGGGCGAAGCAGGAGCGGGAGAAGGTTGCTCGGGCAGACTGCACGTCAATGGTCACGTTGCGGGTGATCCGTGCGGCTGTCCGATGGTCGGGTAACTCCTTTTCGTGCCCAAGAGTTACCCCGAGATCTACCCCGAACATGCGGGGTAAGTCCAGGTTCCGGGTGGTATTTTGTGAACTGTCCCGATAGCACGAAACCCCGCTTATTATGCGGGGTTCCGGTGTTCTGCGGTGCCGTCGGAGAATCAGAATACGTAATTGAACTGGTTCTCCCAGCGGCGGTAACGTTTGTCGGTGGCCACGGCGTTGTCGAGGCGGCGATAGTCGAAATACTCGAGGTTGACCTCGAACGACTTCGAGATCTTGTATTTGTATGTATAACGCATGCCCTGCACATTGGTGCCCTTGCGATAGCTCGTCATGTCGACCGGAATCGCGTGCGCCCCCACCTGGAATAACTGCGTGATCAGTTGACTGCGACCAGGTTTCTTCATGCCGCCGAGAATCAGGGTGAGGTTGATCGCATCGCCGCCTTTGTTGTGCCCGGCCCCGGGAATGTCGGCGGCGGTGTTGCGTGCAATATCGACAACGGTGCGGATCTGTTTGTGCCAGTCGATCGCCCCGTAGGCCTCCCAGATGCGGTAGGCGCCGGCCATGGTGGCCCGGCCGAGCCAATGGCCGTTGACCAGGTTGTATTGCCAGCGGGTGATGCGCCAATCGCCTTTCATCTTCTTGTGCGAGAAGGTGTTGCCCAGGCCCATGGCGAAACACTGGTCGCCACGGAAGCGCAGGTCGTTGTGAATCTGTGATGCCATGCCGTGAAAGCGGATGCCGCCATGCATGAATTTGGGTGACTCGACCCACAGACCATCCCAGAAAAGGTCGTTGTCGGTGAGCATCTCGGTCTTCGACTTGATGAACGGTGACTGCGTCCGACCCAGGCGGATCTTCCAGCCCTCTTTCAGATACCATTCGAAATAGGCATTTACGAACTGGAAGTCGCGGAATCGCACCGGGTTGATCTCGCCCATGTCGCGACCGATCGACAACACCGACGACTCCAGCGAAATCGGATTCAGACTCGAAACGCCGATTCGCCACGCCCAGTTCTTCGTCTTGTGATCGGCGAACAGGCGCAGGCGCAGGCCCGTCGTGGTCTTGCGCGCCTCCCGGCCCGCGTTGGGCACTGTGACGGTGCGGACCTCGGGCCGGTACGACATGTCGCCCGAAAGAACCGTGACCCCCAGTTTCGGCGCCGGCGCCTTCTTCTTGTCGTCAGCTTTTTTCTTGTCGCCCGCGCTCGCCTTTGCATCCGCGGGTGCTGCCGCAGACTTCTTCTCTTCTTTGGCGACCGGGGCCGCCGCGGGTTTTGAACGCGTGTGTGCAGCCACCCATGCGGGTTCGGCGGCAGCGTCGCCGAGCACCGCGTGGGCCGGGACACAAGGGGACGCGATCATGAGACCGCACGACAGGACCATGGGTAACCAATGTCGAAACTGCATGTTAAAGTACTCTCCTCTGGACTCGAATAGGTGAAAACGGTATCGACGGATCGGTCAGATCGGCTTGCCAACCGACCGCGTCACATCCTGCAAACGCCGCGAATGGCCAGTTCATGCGACCGTTCCGGCCTGGCTGCCGTGCAACGTCGTTCGCAATTTGCGCACGCTCTGATCGAGAATCATCGCCTCGTTGTTCATCGTCTGCGCCGACGCGGCGGTCTCTTCGGCGACGGCCGCATTGCCCTGCACGACGCTGTTGATCTCGCCCAGCGCGGCGTTGATCTGCTGGACGCGACTGAACGTGTCCTGCTCGGCCTGGGCGATTCCCGAAACCAGTTCGGTCACCTGGCGGGTGTTGGTCGCCAGTTCTGCAAGAACTTCGCTGACCGCTACCTGGATCCGGCTGCCCGCAACGCTGCGCTCCACGGCTTGCGAGATCCGGTCGGCGGTCTCGCGTGCCGCGTTGGCCGAGCGCAGGGCGAGGTTGCGCACCTCCTCGGCGACCACGGCGAATCCGGCTCCGGCCGTTCCGGCGCGCGCGGCCTCGACGGCGGCGTTGAGCGCCAGCAGGTTGGTCTGGAAGGCGATCTCGTCGATCGTCTTGACGATTTTGGCCACCTCATCGCTCGAGGCCCGGATTCCGTTCATGGCAGAGCTGAGTTGAGTCATACTTTGTGTTGCTTTCTCGAGGGCCTGCAGCGTGTTGTTGCCCAGGACATTGGCGGCCCGCGCCGACTCGACGCTGCGTTGCATGTTGCTGGTCATCTCGGTCAGTGACGCGGTGGTCTGTTCGACGGAGGCGGCCTCCTGGCTGCTGCCGTTGGCCAGGGTCTGGCTTGCCGATGAGATCTCGGCAACGCCGGTACTCAGACCCTGGGCGGCGCAAGCCACCTCGCCGGCCACCTCGTCGAGCCGCCGGCGCATGCGGTTGCGCAGATAGAAGCCGAACAGCACGAAGGCCATGATGGCCACCGCCAGCCCGCCCGCCACCTGCTGCAAACGCCCGTCCATGGCTTGGGACTGGGCCTCGGTGTCCGCGAGCAGGCGTGTCATTGTGGCCTTGCGAAACTGGCCAACTTCATCCATGAACTTCTTGAAAGCCAAGTTCGACTCGTCGATCATCACCTGCTGCGCGAGAGCGACCTGGCCGCGCAGATACAGATCGAGCGCCTTGGCGTTGGTCTCGAGCAACATTTCGAAGGTGCCCTTGGCCTTGGCCAGTTGGGGACCGCCCGAGGCCAGTTGCGCAAGGGCGGCCTTCCCGGCTTTCTCGCCCTCCGCCATCAATTTCTCGATGATGTCGGGGTCCTTTTCGCGCAGCGTGATCTGCAGGTTGCCTTGCACTCCGTAGCCCGTCTCGATCAGAGAAAACACCCGGGTCGTTTCTCGATCGATGGTGGCCGCAGTCTCGCTGGCGTCGTCGCGAATCTGAAAAATCGAATAGCCGAGGATGCCCGACGAAACCAGGCAGATGACCAGCGCAAGCAGGATCAGCAGACCAAGTTGGCGGATCACACCGATGTTCTGCATCAATTCGACTCCTTGAATCAAGCGCCAATCACGACGCGGACGTCGATGACGAGGTGGGGATGCCGAACCGGACGGTTACAGTTTGCTGACGTCGAAGCCGAGGACAGCGGTCCCGATGACCTTGTCGCCATCTTTGACCGGCAAGCCGACCTGCACCTGCTGTTTGCCTGTCGACTCGTCAACTTCGATCTTACCGAACCAGTTAGTGCCCGCCATCGGCAGATCGTGTTTCTCTTTGCCTTTGTGGTTCCATGCCGTCGTCTTGGCCAGGAAAGCGACCTTCGAGCCATCGGCCGCATTCACGAACGCTTCACAGAGAACGTCGTCCTTCTTCGATTTGAGGAACTCTCCCGCAGCGTTTTTCGAAAAGCTGCGCACGATCGGATCGAGCAGGGTCAGTTCCTTCCACTTGTCGTTGGTCATGTCTTTTGCTTCAGCCGAAGGAGCAGTGTTGGCCGCTTTGACCGCGTCAACGATCTTGGCGTCGGCCAGCCAGACTGCGCAGTCCTTGATTTTCGCTTCGAGCTTGGCTTTCAACTCAGGCGTGAGATCCTGGGCAAAGCCGGGGCCGGCAAAAAACAGACAAAAGCATGCGACGAGAGTAAGGGTCAGATTCTTCATGTTGAAAGCCTCCATGACGTTCTCGGACTTTTTGAGACACATGTGGATGAAGAGTGATGGATTCATTGTCCGACAAACATCGCGAAATGTAAAATATATTGCGGTTCGGGACACGCGCCGGGCAGGCCCACGTCGTTCGACCTCTCCCGTCGCCAGATGGTGCTTTTCAGGCGATGGCGGCGAGGAAGCCGTGCATGCCGAAAACGCTTGGCTTTTTGCCACTTTCCGCGGTAACATTCCGTGCGGCAAACATGCCAAGAAATGTTACGCATCGCGACGCCTTGAAGGCGGGCGCGGGGCGATGTCAAGGAAGGAGCGTCGAAGAAGAAATGGATCAGCAACGCCAACAAGCCTTTCAGAAGCGCCGGGAAGCCCTGGCCAAGATGTCGGACGCCCAGTTGAAAGACCGGTTCTGGGAGTTGTGCCACCAGGTCGTGGCGCCGATGGTGAAACTGGCTGAGGGCCATACCTCGCCCTCGATCGAGCGCTCTGTGCTCTTGCGCATGGGCATCGACAGCATCACTGCCACCGGTGTCGTCGGCAAGGTCACCGAGGCCGGGTTGCTCGGCAAGGGCGCCGGTCACGTGATCCTCAAAGTGTCTGAGAAATGCAAGCTCGACACCCGCGCGGCCGCGAAGAAGATCGTCGATGACCCGAAGGTTCTCGACGGCCTTTTCCCGGCGAAGAAGTGAGCGAGGAGCGACGAACCATGGCCAAGAACAACGACAAGAAGAACGACGTCAAAACCGCCAATCTGCCGCCGCTCGAGCCCAACAAAAAGCTCGATATCGAGGCGATTCTCACCGATCTCGAGCATTACCATCCGCGCCGCAAGGGCTGGACCTGGCGCCAGCGCCCGGCCGAAGGCGTGAAGATGCACAAGTTCCATTTCAAAGACGCTTCGCTGCCGTTGAAGCAAAGCATTCCGTTGCCGGCGGCCAAATATTTCGACAACATCGACCCGCAGCCCGGTCCGGTGATCACCACCGAGATCGCGTCGGGCCGTTTCGAAGATGACATACGTCGTATGCGCATGGCCGCCTGGCATGGCGCCGACCATATCATGGTCATTCGCACCACCGGTCAGAGCCACATCGACGGCCTGCTCGAAGGCACCCCCGAGGGCATCGGCGGCGTGCCGATCACCCGCAAGCAGATCCGTGCTTCGCGCAAGGCCTGCGACCTCATCGAAGACGAAGTCGGTCGGCCGATCAACTTTCATAGCTACGTGTCGGGCGTGGCCGGCCCCGAAGTGGCCGTCCTCTACGCCGAAGAAGGTGTGAACGGCGCCCACCAAGATCCGCAATACAATGTATTGTATCGCAACATCAACATGTATCGCAGCTTCGTCGATGCCGCCTGCGCCAAGCATGTCATGGCCCATGCGAAGATCTTCCAGATCGACGGCGCCCACAACGCCAACGCCACGGCCAAAGAGGGCTGGTCGGTCATGCCCGAACTGATGGTGCAACACGGCATCAACTGCGCGTTCTCGCTTGCCGCCGGGATGCCCAAAGACCTCATCGGTCTGTCGACCGTGCCGCCGTGTGCGCCGCCCTCGACCAAGCTCTGGTACGACCTGCCCTACGCGGTGGCGCTGCGCGACGTGTTCGCCGAGTTCAAGTTCCGCGCCCAGCAGAACACCCGCTACATCGAAGCCGACATCGAAGAGGCGACGCGCACCCACGTCATCGACACGTTGATTTCGGCACTCACCCATGCCGACCTGCAGAGCACGATCACGCCCGACGAGGGCCGCAACGTGCCGTGGCACTACAACAACATTCGCGGCATCGAGACGGCAAAACAGACACTCATTGCGCTCGATGGCATCAAGCAGTTGGTCAAGCTGGATCGCGACGGTCCGCTGGGCAAGATGGTTCGCGACCTCAAAGAGTTGGCGATCT
The DNA here is from genome assembly GCA_964483805.1 of uncultured bacterium. GTDB lineage: Bacteria > Muiribacteriota > Ozemobacteria > Ozemobacterales > Ozemobacteraceae > CAZADH01. The sequence continues at coordinate 18,105 of CAZADH010000060.1, forward strand.
GCCTGCTCGAAGAGATCCACGAAACCGGCGGTTACTTCGCGGCGGTCGAGAAGGGCTTCTTCGTCGACTCCGCGGCGTATCCCGAGCGCAACGGCGACGGCATCGCCCGCGCCAGCCAGGGGGGCGTGGGTGCCGGTTCGATCGTGCCGCGCGACAGCGATTACTTCGCACCCGTGTGTGCCCAGTTCGGTCAGAACCATCCGCCCAAGGGCCTGAAGCATGCGTGCGATCCCATCGATGGCTGTACGCTGTGCAAGCCCGAGAAGATCGCCTTCATCGACGAGCTTGATCCGTCCGATTGCGCCTCGGCGCGCCTCGAGAAAACCAGGCCGTTCCGCTCCGGTGGCCAGATCAAGCCCGAGGTCGAGTGGGCCGGTGACGGCACCGTGCTGCTGCAGATGTTCGTCCCCGAGAACGAAGACGTGTCCCGCGTGGCGGCCGAAGAGATCGCCAAGAAGATGAACCTCAAAGACCCCGAGGTCGTGAATACGCAGGTCATGCACCCCGCCGAGGGCACGTTCGTCGAGGTCAAGGGCAAGGTCGATTTCTCGATCGAGAAGAAATCGCTCAAGATCCCGGTCAAAGAGAAATTGCTGCCCGAAGAAGAGATCCGCGCTGCGATCAAGACGGTGGGTCTGAAGGTCGTCGCCGGCACCGTCGGCGAAGACGAACATTCGGTCGGCCTGCGCGAGATCCTCGACATCAAGCACGGCGGCATCGAGAAATACGGCGTAAAGTATCACTATCTCGGCACGTCGGTGCGCCTCGACAAGCTCGTCGACGCGGCGATCGAGACCGGCGCGCACGCCATCCTTGTTTCGACGATCATCTCGCACAACGACATCCACCGCACCAACATGCGCAAGATCGCCGACCTGTGCAAAGAGAAGGGCATCCGCGACAAGATCATGCTCATCGGTGGCGGCACCCAGGTCAGTAACGACCTCGCCGTCTCGGCGGGCATGGACCGCGGTTTCGGCCGCGGCACCAAGGGCATTCACGTCGCCGACGCCATGGTGAAGATCCTCAAGAGCAAGGGCCGCGTGTAAATACATGGTCAAGCTCGACGTGCTCACGATCGAGGTCGGGAGCACGATCACCAAGGCCAACGGGTTCGTCAGGGTCGACCGCGGGGCCAATGCGCCCCCGGTCGGCCCGGGCCGCCCTTTGCCGGGTGATGAGGGTGGGGCGCCTCTCACCCCGACGGATCCAATCAAGAACCGGCCAACGTGTCCGGGCGATCCGGGGCGGGCAACGACCTCTGCCGACACGACTCGGTGTGCGGGCCGCAACTTCGATGAGCCGCGCCTGCCGCCTGAGGCTTTCAGGTATTATTACCGTCATGTCGCCCAGGGATTTGCCCCGACCAGCGTGGCCCAGGGCGACGTCGGCATCGGTGTGGATGAGGCGATCGCCGCGCTCCTGCAGTCCGCTGCCGTCTCGCGCGATGGTGCCGAGGTGTTCATCAACAGTTCCGCCGCCGGTGGATTGCGCGTCACGGTCCACGGCCTGACCGCCAACATGACCGCCCGCGCCGCCCGCGAAGCCAGTCTTGGTGCCGGCGCGATCATCAAGAAACTCACCGCCGGTCGGTTGCACGACGACGACATCGACGAGATTCGCGAAATCAGACCCAACTTGATTTTGCTCGCGGGTGGCGTCGACTTTGGCGAACGCGATCTCGTGCTCGCCAACGCCGAAAAACTGCTCGCGCTCGATGTCGGCGGCGCGCCGATGATCTACGCCGGCAACGTCGCGCTGCAACGTCCGATCAAAGCGCTTGCCGACAAGTTCAACCGCGAACTGTGGCTCGCCGAAAACGTCTTTCCCGATGTCGACGTGCTCAACGTCGCGCCCCTGCGGCGCCTGATCCACGAGGCGTTTTCGCGGCATATCATTCACGCTCCGGGCATGGAACGCCTCGCGACCTTCACCGATCGGCCGGTGTTGCCGACGCCCGGCGCCGTTCTTCTCGCCACCGAACTGCTGGCCGATGTCGCCGGCGACACCCTGGTCGTCGATGTCGGCGGCGCCACAACCGATGTGCACTCGGTCACCGACGGCAGTCCCGAGTTCACCAGCAAGATGATCGACCCCGAACCGCGCGCCAAACGCACGGTCGAAGGCGACCTCGGCGTCTACGTCAACGCGAAGCACGTGCTCGCCTTCGACCCCGACGGCCGTTGGGCCGACGAGATCGACCACCTGCGCGCGATGCCCTCTTCAGAACGAGAGAAGGCCTTGACCCGCTGGCTGTGCCAGACTGCTGTAATACAAGGTGTTACGCGTCACGCCGGCAAGGTTCAAGATCTCTACACGCCGACCGGCCGCAAGCAGATGGTCAAGGGCAAAGACCTCACCGCGGTGCGCCAGATCATTGGCACCGGCGGCGCACTCACCCGGGTCGATGGCGGTGACCGCATCCTCAAACGCATCTGCCAGGGGCCCGGCCAGTCGCTGCTGCCTCCGCCCGAAGCCACGATCACGCTCGATGGCGATTATCTCTTTTCGGCGCTGGGCACGGTGGCCCAGCGTCACCCCAACGAGGTGCGCACCACATTGGCACTTCGCTTCGCCACCAAGGAGAACCCGCAATGAACTACGCATCGATGCCGGCGTTGCGCACGCCGCGACTCGAGATATACCCACAACGTATTACGGCCAACGCGGCCGCGGTCATCGATCAGTGCCGGCAACGTGGTGTCGATTGTGCCTGCGTGACCAAGGTGACCTCGGCGCATCCGGCCGTGGTGCACGCACTGCTGGCGGCGGGCGCGCCGATGCTCGCCGATTCGCGCGTCGAAAACCTGCACGCGATTCGCGAGCTCGGTTATGCCGGGCCGACCCTGTTGCTGCGCGTGCCGACCATCAGCCGAGCGGCCGACGTGGTTCGCGTCGCCGACTACTCGCTCATCTCCGAACTCGTCACCATGCGTGCGCTCGGCGCCGCGGCGAAGCTGGCCGGGCGGGTGCATCGCGGCATCCTCATGGTCGATGTCGGCGATCTGCGCGAGGGTGTCTGGGCCGACCAGGTGCGCGATACGGTGCGCGCGACCAAGGAAATCCCCGGGTTCGAGTTGGCCGGGCTCGGCTGCAATCTCGCCTGTTTCGGCGGGGTCATTCCGACGCCCGAGAACACCGGCCAACTGGTGACGCTGCGCGACGAGTGCCGGCGCGAGTTCGGGCTCGAGTTGCCGATCCTCTCGGGCGGCAACTCGTCGGGCCTGCCGTTGCTCATGTCGGGCAAGCTGCCCAAGGGCATCAACCATTTCCGCGTCGGTGAGGCGATCATCCTCGGTCGCAACGTCATCGATCGCTCGCCCTGGCAGGACACGCGCCAAGACACGGTTATCGCCGTCGGCGAGATCGTCGAGTTGCAGGAGAAGCCCTCGATGCCCGTGGGCGACCGCGGTCAGGACGCCTTTGGCGGCACCGAGGAGTTCGTCGACCGCGGCGTGCGTCGGCGCGCCATCGTCAATCTTGGTCGCCAGGACGTCGTGATCAACGGCATCACGCCGCTCGACGAGGGCATCGAGGTCCTTGGCGGCAGCTCCGACCATCTCATTCTCGACGTCGATGCCTGTCGACGACCGCTTCAGGTCGGCGACGAGATCGCCTTCTCTCCGGGTTACGGTGCGTTGCTGGCTTTGAGTACCTCGGTCTACGTCGCGAAACAGGTCGTCAATACATGATATTTCTACGATCTGGGCGCGTCGCATGGGCTGGACGGTGCGAATCGTCTTGGGGATTGCGTTGTTCGTTGGCGGTATCGGTGTTCTCATTGTTGCAAAGCGCCGCCACGATCTGGGGCGATGTGATGGTCTTCACGGCAAGACCCTGTCTGTGCACACCAACGCTTTTCGATTCCGACACGCGATCGTGAAGATGTTCGTTCTCGGACTCTTCCTGGCGCTGGCCGGCATCATGGTTGGCTTGGGCTACTTCTGAGCGAAAGGTTCCCGTCATGCTGTATCAGACCCACGCTGTGATTCATCTCGGCAACATCAAACACAATATCGAAGGTATCCGGGCCCGTGTCGGTGCAGGGCGCGAGGTGCTGCTCGCGGTCAAAGCCAACGGTTATGGCCATGGGGCGATTGCAATATCCCGTATGGCTGAAAAGATCGGCGTCACCTGGCTGGGTGTCGCGACCGTGCCCGAAGGCATCCAGTTGCGTGATGCCGGGATCCGTCTGCGCATCCTCAAGTTCTCGCCGGCGTTTCCTGAAGAGATGCGGGCGGCCATCGACCACGACATCACCCTCGCTGTGTGCGAGCGCCAGAATGTTACCCGTTTGCAGGCCGAGGCCGCCGTGGTGGGGCGCAAGATCAAAGTGCACATGAAAGTCGACACCGGCATGGGCCGTATTGGCGTTGCCGTGGCCGACGCCCCCGCGCTCGCGCACTTCATTGCCTGTGAATGCCCGAACCTCGAACTCGAGGGCATGTTCACCCATCTGCCGATCAGTGATGATCCGGCAGGAGACGCATTCACGGCCGCACAACTGGCCGCTTTCAACCGCCTGCGCGTCGAGGTCGAAGCGGCCTGCGATGCCCCATTGGCCTACGTGCACGCGGCCAACTCCGGGGGCATCCTCGCCCACCAGGCAAGCTGGCTGAACCTGGTGCGACCGGGCATCATGATCTACGGCTTCTACCCGGGAACGACGACACCCAAGACGGTGCCGTTGCAGCCGGGACTGTCGTTCTATACGGCGATCTCATTCATCAAGCGGGTGACTGCCGGGACGTCGATCGGGTATTCGCGCACCTGGGTGGCGCCGCGCGACACGACCATTGCGACCATTCCCGCCGGATATGCCGATGGGTTCAACCGCTTGTGGTCGAATCGGGGCAGGGTGCTCATTCGTGGGCGCAGCTTTCCGATCGTCGGACGGGTGTGCATGGACCAATCGATGGTGGATCTGGGCGACTTCGCCGAGGCCGCGGTGGGCGACCGCGTCACGCTCATCGGGCGTGATGGCGCCGAACAGATCACCGTCGACGAGTGGGCCGAAAGATTAGGTACTATTACCTACGAAATCACCTGCCAGATCAACGCCCGGGTGGCGCGGATCGTCGAGGAGGCGTGAGCATGGAACGCAGCGGCGATCGGCTGCAGGCGTTGTTGTCGATTGTGTCGACGATCAACTCGTCGCTCGATCCGGCGCGTCTGTTCGAAAATGTCATGGAGACGGCGCGCCTGGCGCTGCGCGCCGACGCGTCGAGCCTGATCCTCGAAGATCGCCGGCGCGGCGAGCTGTTTTTCGTGTCGAGCACGGGGCGAAAGGGTGAAGAGGTCCGCAAGGTTCGCCTGCCCTCGGGCGTCGGCATCGGCGGTTGGGTGATCGGCCATGGCGAGGCGGTCCGCCTTGCGGATGCCGAAAACGATCCACGGCACGATCGCACGGTCGCGCGCATGACCGGGTATCAAACGAAGGCCATGCTGTGTGTGCCCATCCGCTTGCATGGCGACGTGCTGGGCGCGCTGCAGGTGCTCAACGCGCTCGAGCGCGACGAGTTTTCGGCCGTCGATCAAAGTTACCTCGAGGCGATCTCGATGCAGGTGGCCTACGCTCTGCAGAACTCCCGATTCTATCTCGAGATCGCCCACGAGAATCAGCGGTTGCGCAAACAACTCGGTCTGCGTCAGACCATCGTTGGCAACAGTTCGGCAATCGTGCAGTTGCGCGAGTTGCTGACCAAGATCGCACCCACCGATTGCACGGTGATCGTCACGGGCGAAAGTGGCACGGGCAAAGAGTTGGTCGCCCGCGCGATTCACGAAGGGTCACGGCGTCACAATGGGCCGTTTGTGCCCATCAACTGTGCAGCATTGCCCGAGAACCTGATCGAGAGCGAACTGTTCGGCCATGTCAAAGGGGCGTTTACCGGGGCGATTACCGACCGCATCGGCAAGTTCCAGTTCGCCGAGGGCGGCACCCTGTTTCTCGACGAGATCGGTGACATGCCGTCGCAGGCACAAGCCAGCCTGCTGCGGGTGTTGCAGGAACGCACGGTGCAACCGGTCGGGTCGAATCGCTCGGTGCCCATTGATGTCCGGGTCATCGCCGCCACAAACAAGAAGATATTGAAGGCGATCAAGCTGCAGCAGTTTCGTGGCGACCTGTTCTATCGTCTCTCGGAGTTCCACCTCGACATTCCGCCGTTGCGCGAGCGCATCGAGGATATTCCGCCCCTGGTCGAGCACGTTCTGCGCGAGTGTGAGCGCATGTTCGAGCGCGAGGGGCTGCGCTTGAGCGGCGAAGCGTTGCGGTTGCTTTCCGACCACCGCTGGCCCGGGAACGTCCGCGAACTGATCAACGTTCTGCGGCGTTCGATTCTTCTCAAGGATTCGCGCGACTCGATCATCGCGGTCGACGACCTGCCGCCGGCGTTGCGCGATCGCCTGGCCGCGCGACGCGCACGCGCCGAGGAAACCCCCGACGATCTCACCCTCGATTGCGTCGAACATCGCCACATCGACAAAATTCTCACCCTCGTGCGCGGCAACAAATCGAAGGCAGCCCAGATGCTGGGGATTTCACGACCGACGCTCGACCGGAAACTGAAGCAGCGCCCCGGTGAGGCAACGACCGATCCCGACGCCTGAGCACAGCAGGGGGGCCTTCGCCTGAGGATGTGCCCCCTGCTGTTTCGCAGGTCTTGCCGGGTTTTTCGGGTGGCGGCCAGCAAACGCCCACTTCGCGCATCGGGGCAGCGGCACCATCCAGGTGCCGCCCCGAAACGCCGCCTTCCCTGGCGGCAGTCCGTGCGCTCGGCT
>CAZADH010000061.1:0-12300 GCA_964483805.1 uncultured bacterium
GCCAACAACGCGGAGGTCAGGCGACGCGCCCGTCCGAGGCACCAGTTGGCCTCGCCGGTGGCGGCAACCACCCGGGTCAGCACGCCCCCCACCCGGCGGACGGCGGTATCCTGCACCGCGATTCGCTCATGATGGGCCAGCAGAAGCGCGACCAGCAGGTGCACGCCAAGAAGACATACAACAGCAATATATCTCTTCATCATGCGGCCTGTGTCTTGCGGGCAGCGACGTGCAACACCACCAGCGTCTGGTCGTCTTCCGGCGGTATGCGTGGGGACCACCGGTTGACGGCAGCCTGGATCCCGGATGCGAGGAGCGCCGGATCGGTCGTATTGACGGTCATGGACTCAACGGCCGCGAGCAACCGTTCGTAGCCGAACTGTTCACCCTGGTCGTTGCGGGCTTCGATCAGGCCGTCGGTGTAGGCGACCACCACCGCGCCACGGCTGAGGTCGACGTGGGCCTGGGTGAACACCGCTTTGCGCCGCGATCCCAGCGGATACCCCGGCACCCCGACCATGACCGGGTCGGCGTTTCCCTGCACAACGATCGGGAAGTTGTGCCCGGCCGACGCGCAGTCGAGTCCCCCACTGGCGGGATCGTAGATTCCCAGCCAGAAGGTCATGGGCCGAACCTTGCCGACCTGCTCGTGGAACGCCTGGTTCATGGCGGTGAGGATCTCGGCCGGTCCGGCCCGCCGCCGTGCCAACAGCGCCAGTTCGACCTTGGCCGCCGCCACGACCAGCGCCGACGGCACCCCATGTCCAGCCACATCGCCGACGGCGACCACGACGCGGCCGTCCGGCAACGCGAACCAGTCGTGATGATCGCCACCGAGATCGGCAGCGGTGGCGCACTGACCGGCCACCACGTATCCCGGCCCGGCCAACGAACGGTTGGGCCAGAGGTGTTCCTGCACGGTGCGGGCGATCTCGAGATCGCGCAGATCGGCGAGGATGACGTTGAAGCGATCGGCCACCTGCGCGAGTTCGACCACGCGCCCGGGTTCGAGGCGCAGGCGGAACTGCCGCTCGTGCAGGGCGTGCAATCCGCGGCCCAGTTGCGCGATGGGTTGCAGCAACAACGACGAGGTGGTGAAGGCAGCGGCAGCCGCGAGTGCCAGCATGAACGCTGACAGCACCCACAGGCGCCGGTTCAGATCGTGGGTGGCCCGGGCGATCGCCGCGTAGGGCTGTGCGAGCATCAATACGTAACCATCGAGCAGCCGCCCGGGCAATGCCGACACCAGGTACGAGTCATTGCCAATCTGCAATACATCGTGTTGCGGAAGCCGGGTGGCAACAACGAGGTCGCGCATGGCGCGCAGGGGCGAATCGAGTCCGGTCTGGGCGCGGGGAAAGGCGGGCCAATCGGCGCCCGCCGTCACCGGCAGGGCCACGAAGCGTGGGGCCAACGGGCCGGGGCGGCCCCAGATGCGGCGCAACCATTGCAGGTAGCGGATCTGTGCGGTGCGACTGCGGTGCATGACCAACAGCACCTGCTCGGCGCGCTGGGCTTCACGGTGGATGAACCCGAGGTAACTGAGCATGACCTGATCACCGATCGACTGCACCTGGATGGTCCGTGCCTGTTCGAGACCGGCGGTGGCCCGCCCGGCAATATTGGCGACCAGGGTGCTGCGTGCCGTTTCGGCACCCAGCGAGGTCCGCTCGACGTTGTAGCTCTGCAGGATGCGGGCGCTGTAATCGCGCATCACGTCACGGGTCGTCGCCAGGCGACCGCCCCGCATGCCCGGATCGCCGTGGTGATAGTACATGAGCTTGCCGCGCCGATCGGTGACCATGGCTTGAATGATCAGGTCACCCTGCCGCGCGATCCAGGCGCACAAAGCCGGCGGCACTGCAGTGCCGGGCGCTGCGGTCCGGGCCATGGTCGCGAGCGCACGCTCGTAGCGGGCGACAATCGGGGCAAACCAGGCGGTCAGATCGCCATCGAGACGGGTCAACGCCGCTACCTGGGCCTGACGACATTGCGCGAGCAGGACCTCTTCGCGATCGTGGCGATCGATCACGGCGGTGATCGACAGAATGACAAGCGGCACCCCGCCACCCAACAGGAACAAGAGGACGAGTTTGCCCCGCAAGCGCAGCAACGGGGGCAACATCCCGCTCCCGCCGATCAGGAGGGCCAGGCCAAGAAGAACGGCGACGCCAGAGATGACGGTGCGCCACCCGGTGACATCGACGGTCAACGATGGCAATATATTAGCAATACAAAATAACACAACACCGGTGTCGGTTGTCTGCAGCACCACCGGCCGATCACCGATCTGCGGCCGCAACGATCCTACCGGCAGGGCGGCCAGCTCTTGTTGGAGGCCGGCTGCGAATGACGCCCCACCCGCACCCGATGCGCGCGGACGCAATTCACCACCCACGGTCACCGGATCGAACCAACCGCACTGCAGCCCCCGGGCGCCGACCAACCGTCGCGCTTCAGCCAGAGAGAGGTCGAGCAGTCGGTCCGGTTCGACTCCCGAGCGGTGCAGAACGATCACCGCATGCCCTGTGGTCCGTTGCCGCCGATCCTGCAGGCGCCACCATGCGGCCCACGAGCGGCGCTCTCCGTTGACCAGATCGACAAAGACCCCCGGCGCCGCAGCGAGCAGGCGCGGAGCGAGCGGATTGCCGGCAAAGGCCGCGATGAGCTTGGCCGGCACCGGCGCCTGTTCATCGACCAGTGCCCGCATGAACTGTTGGGAGGCAACCACGCGATCGTGCGGGATTCCCGGCAACTCAACGCGGCGGCCTGCGGCATCGAAGAGAAACACCTCGACCACGGCGCGATTGCGCCGGGCCACGCGAGCGAGTCTGGGCGCCAGTTGCGTCGGTGTCCAGGGGTGGCGAAACATGCGTTCGAAGACCCAGGCGGCCCGGGTCCGCAGACTGCCCATGGCCACGGCACGCCGCAGGACGCCCTGCATATCACGGCGCAGCGCGGTTTCAGCTTCGCGGCCCAGTGTTTCGACCAGAGTGTCGAGGATGCTGAAGGCCACCAACATCGGCACGACCACGAGCAAAGCCACGGCAACCAGCCGCGCGCCAAGGGTGCGCCCGCTCACACCGTCGCGATGCCAGCGGGTCGGTCAACCGTGGCGATGGACCGATCTACCCGTTTGGCAAGCATCCTCGCCGATCAGCGATTCGCGGCGGAACCGGAGGCAACGCGGGGGATGACCATCAATTGCCGCGTTCCGGAGCCGGACTGGCGACCATCTGGGTGACAGGACTCACAATTGCCATTGAGGCCTCGGTATTTGCCGGGTTGTTTGTGGCAGGCATTGCACTGCAGGCGCTCGTGCTCTTCACCGAGTTCGAAGCCGGTCATGCGATGGGAAAAGTCGGCGAGGGGAATCACCGTGGTCGGTCCATTGCCGGGGTGCCCGGGATGGCAATCGCGGCAGAACATCGGGGCAACCTGATGGACGTCGGGACGATACGGCCCCTTTTTGCTCGACCGCGTCATGTCGAGATGACACAAGAGACAGCCACCGTCGGCCGCTTCTTCGAATCCGGGATGGCAGACCTGGCAGTAGGGTTGGAAGCCGCGATGCCCCGGGGAACACTCGGCCGGACGAAACTGCGCAGGCACGAAACGAACCAGAAGCAGGCCGGCGATGATGGCCAGGGGTGCACGCCACAGTACCCATCGGGCCCGTTGGCCGAGAGAAGGTGGCGACGCAGACGGCTGTGACATTGTTCGATTATACGCGCCGAAACCTTGCGAACTCAAACAATCCGTTCATCGGAGGCCACCTATTCGATCACTCGACCGGTCATCGAGGGTAGTGGCGGCATACCGAGCAAGGCCAGAAACGTTGTCGGTACATCGACCATACGAGCCGGAACGACGGTCATGCTGGGTGATGTCGAGCAATGGTGGCTCCAGATGCCGAATCGGTGATGAAAGACGTTGTTTTTGATGCCGTGGTCCGACATGAGAATAAGATGATCATTCGGCCCGAGACCGGCCAGAGCGCGCTCGATCAACAAATCGGCGATCTGCATGACGGTCAGGATCGTCAGCGCCTCGAAGGTGGGCGGCGACGAGGGCTTCACGGCACCGAAAAACGCCTCGAGCGGATAGAAGAAACCGTGCAGAAACGGGTCGGTCTCGCCAAACCAGAAAAAGAAGAACCGCCCGCCCACCAACTGTGTGGTTTCACGCCAGAATGCCCGCGATTGCTGGAGAGCGTTGCGCAGCAGAGCAACTTTGTCGAAACGGGCGACACTTTCATACCAACCCACCGACTCGAGATTCATGAAGGTGCGCAACAACCACGCGGGATTGTTGCGCTCGGCCAACGAGATAAGTTCGATGGGGCGGGAGGCGGTACCGTCAAACACGAACAGATCATCGAGTGAGAGGTAAACGTAGGGCGTGCCGTTCCGCTGCAGGATGTTCTTCCAGGTCCCTGAGCCGATCTCGACCTGGGCCTTGCCCATGCCCAGATCGCGATCGAGGAACCCCTGCAACTGGTCGAAGGACAACCCGATCACGTCGCCGATATCGGCCCCCGTCAAGGGGCGTCCAGTGAGGATCACCTTCAGCGCCACATAGCTGAACGGGAACGGCGACTCGCCGTAATCGAGATACGCACTGCGCGACCTGACGAAGAGGCGTTTGCAGGCCGGCAGGAAACCAGACTCGATGAACGGGCGTAGGAAGTTCCAGAACACCCCGTCGGTCAGCAGCACGATCACCCGCGATGGCGAAGCCGGCCCGGCAACGGGAAGCGAATCGGTGAACAGCGGTGCCAGCAAGGCCCGCTTTTCTTGCAGATAATCACAGACCCGCGGGACATTCGGTACGGCCAGATCGACAGAGATCTCGAGAGGATGCGACGCCGACGTGGCCGACGCGACCGGCAATACAACGAGTTGCAGGGGCATCGACGCGCCGATGAGCAGTTTCGGAGCGTAATCCCAGGCCCCGGACAACACGAGATCGATCACATTCGACGCGATCGGCGTCGTCTGCCAACCCCGCAGATCATCGGGCGCACCGCCGGCATCGAAGCCGCCCTTGAACCACAGGGGTTCGGCGGGGGCATTGTGCAGGTGCAGGCGGTAGAACTGCGTACCCGACGCGACACGGGTCTGGTTCTCGTCGATCACACGGGTCAGCGTTTCCCAGTCGGATGCGTGCTGCGGGAACCGGCGCTGCGCCGTGGTCAGGGTGCGATGCGCGTCGTCTCGACGTTTGAGTTTGCCGTACAGGTTGACGAGGTTGCGAAACACATCGGCATCGGATTCAGACGCGACGGCCGTCTCTTCGAGGAGCTGAACCGCGCGATCGGGTTGCTGAAACCGCAGCGGCAGACGCTTATCGACGAGGAAGCTCGCCAACAACACCGCCGAACGCGACGAGCGGAAACGACGATGCAGGTTTGCCCCGTCGGCGGCAAGAAGCGAGACGCCCGAGGCATACTGGCCGGCCAGATGCCGTTCGAGATCGAGGAGAATGGTATCGCTGGCCGCTTGCGCGCGATCGGAGAGCATCCGTCGCTCGGTGGCGGCCGCCTCGATGATCGACATCTCGCGGAAGAAGCGACTCGCGCGGACCGAAAAGAGGTTGCCGGCCACATCGCCGTCATTGGGCTCGAGTTTCACAGCCCGGCGCAGAATGGCCTCGGCACTGGCAATGGCATGCGCATCGGCGAGTTGTAAACCGTATTCGTTGAGCAGCGGCACATTTTTGGGCCACGAGGCCACGGAAGAAGCCAGCAGCGCCAACGCTTCGCTCTTGCGCCCCATCGCCAGCAGGCACTGGCTTTCGAGGAGAAGCTTCACCGGCACGACAGCATCGGGGCGATTTGTCGCCGATTCCCGCAGAATCTTCAGCGCCTTTTCAGGTTGGCCGTGGTCGATGAGGCTCTCGCACAGGTCGCGGGCCGTCTGCCACCCCGCGATCGCCTCGTCTTCCTGCAGGTCGCGCCAGTGGCGCCACCCGAGAAAGACCAGCGCGGCAAAGACCAGAACGACGACCCACCACTGGCGGCTGGGGACGGCCTGGACCGCATCATCGGGTCCGTTGTAGCGAACCATGGTCAATGCCTCCGCGCGGCGAGCAGCAATACAGTGTGCATCTTCGGTGCTTCAGTCTCCGGTGTTCTCGTTCAGCGTACCATGGGCCACCGCCGGATTCAACCAACCCTCGACCCAGCCAAAGACGATCGGCAGCAACAGCAAGGTCAGGAACGTCGAGGTGACGAGGCCGAAGTTCACCACCACCGCCAGAGGTTTTTGAATATCGGCGCCCGCCCCGGTAGCGATCAGCATCGGCACATGACTGATGAACGTGGTCAAGGCGGTCATCATCAGAGGGCGGAAGCGGCGGGCGCACCCTTCTTTGATCGCTTCCGACAAAGGTTTCCCAGCCTCAATGAGTTGTCGAAAGAAAGCAATCAGCAGCACCCCGTTCTGCACGGCGACCCCGAGCAATACAATGAATGCAACTGCGGCTGAAACCGACAGGGTCATGCCAAACCAGTACAGACCGACGATGCCACCCACGAGAGCAAACGGCAGATTGAGCATGACCAGGAGTGCATCGCGCAGATTGCCCAGAGCCATCACCAACAACACCACGATCAGAAGCAAGGCCATGGGCACCACAATCGTCAGTCTCGCCATGGCCCGCTGTTGGTTCTCGAACTGACCGCCGTAGTCGATGAAGTAACCTTTCGGCAGTTCCTTGACCAGTGGGTCGAGCTGGGTGCGCAACTCGGCGACAAAGCCGCCGAGGTCGCGCCCGCGAATGTTGGTCTCGACCACGACCCGGCGCATGCCGTTCTCGCGAGCAACCTCGATGGGCACCTCGACCTTGCGGAAGGACACGATCTGTTCCAGCGGCACCAGTTTGCCGTCTGGAGCCGCGACCTGCAAGCGACCGATCGCCGCCACATCGCGGCGCAGTTCCTCGGGATACCGCACGACCACGGCGAACCGACGCTGTCCCTCGATCATGGTCGTCGCAGCCCGCCCGCCCACAGCGGTCTCGATCAACTCGTTGACCTCGGCCACGTTGATGCCGAATTGCGACGCGGCTTTGCGGTCGACCTCGATGTCGAGCTGGGTCATGGCCGACAGGTGCGCGGCCTTCACATCGGCCGCCCCGGGAATCCGGCCCACGACATCGGCGACCCGCGCCGAGAACCGTGACAACACCTCGAGATCGTCACCGAAGATCTTCACCGCCACATCACTCTTGATGCCCGAGATCAACTCGTTGACGCGCAGGGCGATCGGTTGTGAAAACGAGTAGCGCAAGCCCGGGATCTTCGCGAGTTCGACGCGGACCGCTTCGGTGACCGCCTCTTTGGTGCGGCCGCCGCCCGGCACCTGTTCGCGCTGTTTGAGCGCGATGATCAGATCGGTTTGTTCCGGACCCATCGGGTCTTCGGAAATCTCGGCACGTCCGGTCTTGCTCACCACCGACTCGATTTCGGGAATCGTCCGCAACAGGCGCTCGATTTCGGTCGAGACCTTGACGGCGCCGTCGAGTGAGGCATTGGGCAACCGCACGGCATTGATGGCAATGGCCCCCTCATCGAGCGGCGGCATGAACTCGGTACCGATGAAGCGGGCCACCGAACCCAGGCCGAGCAACACGGCAACACCGATAAGCAGAGTAATCTTCGACCAACGCAAGGCAAGTGCAAGACAATAGCCATACAATGCATGTATCCACTGCACCGCGCGAAACTCGTGTTCCGGACCAACCGGCAACAGGCTGCCTCCCAGCACCGGGACGATGAAGAAGGCCACGACCAATGAGGCCAGCAACGAAATGAGCATGGTCAGGGCCAGGGGACCGAACATCTTGCCTTCCATGCCTTCGAGAGTGAACAGCGGCACCAGCACGATCACGATGATGAACACCGAAAAGATGAGCGGCCGGGCGATTTCGGTCACGGCATCGGCGATGAGGCGGCGCCGCGAAGCACCGGGGGTCCAGGCGGCCAGATGCCGCCGTGCGTTCTCGATGACCACGATCGACGCATCGGCCACCATACCGACCGAGAACGCGAGGCCACCGAGACTCATGAGGTTCGAGGCGATGTGAGCGCGTTCCATGATGATGAAGCTGGCCAAAAACGTGAACGGAATCGACAGCACCACGATCAGCGCGGTGCGCAGCTCGGCCAGAAACAGGAACAGAACGAGGACGACCCAAGCGCCGCCGTGCACGGTCGCATCGACCACCGTCTTGATACAGGCCTGAATGAGCGAGGTGCGATCGTAGAAGACGTTGAGCGACACATCGTCGGGCAGGGTCTGGCGCAGGCGCGGCAGGGTGTTCTTCACCCGTTCGACGACCTCTTTCGAGTTGGCATCTTTGAGCATGATGACCATGCCGGCCACCACCTCACCGCGCCCGTCGCGAGTCACCGCACCTTGCCTCGACGCATGGCTGATCTCGATGTCGGCGACATCGCCGATGCGCACCGGCACACCGTTGACCGCCTTGAGCACGATGTTGCCCAGGTCGGTGCTGGACGCAAGCAGGCCCAGAGAACGCAGGTTCATCTGCTCCCAGCCCTGCACCACAAATTTGCCGGGGGCGTTGGTGTTGTTGTCTTCGAGGGCCTTCTGCACGTCGCGCAGGGCCACCCCGTATTTCTGCAAGCGATCGGGGTGCACCAGAACGTGGTATTCCTTGAGATAGCCACCGAAGCTGTTGACCTCGGTAACGCCCGCCAGAGGGCGCAATTGCGGGGCCACCACCCAGTCCTGCAATACCCGCAGGTCGGTGGGGGTGCGGCTCGCGCTTTCGAGTGAGTACTGAAAGATCTCGCCCAGGCCGGTGGTGATCGGCGCCAACTCGGGGACGATTCCCGGCGGCATCTCTTCGCGGGCTTCCTGAACCCGCTCGAGCACGAGTTGACGCGCGAAATAGATGTCGACCCCATCGTCAAAGATGACGATCACCTGCGCGATGCCCGATTTCGAGATGGAGCGCACCTGGCGCACCCGCGGCAGACCGCCCATCTTCTGTTCGATCGGGAAGGTCACCCGTTGTTCGACGTCGAGCGACGACAACCCTTCGGCTTTGATCAACACCGTTACCTGGGTGTTGGTCACATCGGGGAAGGCATCGATCGGCAAGCGCTGCCAGGCGAGCAACCCAGCAAGCAGCAATACAACAGCAATCAGGTAGACGAAGAACCGTTGTGCCAGGATTTGGCGGATGAGCTGTTCCACAGTTTTCGTCCTAATCGGCGCAGCCCGCGCCCATTTTCTCGCGCAGGATGTCGGATTTCAATAGAAACGCGCCTTCGACCACCACGCGTTCCCCGTCCTTCAGCCCCGACTCGACCGGGGTGCGCGGGCCATTGGCCTTGCCGACGACCACCGATCGCTTGAAGTAGTAGTCTTCGGGTCCCTTCACGAAAACAAAGGTCTCGCCCGCGTCTTCGAGAATTGCAGCCGTCGGTAGTGTTGGTTTCATGCCGGCATTGCCCACGAGGAGTCGGACCTTGACGAACATGCCGGGACGCAAGGTTTCGTCGTGATTCTCGACGAGCAGACGCAACGGCAGCGTGCGCGTGTCGGTGTTCAACTGCGCATCGGCGCCGAACGCAGTGGCCTCCCAGGTGCGCCCGGGGAAGGCCGCCACCGTGATCTCGCCCCGCACACCACCGCGACCCAGCGCCGTCAATACAGTAGCCATATTGTTCTCATGCACCTGCGCGATCGCCCACAGGTGGGTAACGTCGGCAAGCACGACCAGTTCCTTGTCGGCCGGCACCATGTCGCCAATGTTGCCGTCGCGGCGGATCACCCGCCCGGACAACGGACTGAGAATGGTCATCTCGCCGCGCCCGGCCGGATCCCGGTGCGACCCCGTCAAAGCGCCGATGCGTCGGGCATCCAGGCCGAAAAGCGACAACCGGCGCTGGGCATTCTCACACTCGATATTGGCCAAGTCTCGCGCCGACTGTGCTTCCTGCATGTCCTGTTCGGAGCCGATCTTCTTGGCAAACAGGCTCGCTTCCCGGTCGAACCGCTTCTGCGCCAAGGCCGCCTCGGCGCCACGCTTGCGCAGATCGAGCGCAGCTTGGGCCAGATCCTGGCTCTCGAGCACGATCAACGGTTCGCCGGCTCGCACCGGATCACCCACGCGCACCGACAGCGACGCCAGTCGACCGGCGAAGCGCGGAGTGATGCACCGGACCCGATTTTCATCAAAGGCAAGTTCACCATTGAGTTCGATAGTCACGTCACCACCGACAACCTGGACCGGCTCGACCCGCAACAGTGCGGTCGCCGTCGCGGCAACCTTGACGACACCGAGTTCGTAACGGCACTCGTCGCACTCGATCTGCCGGATGTTGTGCTCGCACTTTACCGTCATCGGATCGCCAACGACCGCGTGGGCATGGGCGTGCCCCGCATGGGCGTGCCCCGCATGGGCGTGCCCCGCATGGGCGTGGCCCTCATGGCCATGCCCTTCTTCTTTGTCGTCGTCGCCTCGAGCAGGGGTGGGAGCGGGCGCCGCGTGTGCGTGACCGGCGTGGGAGTTGTCGGCATGTGCGTGACCGGCGTGGGTATTCGCAGCGGGTGCGGGTGCCGACGCCGAAGCGACCGGGGCCACAGGACAGCAGGTGTCGCCAGCCCAGGCCACGCCGAGCAGGGCAACCACCAGAAACAAAGAAATATATCGTATGTATTTCATGGGTTGATCTCCGTTAGTGTTCTTCGCCGACCAGGCAGACGCCGCACAGCATTTCGACGGTATCGAGAACCTGGTAGAACTCATCGAGCGCTTCCAGATACTGGCGACGCAGGTCGGTGACGTTCTTGCGGGCCTCGATGACCACCAGTTGTTGCACCTTGCCCAGCCGATACGCCTCGAGGGTCAGACCAAAGAGGCGCTCGGTCTGGGGCAACAACCGATCGCGTACGTCGAGCGCTGTGGCGCGGTTGCGCGCAAGGCCGGCCAACGCTTCGTCGAGTTCCTGGGTTAAGGCCAGACGCCGTTGGGCATCGCTGACAGCCAGCCTTTCTTCGGCCAGCGCGGCGGCGCGCCGGGCGCCGGCATTGGCATGCCGGTTCGGCAACTCAGCCTCGAGGGCCATGACGAAGGTGTGGTCATCGGTCGCCCGCTGATCGCGCACACCCACCGAAACCGCCCACGCGGGGCGGTTGTCGGCGCGCAGTCGCCGGGCTTCGGCGGTCACCGTCCGTCTGGCCAACGCAGTTTCCTGCAAATCGGGGTGGGTCCGCAAGAGCGCTTCGGCCAACACCCCCCGGTCCGGTACCGTCACATCGGCCGTGAGTGAGCCGACCGGCAGCGCCCCGGCAAGCGAGGCGACACCGACCTTGCGTGCCAATGCCTGCATGGCTTCAGCGGCGATGGCCTCGGCCCGCACCAACTCGGCACGCGCCCGTTCGACCTCGAGACCGGCCTTCAGCGTTTCACTTTCAGGTGTGGCGCCGGCTTCGACCCGGGCCTGGGTGACATCGGCCAGTTGCCGTGCCGTCTCGAGGGCCTCGCGAGCCACGTCGGTCAACGCCCGACGACAGAGAGCCCGATGAAAGGCGGCCTGCACGCTGCTGGTGATCTGCCATTGCTCCCGGGTCACCACCAGTCCCGCAGCAGTCACGCCAACGCGGGCCTCCTCGCGACCGGCCTCGACGCGAACCCGGTCGAGCAGAGGCCGCGTGAACGCCAGGGTGGTCTGGCTCTCGGCAAAACCCGGCAGCCGACCGCTCACGTCCTCGACCTCGAGACCGACACGGTCGGGACCGCGCCGGCCGGCATCGCGCGCCAGCGCCTCGGCACGAGCGACCTCGAGTCTGGCCGCAGCCAATGCCAGATGCTGTTCGGAGAGGTGCAATACATCAGCAAGAGTGACCGGAGCTGCGCTCCCGGCACTGACGGAGAACCACGAAAACACGAGCAACAACAGAATGACGCGCATACAAGAAGACCTCGATCATGTTGGGCCTGCATTCGGGCAGGCCACCCTCTTGATTCCGGCAGGCTCGAGCAAGGGAGCGAAAACCGGAAACCCACCAGCGAAAGCTTTACTTACAACGTATGGACTTCATCGATGGGGGGGCGAAAGATCGAAGCCGGCAACACTCCGCAACACTGCGGCACCCAGAGAACGGTGAGCGCGCCGGGTTCGTCCGGGGGCGGCAACTGCGGCGGCATGGCACAGACAAAAACGCCGCCGCCGGCGCAGGTCAAGCTGGTGCAGGCGTGGTGATGGTTGCTCGACATCGACCGTTGATCGGCCGAAACGTGCAGCAGCGGGTCGTGATCACC